>JAHFDY010000014.1 GCA_023248735.1 Myxococcales bacterium
GGCCGAGCCGAACTGCCTTACCGAGACCGAGCGAAGAGAGGGTGCCGTGCTCGCGTGCGTCGCGTGCGTCTTGAGCGACCTCGAAGTTGAGGTGGGTTGATGCAGCAGGCGATCCGGCGCAGCGACTACCCCTATCGAATGAAGGACCTCTGCGATCGCACGGGCCTTCCGCGCCAGGCGATACACTTTTACATCCAGCAGGGTCTCGTCGCTGAGGGCCTGAAGACGGGCCGCAACATGGCCTATTACGGCGACGTTCATGTTGAGCGCATCCTCTTGATTAAGAAGTTGCAGCACGAACGCTTCTTACCGCTCAAGGCGATTCGCGCTGTGCTCGACGACACAGACGATGGCTTCACCCCTGCGCAGCAGCGCCTCTTCGCAGAAGTGAAGGAACAACTGCCTAAATCGATCGTTAAGAGTGACGAATATGTTGGCATCTCGGTAAGCGACCTACTCCTGCGTTCGGGGATCGATCGCGCGGATTTCGACGCGATGATCGCGACCGGCCTCTTCGGTACGCGCGAGGATACGCAGGGCCGCTTGTTCATGAGGCAAGACGACGTGTGGATGGTGGAGCTCTGGGGCGAGGTGCGGCAGGCCGGCTTCACGCGCGAGCTCGGTTTCACGCCCGAGATCGTGATGTCGATTTACGAACAATCGATCAGCCATATGTTCAAGCAGGAACGCGTTGTTCTGACCACGCTTCTCGAGAGCATTCCGGCGGCCGAAATTGCGCGCCTTGTCGCTCTCGGCTTGCCAATGATCCACCGCTTCTTGGTGCGCTACCACGAGACCAAAGTTCGCGATTTTTTCACCGCAATGTGACCAAGGGAGCTCTCCCATGTTCGACACACGCAATCTTACTCGGTTCTTGCCACACAAAATGCGCAACCAGCTCGATGCGTATCTCGAGGTCGCAACGCTCTTCCGTGCGATTAGCGATCCGCGTGTCATGGCTTCGCTCGGCCCGGCCGGCGTTCGCGGTCTCATCCTGAAGCGCGGCAAGCAAGACGTGCCGACGAAGATTGGTGCCACCCACGAGGCTCACTTCGATTGGGGCTACCCCTCAGACATGCCCGAGATGCGTGCACTGTACACGCGTGCAAAGCAAGGGCAATGGGACAGCGATACGCAACTGCCATGGCACATCGATGTTGATCCACTAAGCCCCGAGCGGCCAGTATTGCCGCCCACTTTCGTGGACTTCGATCGCATGCAAGTGGAGATGGGCGTGCGCCTCAACGCACTCGAACAACGCAAGTTCCTTCACAGCCTTTCGTCGTGGACGCTCAGCCAGTTTTTGCACGGCGAACAAGGTGCGCTCTTTGCGTCGGCACAAGTAACCGAGGCTGTGCAATTTTTCGACGGTAAGCTCTATGGCGCAACGCAAGTGATGGACGAAGGGCGTCACGTCGAGGTGTTTCACCGCTACCTCGATCAAAAGCTCAACCGCCTTTACCATATCAACGACAACCTCTTTGTGATCATCGATGCGTTGATGAGCGATTCGCGCTGGGACATGAAGTTCCTCGGCATGCAGATCATGGTCGAGGGCCTCGCACTCGGCGCCTTCGGAAGCATGTATCGCATGACCAAAGAGCCGCTCTTGAAGGAGCTGCTCAAGATGGTGATCCAGGATGAGGCGCGGCACGTGCACTACGGCGTACTTGCCCTGCGCGAGCACATCGCCAAAGAGCTCAGCGAGCGAGAGCGCCAAGAACGCGAAGACTGGGCCTTCGAGGTTGCGTTGCTGATGCGCAATCGCTTCCTTGCCTATGAGGTGTACGAGGAGTGGTTCGAGGGTCTCGTGCCGCGCGAGACTTGGCGAAAATTCGCGCACACGGTTCCAGGCATGCAGCAGTTTCGGCAAGTCATGTTCTCGCGACTCGTTCCCAATTTGCGCGAGATAGGTTTGCTCTCACCACGCGTTATTCCGCACTACGCTCGCGCAGGCCTCATGAAGTTCTACGACGGCGCCGCCGCCGATAAGGTGACCGGTGAGCAGATGATCGTCGAACTGGATCGCGCAGCAGCGTAGCTTTGTGTTGTGGCTCATCTGCTTCAGCACTTGATCGAAGAGCCGCGAGAATGCTCGTACCTTGCGCGCGATGACGCGCAGCTTGAGATGATGGTGCTCGAGAACGTGGCCCCGGCGGAGCTTGAGGCGTTGGTCTCGCGAGGATGGCGTCGTTTCGGAAGGGTCTATTTTCGACCCGCGTGCAGTCCTTGCGGCGAGTGCGTCACGCTGCGTGTGCTCAGTGGTGCATTCGTGCCGAGCAGGAGCCAAAGGCGTGCCGCAAAGAGCGCGGCACGTTTTCGACGCGAAGTGGGCGTCGCCAAAGTCGACGCGGAACGCCTTGCTCTTTATGCGAGATGGCACAGCGACCGCGAGCGCGTGCGCGAGTGGCCTTCGAGCGGACACACCCGAGAGTCGTACGTACGCGATTTTGCGGCGCCGCATGCATGCCTGCGTGAAGTTACATTTCGCGACGACGCCGACGGGGGCAGACTCGTGGGCGTTGGACTGTGGGACGAGATGCCGAGTGCGCTCAGTGCGATTTTCTTCTTCTACGATCCGTCGATCGAAAATGTATCGCTCGGTGTTGCAAATGTCGCGATGGGCATCGGGGCTGCGCGGGATGCGGGCAAGCCTCATGTTTACCTGGGATATCGCGTGGCGAATTGCGCATCTCTGCGGTACAAAAGCGCATACCAACCTCACGAAGTGCTTGTGGGAAGACCTGCGCTAAGCGAAGAACCGCGCTGGGAGCGAGAGGTCAGCCCGATGTCGCGGCGTCGCTAGCGCTCTTCTTGTTGCGGCACGCTTTGACGGTACTGTTGGTCACCGCGGTGCATTCCTGGTCGGAGGTGCACGACGCGCCAGCGTCAACGACGACCGGTGCGGCGTCGGTTCCGCCATCCACGGTGCTGCCGAAGTCGCATATCTTGAGGCATGTGAGAGTGTCGTTGCCGTCTTTCGAGCACACGGCGCCCGTTTCGCATTCGCCCACGGTCACTCCGTCAACGACGCAAGGTTGACCGACAGCGCGCGCGGTCGTACCGCATGCAGCCACGACCAGACCAACGGAAACCAACGACAAGAGAGTTCGCTTCATGGGCAGCCATCCTACGCGGGTGTGCGTCTGCTGTCACCCGCCGACCCTCGCAACGCGCTTCCCGCCGTTCGATTAGAGCCCACCACCACCGTTGGGCGCGACACACGTAGGCACTCCGTAGGGGCCACCGCTGTAGGTGGGTTCCGGCAGAACAAGGGTCCCGAGTGACGTCAATGTGGAGGCGTCGTTCGCTTTCACGCCCGCATAGCTGACGGAGTAAAGGACGTTGTCCATGAATACGCTGCGGCGTACGTACGGACTGAAAGAGCCGCCGCAGTAGCCGTAGTAGTTCTTGCCGAAGAGATCGCTGTGATCGACCGCGCCGATCTTCTTGATGCCGTTTGCAATGTCGATGCTGAAGAGCTCGGCGGTGCTCTTCATGCCGTATTCGTTTCTTTGATCGTACGCGTAGTACGGAAAGCTCAGGAGCTGCTTTTCCGGGTAGTAGGTGAATGCCTTGTGGTTGTACTCGGCTTCGGACTGCCCATACACGTCCGCGCTGAAGACGTATTTGTGCACGAGCTGGGGCGCGGTGCCTTGCGATACGTCGAAGATCTGCAGCGCGAGGCCGGTGACATGGTTGCCTTCCGCTTCCTTGCCGATCGTGAGCAAGTGACCGTCGTCGAGCGGCTCCATGTACTCGCTAAAGCCAGGAATCTTCAGCTCGGCGAGCTTCGTGGGCCTTGTGGGGTCGCTGAGGTCGAACACAAAGAGTGGGTCGATTTGGCGGTACGTCACGACATAGCCGCGCGTGCCCACGTAGCGAACCGAATGGATGGTTTCGCCCTTTGCGAGATCGCCTGCGTCGCCAACCGTGACGAGTGAACCACCCTTGACTTGCAAAGTGTAAAGATGGTTGACGTTTTCTAGGTTGTAGTAAGTGCCGTTGACCAACGTTTCGCGTTGCTCGGTTGTCGCGACGCGCAACGTTCCGTTTCTTTCATCGAGGTAGAACTGATTTGCGACAGAGCCTGGCACGGAGCCCGTTGCGACGTAGAGCGGTTGGGTCAGGTCGTTCGAGAAGTCGAACTTGTGTAGATAGGTCTTGTTGAGCGTGATCGTGGACAGCGGCGCAACGGGTTCGTAGAGAAGACCGATGTTCTTCGGCGCCGGGTCTGTGCCGCCACCGCTTTTCGGAGGTTCGGCGGGCGTCACCGTTATCGTTCCGCTTCCCGAGCTACCGCTGGATCCACCGCTGGCGCCAGACATGGAGGCGGCGGTGAGGGGGCCTGGGTCATTCCACCCGTGAGCGGCAAGGTAAAGAGAGTTGCCGTTTTCGTAGACCGTATCGGTGCTTGCAAAAATGGCGGCGCTCTTGGGCGCGGTCGTGTTTGCGTTGAGGTCGATGCTCATGACTTCTGTGCGACCGAAGTCCGTGCTCGCCGTGCCGGGTAAATAGTGGTCCGTACAGGCGACGGTGCTTGCGGTTACTTTTTCGCCGCTTCGTTCGAACTGGTAGGGCACCCAGTCGGCATACGTCGAGCTGTTGATCGCATAGGTATTTTGGATGCGAAGGATCTCGAAGGCTCTCTTCCAGTCGTCTGCCGTCTGCGGGTAAAACGTGGACGTGCCATTGGTGGTGACGCCGCTGAAGTCGGGGTACATCTTGAGGACCGGGCCGTGCCCACCGCCGGTAATGATCGTTCGCACGTTCGAGCCCACGCGGCGGGAGCTTAGGTAAGACCCCTCGAAGTACAATTCGCGAGCGACCGTTGCTTGGGTCCCGTTCGCGATGGTCAAGACAGTTACCTTAAGCAGCGGAGCGTAAGTCGCTTCGGGTGTGCAATTGATGCACTTGGTTCCGACGCTGTTATCGACTTGAGGAGGCGTTGGCTCAACCGAGGACCCAGCACTCACGACTCCACCGCGGGAAGTTGCGTAGCCATAGTCGTAGTAGCTCGCTCTTGGCGACACACCTGCGGCCTTGTAGATGCCCTTGCCGTCCACGACGGAATAGATGACGACCTTGCCTTCAGTGACGAACATCTCGGTCGGCTCGCCGTCGATAGTCAAGTTGCTTGCCTCTTTGAAGTCTTCGACAGGGTAAGCGTTGACGATACGGAACGAGCTGCCGTGAAGAAGGTAGATGTACTTGCCGTCGTTCTTCACAAAGTCGGCTTCGTCAACGCCCTTTACTTGTGTGTTGGTTTGAGAGTAGGTGCCAGCCTGATCGGCGCTTCCGCCGGGGGTGCTGCTGCCAGAAGCACGCTCGGGCGCTCCGAGTGCAGTGCCCTTGCTGACGGCGTAACCGTATCCGCCGGACGAGAAGCTCTGGATCATGGAGTCAATTTGCTTGTTCATTTTGACAAGCGCGTCTGCTTTGAGCATCGCGTCGAGTTCGCCGCAGCTCCGCGCACGCCGAAGGGTGCCGGACGTCTCGCTGATCGTGTCCTCGGTGCGGCCGCAGGCACCGGTGGAGGCAAGTACCGCGAGGCCTACAAGGCCAATCCACGTGCTCTTCATGGCAAACTCCGTTTCGCGCACAACGATCAAGACGCCGCAACCTCCAGGGTAATTTGCATGTGCCATACCAGCAAGATTTGGCAGAAAATGCGTAAATTACTGCACTTTGCCGTGTGCCACATTGGCATCATCCGGTCATCGTGTCGCGATCGTCCAGAGCTTGCAGTCGAGGTCGCCATTGTTCAGCGCATGCCAGCGCGCGCCGCGCTTGCGTTCCAGAAACGCGGCGTCGAGTTCGGGACTGCCGGACAAAATCGAGAACGTCCACACGCCGCGCACCTTCGCGATCCACGTGTCGAGGGCGAGGTAGGCGGCGTCGCTTCCGCCAAGCCTCTGCCCGTAAGGTGGATTCGTGACCACCCAGCCGCCGCGGTCGTGAGGAAGCCAGTCGGTGACATTGCGTGCGCTGAGTGAGATGGTCACACCGGCTTGTCGCGCGTTGTCCTCGGCGATGGCGATCGCATCGGGCGACGTGTCGGAGGCAACAATGTTGAGCGTCTCTGCGACGACGCTGTCACGCGCTTCCTCTTCCAAGTGCTTCCAAGCCGTCGCCTCTTCGTCGTCGTAGGATGCCCAGCGCTGAAATCCGAACGAGCGTCCGAGGCCTGGCGCACGCTTGCAGGCCAGGGCTGCCGCCTCGATCGCCAATGTGCCCGAGCCGCACATCGGGTCGAGAAAGAGCGCGTCTTTCGTCCACCCTGAGAGCCGCACAATCGCTGCGGCGAGGGTTTCCTTGAGCGGCGCGGCACCGCCGCGTGCACGCCACCCTCGAAGGTGCAGTGGCTCGCCGGACATGTCGAAGTAAAGCGTGCAGACGTCGCGGTTGATATGCACGAAGAGGCGCAGATCAGGATCGGCGATGTCGACCGATGAGCGTTCTCCGAAGTCCTCGCGCATGCTGTCGACGATCGCGTCCTTCGTTTTTTGCGCGATGAACTGCGTGTGCGAAACGTAACTTTGGCTGCTACTTGCGCGGACGGCGAGGGTGTGTCGCGGGGTGATGACGTCGCCAAGGTCGAGTTCCCGGACGCGGTCGTAGAGGGCGCGTTCGCTTGGGCAGGCAAACGTTGCGCGCTCCACCAAGATGCGCATCGCGATGCGTGACCAGAGGCACGCGCGGTAGCCCTCGGTCGCGGGGCCTTCAAAGTGGACCCCACCGCGCGTCGCCTTCACGCGTCGAAACCGCAGCTCGCGCAACTCGTCGCGAAGTGCGCCTTCGGTTCCCTTGGCGGCCGTGGCGAAGAACTTGAAACTCACGGGACGCGGTTATCATGGTTCTTGGGCCGCGCCGAGCGAAGGCTTCGCTCACCTTTTTGACACTCCGCTTACAAACTTGCCGGGCCTCTTCCGCTAGGCTGCGCGCGTGCGCATCGCGACCCTATTCCTGCTGTTGGCGGTCGCCTCGCTATCCGCAAGCAGCCTTGCGTGGTTGTGCGCGGATAGGACGATTGAGGTCGAGGCGATCGACGGCGCTGCGCTTCTCCGGTCATTTGGCGGCGAAACCCCTCCGGAAGCCGAAGTCGATCTCGGGCGGCTCTATGCCGATCGCGCGGAGCTCCTCGATGGGTTGCTCGCGCTACCGTCGTGGCACCGCTTCCCGCGCAACGAAGCGCTCAGCGTCTATGCGCTGCGCTGTCCTTCAACTCCAATTGACGTCAAGGACCCCGTCCTCGCGAAAGCCGCGGCATGGCACGACAAGACGTGCGCTTCGAATGTCGACGTGACGTCTTTCATCGACGCCGCACCACGCATGCACCCATCCGGTAAGTCGTACGCTTTGTTGGCCATGGCACTCGTCGGACCTTCTGCCATTCGTGATCATGCGCGTTCGTTTCACGTGCTCGAACTTTCGGGGATCGAACCTTCGTGGCTCAGCGCCGATCAAAGAGCGCTCGCGGTGCTTCCAGTGCGCGCTTGGGAAGCTCTCTTTCGGGGTGACAATTTGGCGCTCACCGACACATCGTTGGTGGTCGCAGAGCGTTCGCAAGTTGGTCTTGCTCACTTGCAACTCTATTCCCGTGTCAAGTGGGCGTCATTCTTGCGAAGCCGTTCAGTTGCGCTCGCGTTGCGTAGCAACGAACGATTGTGCGCGAGGCCCGCCACGTCCTCGCTCTGCTGGCAGCCGCTTACAAATGCTGAACTGCACGAACGCGGCTTGCTCGCGTGGCGGTGGGGATCGGTTCTCGCGGTCCTTCTCGCGGCGGCTTCGCTCGCGAACGCCTACAGGATGGACCGCCGGCGGATCCAAGCCGATCGCGTTCACATTCTTCGCACCCTCACACACGAGCTGCGAACGCCTGCGACAAGTTTGCGTGTCGACGTCGACGTGCTCGCGCGGTCATACGATGCGCTACCGGAAGAATGCCGAGAGCCCCTCCTGCGCTTGGTCGATGGTTCGGAGCGTCTCGCGCGCATCTTGCACCGAACCGCGCGCTATCTTGCGCTCTTCGAGGGTGGGAGTGCGTCGCGCGATAGGGTCAAGTTGGTGAACATTGCGTCGGTCTCCGACATGCTTGCCGAGTTTGCACAAGAGTGGCCGGAAGGGGTGAGCGTGACGGCGTTATCTGACGACGGATCGGTCCGCACCGACACCACATGGCTTGGGGTGGCGGTTCGCAATCTCGTGGAGAACGCGATTCACCATGGGTTACCGCCGGTTGATGTGGCGTGGACGCTTGATGCGCGGTGGTTTTCCGTGCGCGTGTCCGATGCTGGAAGCACGCGCGATCTCTCCCTTGCACATGCAACGCTGCCGCATGATCGCGGGGTGCAAAGCACGGGCCTTGGGCTGGGGCTCGCGATCACGTCCCGCGCGGTTTCTCTCATTGGCGGAACCCTGTCGCACAGTCCTTCGCCAACGGCGTTTGCGATTCGGATCCCGCGAGGCCGCATTTCATGACGACCGTCCTCTTGGTCGAAGATGACGCTTCGATTTCTGCCGCGCTCTGCGAGCTGCTCGAGCGGGAAGGGTACATGGTTCGCACAGCGCGCACGATCGCAGAGGGACGCTCGTTACTCGATGCCCACGTCGAAATCGTCTTGCTGGATTGGCGACTGCCAGACGGTGAAGGTGTCGAGCTGCTGAAAGAATGGCGCAAGACAACGGATGTTCCCGTGCTCATGGTCACCGCGCGTACCGACGTCATTGATCGCGTCCTCGGCCTCGAACTTGGCGCAGACGACTACGTCACGAAGCCGTTTGATCCGCGCGAGCTCTTGGCTCGCATCAAGGCGCGCTTGCGCGCGAGGAAAGTACCAACGATTGACGGTCAAGTTGTGGAAGTGTTTGGGTTGCGCATCGACAAAGAGACGCGCGAGGTCACCTTTGAGGGCCACGCCGTGGCTTTGACGCGGATGGAATTCGATTTGCTTGCTTTGCTCGCCGCGCATCCGGCTCGTGTTTTTAGTCGCGAAGAATTGCTTAACCGAGTTTGGGGATATGACCGCACGCCGACGACGCGCACCGTCGACGCCCACGTCTTGCAGTTGCGCACGAAGCTCTGCCACGAGCTCATCGAGTCGTTGCGAGGTATTGGCTACCGAATGAGGCAACGGTGAAGACCATTCTTTACGGAAGCCGAACGCGTTCTTTACGATGGCTTGACACATCGCCTTCGCGATCAGGGCACGCTTCCGCCTTGTCTACAGGAGGAATGTTCATGAAATTGACTATTCGATGCCTTTCGGTCTGCGGTTCCTTGCTACTTTTCGGATGCTCGGGCACCAAAGTCGACGCGCCGCACGAAGTGAAACTCGAGGTCGTACCGGGTACCCTCACCGCAGCGCACGACGCCTACATGAAGAGTGACTGGATTGCGCTGGGCGAACGCGTTCGCGACGTTCTGCTCATGGCCAACGCCGGCGATCTTGCGCGCCAGAACGCGCTCGAACTGCTCGATAGCGCTTACGAGATCAACCACGGCTCACTGCCGTCGACGTTCAAGGTTCCGTCCGGCATCGAAGGAATGGCCTACGGGCAAATCGCGGGTGTGGACCCGAATGGCCCGATGTTTCATATTTTCATACGCGGGGAAGGGCCGGCGTCGTCGCAAATCAAGAACATTACGGTTCGCAAACTTCCCAACGAAGTATTGCTCGATAAGGTCGAAAAAAAAGGAACTTTCGAAGTTACGAATACATCCACAGGGTCCGAATTTGAGCTCGACGCGACCGTGCAGTCGCTTCCGTCTGACGGCGTATTCTCAGTGCGGCTCGAACTGACAAGTGGCGTGGTTTCCGAGGGCTCTTTCATCGCGCGAGGGCTTTCGGCTTCGGCGTCGCCGGTGATCACTTCGCCCGCGCATGCGTCATCACTCTCTGAACCCAATCCGATGGTGCGATGGGCGCCGTTTCATTCGCCCGAACGGAAGCCTTTCGAGCGACGAAGCCTCGGCGTCTATGTAAGCCGGCAGTTGCCTGGCGATCGTGACGAAAGAGCGTGGGAGTACTTCACGATGAAGCCCAGCGAGTTCGACGGGATCCGTATCGGAGATGCGCGAGGCGAGGGCGAAGCGAAACTGAAGCCGGGCGGCTATTGGCTTTCCGTCACAGCCGGTGAGTCGCGAACGTTTGGCCAGATACGGCTGGTTCGAAGAAGCCGTACCGTCACCGCGTTTCGCGTGGTCCCGTAGCCGCATGCTCCGACGTCAATGGATGCTCAGCTTCGCCATGCTCCTGCTCGGCTCTTGCGGCGGCACTTCGACGGTCCGCCGCACTGAGAGCGACCTTAGGGCGGAAGTGCCGAAGCCACGAGTCGTTCTCAATCGCAAAGTTGTCATTACGATTGACGACCTGCCGCTGGCCGATTTCGATCGGTATCCAAGTGACGTCTCCGACGGGCGACTCCCGTTGGTTGCGGCTGATGCGTAGTCGTGATCTGCGCCGATCGAGATGACGAGTCGTTTCCTCCATTATTGGCGGTCTTGCAACAACGAGGGACGGGTGACGGCGCATTCCATGTGCAGTTGGCACGGTTTTGGAGCTGGAAGCAGTTACCATCGGCAACGTGCCCGTTACGCGAAGCGTCCTCAGGTGGGTGTTCTCCAATGTCATGCGCATTTACTACCGGCGCATTGATGTTGTCGGAGAGGTGCCACCGAAGGACGTAGGTGGTCGCGTCTTTGTGGCCAATCATGTCAACGGTCTTGTCGATCCGGTGCTCGTGATGACGAGTGCGCCGTGCATGATTTCGCCCGTTGGCAAAAGCACGCTTTGGTCAATTCCGATGCTCAAGTGGGTTCTCGACGCCGTCGATGCCGTGCCAGTGACACGCCGCAAGGACGATCCGACGAAGGCCGTGGGCTCGAACGACGTGGTATTCGAGGCCGTCGCGGATAAATTGATCAATCATGGTAACATTTTGATTTTCCCAGAGGGCATTAGCCACAATGAGCCTCAGCTCCAAAAGTTGCGCACTGGCGCTGCGCGGATGCTCATGCGCGCAGCCGACGAGGGTGCGAGGGGGCTTACGTTTCAAGCTGTGGGACTCGAGTTCGATGCTCGTGACGTCTTTCGGTCGCGAGCGCTCATTATTTACGGCCCGGTGCGAGAGGTCGATGCGACGACCGGCGCCACGGAAGAGCGCGTCAATGCAATCACAACCGCGATGCGAAGCGATCTCAGTGAGCTTATCGTCGAAGGAACGGACTGGTCCGAGATGCGAGCGATAGCTCAGGTGGCCGAAGTGCTCGCCAATACGGCGCCCCATACAGATGGTATGGCGGCATCTTCGCTCGCGCATCGCAACGCGATTGGTCGTCGTGTTGAGGCGGCGACGCGAGCGATCATGAAGTCGCAACCCGCCGTCGTTGAGGCCGTGAAGGGCAACTTGGAAACCTATTTTTCGAACCTAGCGCAGAGCGGCCTCTCCGATCGCGATGTCGTGCGTGGGTCGACCGGAGTCGGCGTTGTGCGCGCTGGGCTCCTTGGGCTTGTACTGCCCTTCGCAATCGCGGGTGCCCTGCTGTTTGCGCTTCCTTACCAATTTCCGCGTCTCGTTGCGCGTGCGTTCGCGAAAGAGAGTCATGACGTGGTGTCGACTTACAAGTTAGGCGTCGGCCTTATCGTGTATCCCGTTTGGGCAATGGGCTTGACGATCACCACGTTCATCCTGTTCCCAGTCCCTTGGGCGGCGCTCGCGGTTTTGCTCGTATGGCTCGCGCCTTGGTGTGCGTTGGTGTGGCTCGACGTGCTTGAACACGGACCGAAGCGTCCCGCGAATCGGGATGCACTCTTGCGCTCACGCCGGGTGCTCATGACGTCGATTGAGCTGGCACAAGCGCAACTGGTTCAAAGGTAAATATGGGTGTCCTGTATCTTGTTCGTCATGGCAAGGCGGCCGAACTTCGCGAGGGCGCGTACGATTCGCTCTCGGCTACAGGGTGGAAGCAAGCTGCGGCCATCGGCCAATACTGGCGTGCCCGAGAGCAGACGTTTGACCATGTCTTTGTTGGACCGAGGCAGCGCCACCAGGAGACGCTTGATGGAACGTTTGCAGCGATGGGACGCACCCATCACGATGTTCAGAAAATTGACGATCTGGATGAGCACGCGGGCTTGATGGTCGTGAAGAACACGCCTTCCAGTTGGCTCGAGACGCGCCCAGAGGCGAAAGAGATCGCAAAGCGCATCGCGTCAGGTGAGTCAAATCGAGACGATCTGCTGGCGGCCTTTCGGGTTGTTGTCCGGGCGTGGGTGGACGGCGAGCTGTGTCCTTCCGACGTCGAGAACTGGTCTGCATTTCGCGAGCGCGCGTCGAGAGGTCTAAGAACGATGGTTCTGTCGTGTGCTGGGCGAGGTACCAGCGTCGCTTTCACATCGGCAGGTACGATCGCGGCGGCGGTGGGTGGTCTCTTGGGCGCTAACGATCGCGCGGTGTTGGATCTCTCGTGGCGGCTCTACAACGCGAGCGTCACTGAGGTTGTCATCGGTCGCGATGGCGTATCGATGCGCACGTTCAACGAGACAGCTCATCTTATGGACGATGAGCTTCGAACACAGGTTTGAGAGGGCGGTCATGGTCGACATTGGCAAGTTTGTGAACGACATTGAGAACTTCCTTCGCGAGCGCGTTTATCCCCGCGAGCCCGTGTGGCTCGCAAAACCATTTGTCGAAATCGAGCACGAGCTCTTCTCGTTGCGGCGCGAGGTAAAGGCGCGAGGCTGGTGGGCGCCCTACCTTCCAATCGCTTCGGGTGGCTCCGGTCTCGCACTTCTCGACTACGCACGTGTGAGCGAGGTTCTCGGCACGACGCCATATGGGCACTACGTCTTTCATTGTCAGGCGCCTGATGTCGGCAACATCGAGGTGCTCCTCAGCCACGGGACTGACGAGCAACGAGCGACGTTTTTGGAGCCTCTCGTTAAGGGCCTTACGCGAAGCTGCTTTGCGATGACCGAGCCAGAGCACGCGGGTTCAAACCCTACCTGGCTCAGTACTGAAGCCGTGCGAGAGGGCGACTCGTATGTGCTCAATGGCCATAAGTGGTTCACGACCGGTGCAGACGGCGCAGCCTTTGCGATTGTGATGGCGGTGACGGATCCCGCCGCGGCGCCCCACCTGCGTGCCTCGCAGATTCTGGTTCCGACGGACGCGGAGGGTTTCGAAAGGGTAAGAAACTTGCCTGTTATGGGCGCGCCCGAGGCGGGCTGGCCAAGTCACTCTGAAGTGCGCCTTACGAATTGCCGTGTGCCCCTTGGTAACCGAATCGGTGACGAGGGCGCTGGCTTTCGCATCGCGCAGGAGCGCCTCGGACCTGGGCGTATTCACCACTGCATGCGTTGGGTCGGCATCATGCAGCGGGCCATCGAGCTTACGGCGAAGCGTGCTCACTATCGCGAAACCGCGCCAGGGGAAAAACTCGCGGATAAGCAAGCGATTGTACACTTACTCGCAGATAGTCAGGCTGATTACTTGTCAAGTCGCTTGCTCGTACTCGATGCCGCGACGCAGATCGACAAGAGCGGGATGCACGCCGCGCGCGAAGCCATCTCGCTTATCAAGTTTGTGGTTGCGCAGGCACTTGGTCGCGTCCTCGATCGTGCGATCCAGGTGCATGGAGCTCTCGGAATGCTCGACGAGACACCGCTGGCGTACTGGTACCGGCACGAGCGAGCAGCGCGCATCTACGACGGTGCTGACGAGGTGCACAAGAACGTGGTTGGCAAGGCTGTGCTTCGCTCCGCAGTGGGTAGGCCGTGAACGATACGCTCGATCAGCCAGGCAAGGTCCGCGAACGCGATGCATTCGACCTCGAAGCGCTTCGTGGCCATCTCTCGTTGCGTGCGCCCGAGTTGCCGAAGGTTCTCGAGGTGAAGCAGTTTGGACGCGGTTACTCGAACCTGACGTACGGCCTCACGACGGAAGGTGGAAAAGACCTGGTCCTGCGTCGGGCTCCTCCGGGCGTGCAAATCAAGAGCGCGCACGATATGGGACGCGAGTACCGCATCCTCTCTTCGCTCGGTCCGCACTGGAACAAGGTGCCGAAAACGCGTTACATCTGCGAAGACTCGAGCGTCATTGGTTCGCCATTCTACCTGATGGATCGCGTGGAGGGCGTCATCCTGCGAGGTAAGTGGCCGGCTGCGCTCGACACGAGCCCATCGGCGATGCAGCGCGCTTCGCATGCTGCGATCGATACGCTCGCAGAGATTCACAAAATTGACCTTCAAGCAACTGGACTACACGCGCTAGGCAAGCCAGAGGGCTATATCACTCGTCAAGTTCGGGGCTGGGGTGGGCGATATCTTGCGGCCAAGACGGACGACGTCGCCGATGTCGATACGCTGGTGCGGTGGCTCGAGTCGCACATGCCCGGTGAAAGTGGCGGAACACTCATTCATAACGACTACAAATACGACAACATGGTTTTGTCGCCGGGGCTCGACTCCGTGCGCGCGGTCCTCGATTGGGAGATGGCGACGGTTGGCGATCCGTTGATGGATCTGGGCACAGCTCTCGGGTACTGGGTTCAGGCTGACGACCCGGACTTATTTCAAGTCTTGCGGTTTGGGCCAACGCATCTACCTGGCAGCCTGACGCGAATTGAGATCGTCGAACGTTACATTAAGATGAGTGGCCGCAAAGTGGATGATCCGCTTTATTACTTTGTGTTCGCGCTCTTCAAGTTGGCGGTCGTCGCGCAACAGCTCTACAAGCGGTATGCGGAAGGACTGACCGAAGAGCCGCGCTATGCGCTCATGATCGAGGGTGTGAAGAGCGTTGCGAGAATGGCGGTGATCGCGATGGAACGGGGAACGATCGCGCCGTGACTTCTCCCGTCGCTCAGAAACGGCCGCTGGCTGGGGCAGCACTTGCGCGCGGGATGGGCACAAGAAAAACTTGCAACGGCGACTGGCAGCTCGGGGCCATCATGTCAGTCGATGCACGGCTGCACTCAGCTTCGATGCCCGCTTGACGCACGATTTCTGGGGCGTGTGAGGTCGCCGTCGCGGTCGCCGTCGCGGTCGCCATCGTCTTGAAAGCGCCCATTGTCACTGCGGAAACGATGTGCGTTGCGAGGTTGCAGCTTGCGTTCCTCGACACTTCGGAGAGGTCGATCGACCCCACAACCTTGAGCTGTCCGGTGGCGGTGGTCATGACCGTCAAGCGTCCTGACCGTTTGAGCACGCTCTCCAAGCTTGCGGCGCCCAGCGGTAACTTCGCGTAGAGAGCGTCTGCATCTTGGATTTCGAGCGTGTCGCGACGCACGCTCGTCTTTTGCCAATCATAATCGGCTCTCGGACGACACTCGTCGACGATGCGCAGCTCACATCCCGTGTAGGCCACGGCGATGGCATTGCTGTCGCGCTTGTCGAACGTTTCGGTGAGTCGCGACTCGAGCCTTACGGAGCCGGGCCATTCTGTGACGAGTGGCTCTCCATGTGACAGGCCAATCGCGCAGTGGGCCGCGACCCAGCTCTTTGAGCGCACCTCGCTGGTGGCAATCTTGGGTCCCTTTGCACCGGTGCACGCGAGACCAAGCATGCCAACCAATGAAAGGGCGAGCATCCGGATCATCGGCTCAGCTACGGGCGGTGGAGACCGGGAGTTTAGCGATCCCGCCACTTTGCCGCACACACGCTCTGTTACTGAAGTTGCTGAAACGCCTTGTGGGCGAACGTGGTCGTTCTTGCCTCGCGCGCGGGTGGAGTCTTCAGTAGCGATGGGGCCTGGCCGTACTCACGTATCAGGTGACACGCATTGCGTTGTTGTTAGGAGACGCAGCACAACGAGAGCAGCTTTCGGCGGCGCTCGCATCGGCGTTTGGAGAAAACGTCAGGATTATTGACGATATCCTGCAAGCCAAAGATGAACTCGTGGTCGCGGTGGTCGCCGTGGGTGATATCGCTGGGCTACTCGCTTTCGGGTGTGCAGACTTTGTCACATTGCCGTGTGACAGCGCCGAGGTTGTTCGGGTCGTGGCTGCACTGTTGGACGGCAACGATGCCCCGCCCGCGTCCCGGGGGCCGTCGTCCGAGTATCGTGTGCCGGTACAGAGCGAGGAAGTCACGCTTCACCTTTCTGACGGCGCGAACAAAGTAGGCACCTTGTTCTGGCCGAGTGAGGTCGAGTTTCGCAAATCGCTTGAGTCTGGCGATGCGTTCTTTCCGGTTAGCGTGGATGGCAAGATACAAATCGTTGCGCGCGCGGCGGTCGAAGCGTTTGGCATTCCTCAGGCACGCGAATCGGTTGCGTGGGAGCCCGAGGTACTCGCCAAGCGCGTGAGGGCGCGGTTGCGCATGCAAAGTGGTGCGACGTTCGAAGGAGAGTTCGTCTACTCGGCCGCCGAGGCACGCGCACGCGTTGCCGACTACCTCAATGAGAAAGACCGCTACTTTCCCTTCCGCGTGGGGAATGAGCTCCTTGCCGTGTCAAAAGCGCACGTCGCCTGGGTCGAGGAATTGCGATGACGCCGATGGTTGTGCGGCTTCTGCGCTTCACCGTCGAGCAAGGCGCTTCCGATCTCCATCTTTCGGCGGGTGAGAAACCAATGATTCGCGTCTCGGGCGAACTCTTGCCCGTAGACCTTCCACCGCTCACGAGTGAGCAAGCCCATTCGCTCATTTTTGACGTCATGAACGACGCGCAGAGGCGCGGATTTCAGGAGAATCTCGAGTGCGACTTCGCGTATCGCCTCGACGACAACGCGCGCTTTCGTGTGAATGCGTTCACGCATAATCGGGGCGAGGGGGCCGTGTTTCGGACGATCCCGACGAAGATCCCACGCATGGCAGACCTTGGGCTGCCCGAGGTCGTGCGTGCGCTGTGCGACGAAGAGAAAGGACTCATTCTTGTCACTGGGCCGACCGGGAGCGGCAAGTCGACGACGCTCGCAGCGATGATCGACTACCTCAATGAGACCATGCATGGTCATATTTTGACCCTCGAAGACCCGATCGAATTTGTGCACAACACCAAACGCGCACTGATCAATCAGCGCGAAGTCGGCGCGCAGACGAAGTCGTTTCACAACGCTCTCCGAAGTGCTCTTCGCGAAGACCCCGACGTCATTCTGGTGGGCGAGCTGCGCGATCTCGAAACGATCTCGCTTGCCCTCACCGCAGCCGAGACAGGTCACCTGGTGTTTGGCACTATGCACACGCAGAGTGCGGCAAAAACGGTCGATCGCGTCGTCGACGTATTTCCTCCGAATCAGCAGGCGCAGATTCGCGTGATGCTCTCAGAGTCGCTTGTGGGCGTGATTTCGCAGATGCTCGTCAAGAAACTTGGTGGCGGTCGAGCCGCCGCGCTCGAGATTCTGGTGGGTACGCCGGCGGTGCGCAATTTGATTCGTGAAGGCAAGACGCATCAAGTGGCGTCCATTCTTCAAGTAAGCGGCAAGATCGGCATGCAGACAATGGAGGCTGCGCTTGCCGACCTTGTCACGCGGCGTGTTGTTTCGCTCGGTGATGCGCGTGCACGCATGCCTGGAGCGGAAATCTGGAACGTTCTCGAGAAGACTCTTTCGGGAGGAGGGTCCTCGTGAGTGACGAGTTGCTCGAAGAAGTGAACGAGACGCTGACAAAGCGCATTGAGCCAAACCTCGAGGCGTTTCTGAAGCACATGCTCAGAATCGACGCATCTGACGTGTACATTACCGCGGGCTCACCGGCGGTCTTCCGTGTTGCGGGTGTAGGTCATCCTGCCAAGACTGCACTAACGCCGGATCACATCGAGCTCATGGCGGCGTCGCTCATGTCGGATGCGCAGCTTGCCGAATTTCGCCGCGTACACGAAATGAACCTTGTGCACGCGATTGGTGAAGGCCGATTCCGCGTAAACGTGTTTCGACAGCGCGACGCTACCGGCATGGTTGTGCGCATGATCAAGACGAAGATTCGCGATCTCGATGCGTTGCAGGTGCCGCCGATCATCAAGGAAGTGTCGCTGAGTCGTCGTGGCCTCATTCTCGTCGTCGGCGCGACCGGCAGCGGTAAGTCGACGTTGCTCGCCGCAATGATCAACCACCGGAACGAAACCGAGACGGGTCATATTGTAACCGTCGAAGATCCAATTGAATTTGTCCATGAGCACAAGAAGTGCGTTGTGACTCAACGTGAAGTCGGGGGTGATACCCTCTCCTTCGGGGCGGCGCTGAAGAGTGCGCTACGGCAGGCGCCGGATGTGATCCTCATCGGCGAGGTACGCGACGAGGAGACGATGCAGGCCGCGATCACGTTCGCAGAGACCGGCCACCTTTGCCTCGCGACCTTGCATTCGAACAACGCAAACCAGGCGATCGAGCGCGTCCTCAACTTCTTTCCTTCTGAGCGGCAGCACGAGATCTTGCTTCAGTTATCGCTCAACCTGCGCGGGATCATCTCGCAACGATTGATTCCAAGTCTTGACGGCGGACGTGCGGCTTGTCTCGAAATCTTGCTCGATACGCCACGCATTCGCGAACTCATCAAAGCAGGCGAAGTCGACCTCGTGAAGGAAGCGATGGAGCAGTCCGCATACGAGGGCTGCAGGACGTTTGACGCGTCTCTTTTTGACCTCGTCGTTGCCGAACGCATCAACGAGACCGAGGCGTTGCGCGCCGCCGAAAGTGCGAACAACCTGCGGATGCGGATCGATCGCTGGAAGCAATCAGGGGGCGTCGCGATTGACGACGCGGACGACGTCCCGCTGCGTCTTGTGCCGCGCGTCTACTAAGCACTTACGTTTTTGTCGCTTCTCCCGCATCGTGTACGATTGCTCGTGTGACGACTCGTTTCGAATCCGCAAGCGTGCTCGCCATGAGCCTCCTCGGGTGTCGTGCGGTCTTGGGGATTGGTGACCCTTCAGTTGTCGACGGAGGCGCAGATGGCAGTGCGGACATCGGTGCAGCCGATGTGGGAAGCGCGGGATCGGATTCCGTGCGGTCCATCGTTGTGGGTGACGTCGACACGTGCGCTGTGTTTTCCAATGGTCGCGCGAAGTGTTGGGGCCAGGGTTTCGGCGCGTCTGGCGTTCGCGGTTGCTTTTCGGATTTTCAGCGGGGCGCTGCGTTGCCTTATCTCGACTTTGGGAAGAATGTGTCCGTGAAGCAAATTGTCAGCGGACGCAACCATCTGTGCGCGCTCACGGTGGACGGAAAGGTGAAATGTTGGGGCACAAATCAGTCGGGGGAACTCGGCTTGGGTGATGATGTCACGCGTGGATGCGCTGGCATGGGCGACGCACTCCCTTTCGTGAATTTGGGTGGAAACGTTGAGGCCTTGGCTGCCGGTTCAAAGCACACATGCGCGATTCTGGAGAATGGTAGTGCGGTGAAGTGCTGGGGAGGCAACAGCGAAGGCCAGTTGGGCCTCGGGCACACGCAAGATGTCGGCAAGCAAGTGCAGGACATTCCCTTCGTTCCGCTTGATCTTGGACAAAAAGCCGTCAAGGAAATTGCCGCTTCCGAAAACTATACTTGTGTGAAGCTCATCAGCAGTCAGATCAAATGTTGGGGCGAAGGCGGTCCCTATCTCGGAGCTGGAGACACACGCAGTCGCGGTACGAGTCCGAGCGACATGGGCGAGGCGCTCCAACCCGTGGCTACCGGATTCGAAGCAGCGTCAATCGCACCAGCGTGCGCCATCGACGCTGAGGGTCACGGAAAGTGCTGGGGAATCGTTTGGGGATTGGGTGCGAGTGTCTTTATCGGCAGCGCACCCAATGAGGTGAGCAAGCTCGCATTTTTTGACTTCGGAAAAGCGGGGCGCATGACGAAATTTGCCCGTTACAGCATGGGCATCTGCGCGATCCAAGAGCAAGCGTTGCGATGTTGGGGCCCAAATGCGAGCGGCCAACTCGGCAATGGATCAACCCTCGGGTGGGGCGACGACATGACGGAGTTGATCAAGCAACTTGCGCCGGTTGATCTTGGCTCCAATCGGTACGCGGTGGACGTATCGGTCGGACCCGAACACGTGTGCGCAGTCCTCGACGACGGCACGGCGAAGTGCTGGGGCTCCAACGAGTATGGACAACTTGGCATTGCAGGTGGAAGGCGTGGCGACGAACCCGGCGAGATGGGCGACGCACTTCCGACCGTCGAGCTGTTCTGAAATGACAGCGTAAGGGCCCAAGCCAGGCTCTGGTGTATAGGGGAGCGTGACCGTTGAGGAATTTCTCCGTCTGCACCCCGATGCACGCGATGGCTCAGGTCGTCTGATCCGCGAATTGCACGGAGTTTCGCTGAAGGAGATCGTCGAACGACTGTCGCAAGCGTACGGGTGGGCGGAACTTGCACGATTGATTCCGATCAACTGTTTTGCGATCAGTCCCAGCGTTCCATCGAGCCTCACGTTTCTTCGTCGGACGCCCTGGGCGCGGGCCAAAGTGGAACGCCTGTACGTCGCGATGCGTACGGCAGAGATCTTTGATGTGCCTAAACTCGAGCTGTCGGAGACGGGCGAATGACGCGACGGGGCAATGCTGAACATCGCTGCAAACGGTGCAAGATGCACCGAAGCTTGTGCGTCTGCGCGCTCATTCCACGGCTCGAAACGCGAACGCGGCTCGTTCTCGTCATTCACCGAACCGAGGAGCGCAAGCCGACGAATACGGGCGTGCTCGCGGCGGAGTGTCTCGTGAACAGTGAGATCGTTGTACGTGGCCACGCGTCAGACCCCACTCTCGGGCTTGTGGTGCCGGAGGGAACGGAGCCCTTACTTCTTTTTCCCCACGAAGAATCGGTCAACATAATTGACTACAAGCTTCCGTCGCTGCCCATCACGCTGATCGTTCCAGACGGAACGTGGAGGCAGGCGTCGAAAGTGCGGGCACGGGTGCCCGGTCTCTTAGACCTGCCCTGCGTATCCATTCCGGCGGGTGAACCCTCGATTTACAGGTTGCGGTCCGAGGCGCATCCTCACGGGCTCGCCACGATTGAGGCGATCGCGCGCGCATTTGGCATCCTCGAAGGAGTCCAGGTGCAGCACGCCATGGAGTACGTGTTTCGTGCCATGGTCGAACGCACGCTGTGGGCGCGCGGCGAAGGTAAGACTGAGAACGTGACGGGAGGCATACCCGAAGGTGTCGTTCGACATGATCCACGAAGTGGTTTGCGTCATGAGTGAACCTCGCTCGATTTGCGCGAAGTGCAGGCGACCAAAGCGAGTTTGCTACTGTGATCACATCACGCAACTTGAGACGAGGACGCGCGTCGTTCTGTTGCAACATCCACGCGAGCGGGACGTTCCGATTGGAACCGCACGCATGGCGAGCCTGTGCTTGCCGAACTCAGAGCTGCACGTCGGGACCTTCTGGGGTGACTCGAGGGCGCTGCTTTCCGCGATAGGCGATCCCGATCGTCCGGCTGCTTTGCTTTATCCAGGTGACGATGCGACCGACGTTCTCCGTGATCCACCGAAGGGACCCATCACGCTCGTCGTGGTTGACGGTACGTGGTGGCAAACGCGCAAAGTCGTGCGGCAGAATCCCGTGCTCGCTGCGTTGCCGCGCTACGCATTTCTACCGAAGTCTCCTGGCGAATATCGGATTCGCAAGGAGCCAGCAGAAGGGTGCGTTTCGACGATAGAGGCGCTCGCGTACGTGCTCGGGGCGCTCGAAGGTGACGTGCAGCGGTTCCGCGCACTGCTTGATCCATTTCGGGCGATGGTGGCCATGCAAGTTGACTTTGCGACGACGGTTCGTAACAGGAGAGGCGGGAGGCGACGCGCACCAAGGCCCATAAAAATGCGTCTCCCTGACGAGTTGGTCAACCGTCATGACGATGTCGTTTGCGTCGTTGCGGAGGCCAAGGCGTGGCCCTATCGATTCGTCGATCGACGTAAGGCCGAGCCCGACGAGCTCGTTCATTGGGTGGCCCATCGTGTGAGTACGGGCGAAACTTTCGAGAGCGTCGTCAGGCCAACGACGTCGCTTACACCTAACGTCGAAACGCAAATCGGATTGTCGGCTTCGGTGCTGCACGCCGGCGAGTCAATGGATCAGCTCACGGAACGATGGCGTCGTTTTGTGCGCGAGGGCGATCTGATCGCTTCGTGGGGCTTCTACGCACCGGCGCTCTTTGGGGCTCAAGTCGCTCCGCTGCCCGAGGCAAGACTCGACGTTCGGCAGTGCGCGATCGGTTGGCTAGGTCGCAAGGTCGGCACGGTCGAAGCGCTTGCGGCGGAGCTCGGTGCACCACCATCCCGCCTCGCGCAAGGACGAGGGGGCTCGCGACTCGCGGCGCTGGTCGCGATTGCTTCGGCAATGCGCGTTGCAGCGGAGGAGGAACGGCGTGATGGTTCAATAAATCGCGAGGCCGAACAACGCTTCGCCTGAAAAGCGGGTCTCGTCGAGAACCGACATGAAGGCGCCGCCGCGAAATTGGAGCGCCAAGCGTGTGGTCAACGGGACTTCTGCGAGGAGGCCGCCGCGGTAGATCGAACCAGCATCGGTAAATGAAGTTGACCCTTTGACTGAGTCGCGGAAGAGCCAGCCAAGCCCAGCGTAGACGCCAACGTATTTTGCAGGAAACAAGTGAATCTCGGGTCCGCAGGAAGCGAGGACCGCGCGAGGACCGTACACGGACGAGTCGATGTAAGCGCCGAATCCGAGCGTGAGGATGTTTCCAATGTTCGCGCCCAGTTGGGTCGCCCCGCCGACCCCAAGCGACGTCGCGCCGCGCATCGTAGGAATGCCCGTGGAATGTGTCGCAGTCGTCCACGTCACTCCGCGTCGATCGAGGGGCGCGCGCCGGAGCAGGACGAGGTCGGGTCCTCCATTGACGGTTCCGCCGTTGCTGCGCGCCGCGAGCTCGGGCGTGAGTTCCGACAGGCGCACCGGGCCGGTGTTGAGGCGTATCGTCTCCTTGGGAGCGAGCCGCGCCCAACCGTCGTATCGCAGTCCTTCCGAGAGCGCGAGGGCCACACCAACAGCGGCGCCCGCGACGACGACCGCAGCAAGTACAGCCGTCGCTCCACCTTTGCTACTCTTGCCGCCGCCGCTAGTGCTGCTGCTGCTGTAGTGGATGTTGGTGCGTGCATCGATGCCGACTCCGCTCTGCGGGGCAGGGGGCATGCCGACATTTTCGATGACGCGGACCGAGTCGGCGCGGCGATCGGCCGGAAGCCTTGCGATGCGGACGAGCTCTTGCCGCGGAATGGCATACTGATTGGTGAGGCAGCCGGGCAGCACCGCGAGCAAGAGTGTGAATCCGATCCTCGAGGGCTTGTGGTTGGACATCGATGGGTGAGCGCAGCAAACCGCGTGCCCATCTCGGTGTAGGCGAAAATGCAGCGAACATGAGCGACTTGAGCCACATTGTGAACATTCGTTCGCAGCATGGTTTCACGGCTCTCGGGTAAGCTTGCGTTGTGGACCCTTCGCCCCACGCAGGATTTCCGGCGGTGCTTCCACCGTATCGCGAAGGCATGCGCATAGCAGTTGTCGGCGACTTGCAGCGAACCGCACCGATTTTGGAGTTTTTCCGAGAAGAGAATGATCGTGAGCGCGCGAGCGTAGTCAGCGAGATCACGAAGGAGCGCCCAGACCTCCTTCTATTTGCTGGAGACAACGTGTTTGGAGGAGGATGCGAAGCGCAGTGGCGTTCGTTCGATTCCTTGACCATTGCACTACGCAAGGCCGGAATCGTCGCCGCAAGCGCGTTCGGCAATCATGAATATTGGCTGACGCGAGTGTCGGCCGACGAGCACCTCTTCGCGCGATTTCCGCTCAATGCGCGTCGTCACTGGTTCTCGCTGGCGATGGGTCCACTCCGCATCGTCGTTCTCGATAGCAACAAGCGTCGGCTCGGTGCGAAGTGGTCGGAGCAACTCGCGTGGTACGCGCGCGAACTCGACGTGTTCGATCGCGATGCGACCGTGCGGGGCGTTCTTTTGGTCGTGCACCACCCGCCGTACACCAACAGCTCGGTCACAGGCGACGAGATCCATGTTCAGCGTGCGATCGTTCCGCGATTCGAAAGCGCAGAGAAGACGCTCGCGATGCTCAACGGTCATGTTCACAGTTACGAACGCTTTCTTCGCAAAGGAAAGATGTACGTCGTGAGCGGAGGCGGAGGCGGACCGCGCGCGCGGCTTCACACGGGATCGCGCCGAAGGCACTTGGACGATTGCTACGACGGTCCTGCGCTGCGCGCGTTCAATTTCGTACTCTATACGGTCACGAATAAGGGCGTGACTGCAGAGGTGCGCGGCCTAGCAAAGGGAGCGTCCACTTGGGCCACGCTCGATCAATTTGTGCTCACGTTTGTGAGCGTGTCACCCTGAGCGAACCGTGTCATCCCGAGCGAAGCGAAGGACCCCCGGGTCCCTCGGCATCCGTAGGGTCACATGACGATCACGACGTGCCCGAAGGTCACATCCCGAGCATCTCGAACAGGAACGCGTATACCTCCGCCATCTCCACAATGCGTTGGTTTTGCGGCGTCCCCATCCCGTGGCCAGTGTCATGAATGCGCATCAAGATGGGTTCTCCCGACGACGACGCACTCTGCAGGCGCGCGGTGAACTTGAGCGTGTGAAACGGCGCAACGCGTGGGTCGTTCGCGCCACTCGTCAAGAACGTTGCCGGATAGTGCGCGTGGTCTTTTACCTGGTGGTATGGCGAATATCCGTACAGCGCTCTGAAGTCAGGTTCGTTTGTGACGGTGCCGTATTCGACCGTGTTGAAGCGCCCGTTCGGCGTAAGTTCGTTGCGAACTGAGTCATAGATGCCGACTTGCGCGACCACCGCGCGATACAGCTCGGGGTGTTGTGTGAGCGCCGCGCCCATCAGAAGACCCCCGTTTGAGCGACCCCAAATGCCGAGCTTTTGCTCGCTTGTGTAACCGGACTTGATCAGAAATCGGGCGCATGCTTCGAAGTCGTCGAAGACGTTCTGCTTCTTCGTGAGTCGTCCCGCTTCGTGCCACGTTTCTCCGAACTCGCCACCGCCACGAAGGTTTGCGATGGCCACGATGCCGCCACGATTGAGGAAGAGGCGATACAGTGGCTGAAATTTCGGCGCGACGGTGATACCAAATCCCCCATAACCCGTGAGGAGTGCCGGCGTGCTTGCGCTTGGTGTTACGCCGCGGAGCGAGAGCAACGTGAGCGGCACTTTGGTTCCGTCCTTTGACGAACACGTGTAACTGCCGACCTCGACGTCGCGAAAGTCGACGGAAGTGCGCGACGAATACGGCGTGTCAGCGACTCGCCCAAGCGACGTGTGGTAGCGCACGACGCGCGACGGCGTGATGAACGACTCGGTACGAATGAGAAGGTCGCGATCCGCCGTGAATACGGCCTCGCGAACCGAAAAGACCCCGTCGGTTAGGATAGGAGAGAAGCGCTTGCCGATGAACAAACGCACGCGCGAAGGGCCACCTGTACCCTCAATGACATAAGCGCCGCCGGGTACGGGGAAGAAGTCGTCTAGGGTTACATTTTGCTCGGCGATGACCTCCGATGCATGGGTTGCCGAATCACCCAGCCTCCCGCGGAGGAGCTTTCCTCGTGGCGCGTTTCGTAACGACAATAGGTACAAATAACCGTCTTCGCCCAACTTCGCCTTGGAAACGCGGTCTTCGTAGGACGCGGCTCTCGACCACTTCCCGCCTTGCGCGCGAACGAAGTGTTCGTACTCGCCACTGTCACCACGTTGCACCGAGGCGAGTGCCCAGCCCGCCTTATTTGTGGCGAGCTCGGTTTCAGCGATGCGCGGAAAGTCCTTTCCAGTTTCGTACCGATCGGCCTGCTCGGCGTCGCCAAGTTTCCGATAGTAAATTTGCTGAAAGAAACCGTCGTCTTCCTTGGGTCGATCGCCTGGTCTGGGATACCGCGTGTAGAGCAAGCCCTCTTTGAGCCACGCGACCGATCCGCCTGCGGTGCCACCATTGACCCCTTTGACGATGTCCCCGGTTTCGGCGCCCGTGACGGCATCGAAGATATGGACGTCACCACTTTCGGTGCCCTTCTTTGAGAGGGACACCGCCATTTTGGTGCCGTCGTGTGAGGCGACGAAGAAGTCGATCGTCGTCTCCCCGGACGGGTCGAGAACGTTCGGGTCGACAATCACTCTTTCTGGTGAGGTATCACGATCAACTTTCTTGACGTTGTTCGCAAACGAGAGCGACGCGTCAGTTTGCGGCAAGGACACAAGGATGACTTGGCGCTTTGCGGGCGCAAACTTCATCGCAAACCAGCGCGTGCCGGCGGACTGAAATGCGTAGTAGACCGCGTGGGTGTCCGAAAGGAGCTGAGCGACCAGTGGCTTGACGTTCGGAAACGCTGCCGACCGTGCGAACCAGCCGTCCGTGTACGCCGTCTGATCGCGAACAAATTGTGCCGTCTCAGCCCCCGTGGTCTCGAGGTAGCGATATGGATCTGCCACGTCCGTACCGAAGAGGAGGTCGTGTGCGTCGTCCTTGCGGGCGTGTGGCGGCGCCGCTGATGGCTGCGAGGCAACCGTGGCCATAACAGACGACACCGGCGGTGGCCCTCGTGGAATGACGTTCTGCGGCGCGCAGGCGATCAGCAAGAGTGTTGCAACGGGCAGTCGACGCATGACGCCTTCATACAGCGATGTTGCACGCGCGCGAACTTCTACCCTGGCACACCCGGAGGGTCAGGCGGCGGCTCTTGCGCGGGTTGCGCGAGCGACTCTGCAAAACGCAACAAGAAGTCGACCTTGTCGCCTCGAATCCCGAGTTGCTCGAAAACGGGTTCGGATGCCTTTGTCATCGGCACCCAGTCGGTGCCGATGCCGGCGTGCGCGAGCAACATGTCGGTGAGCGCAACCACGTATGCCATCTTTTGCTTGTGGCGCGACTTCGACGCATCGTGGTGATGATTCACCGAATCGACAATGACGTCCGAGAGGCGCCACTTATCGCAAACGTAAGAACCCACTTGCGCGTGATGACGCAAGATCGCGACGCGCAGATCGTCGAGCGGTGGTGGCCTTCCGATTTTCTGATACGCGTCTGCGACGATACCAAGGACAGCGACCTCCCCGATGTCATGGAGGAGGCCCGCAAGATATGCGGAGTCTGTTTCGCCTCCGCGCATGAGGCACACTTGCTTCGCGATGAGTCCGGCGGAGTGGGCCGTGTTGAAGACCGCCGCAATGCGTTCGGTGTACCCGGGGACGCGAAATAGCTTCGTCATGGTGACGACCTGAAACGCGACGTCGCGCACCTGTGGAATGCCGAGTCGAACGATGCTCGCCCGGAGTGAAGTAACCGGCGTCCCTCGCGCGTAAAGCGCCGAGTTGGCAACCGACACGAGCCGAGCCGCGATCGAAGGATCCTTGATGACGGTCTCTTCGACATCTGCAATGTCGACATCAAGGCGGCTTGCGATGGTGTTCAGTTTGACCGCCACGTGGGGAAGCAACGGGGGTCTAAAGCGACCGGAGTCGACCGTCGCCTTCACCAATATCGCAATCCGTTCGGCAAACTCTTCCGTACCGACCAGGGAGAGGTCAGGTGCAACCGGAGGACTGGTGTTGCGATTCATGATGAGGACTCACCCGTTAACTTACAACGGAACAGTGCCGCAGATCCCTTAGGCCTGGAGCATCAAGTTCCTCCGTTTTCTCACGTGGTCTCATCTTGAACCAACAATCTGGGAACCCCCAACCGGGCCAACGCGTGCCCATGCTCTCAGATCGCCCCTTTCCAGCCGCGATAACCGTGCATTTGTGCGACGGGCGCATACTTACAGGCAGAATCGTCCACTTTTCACCTTACGCCCCCAATGTCACGCTGGATGCCGACATTGAGGGACAGGCGACCGCAAAGCGGTTGATGCTCTCAGGCGACAGCATCGCCTACGTCGCTTTCCGAGCGGCACGCGGAGCGCCAACTCCGAAGCGCGATTCGGGGATGAAGCGGCACAAGCTCCACCTCGCAAGCGGAAAGGCTGTCCTCGTCGAACTTGCGCCTCAACCCGCCGGAAGTCCACTTGGGTTCTACGCCATCCCGACCGAACGCGATTGGGATGTGCGCGAGTACTTTTTCTATTCGCACGCCGTTCTGAGACAAGAACTCGACGAACCCATTGGCGAGATGTTGATTCAAGACGGCGTCGTCGATGCGAATGCTGTCGCGAAAGGCCTTACGACCCAGGAAACCGATCGCAAGAAAACGCTGGGCGACATTTTGGTCGAGCGTTCGAAAGTGCAGCGCGATCAAGTTGAAGAAGCTGCGTTGCTTCAACAACGACGGAAGGCCAAGATCGGCGAACTGCTCGTCGAAGCCGGGCTCGCGACAGAAGCGGACATCGAAGACGCGCTCAAGGAACAGAGGGAGAACAAGGGCAAGCGCCTCGGTGAGATCTTGATGGGCATGGGCATAATCAAGGAAATTGACTTAATGCGCGTGCTCGCTCGTAAGTTCAATCTTCCGCTGATCGACTTGGATGACAACTCACCGCAGGACTCCGCGGTCTCGCAAGTCCCCCGGCATCTTATTGAGCGACTTGGTGTGCTTCCGATCTATGCGGATTCGATGAACGTGATCATCGCGATCAGCGACCCGCTTGAGTTTCAGGCGGCCGACGCGATTCGCACCGCCGACAAGAAGCGCGTGATCGAGGTGCTCGTTACGCCGTCTCAACTCAAACGTTATGTCGAGCAGGCGATGGTTTTGCGCGAACTCGACCCGAGTTCGCACGCTGCAGAGGACGTAGGCGACATTCTCAAAGGTCTCGAGCACGAGAAGATCGGCGTCGAACTCATCACTGAGCAGGAAGAGAAAATCTCCGCGGAATCTGCAAGCGGGGTCATCCGCTTGGTGAACAAGATCATCCTTGATGGTTATCGCCGAGGCGCTTCCGACATTCACATTGAGCCCAACGGAAAAGAACGTCCAACGACCGTTCGCTTTCGCGTCGACGGTGATTGCGTTCGATACATCGACGTTCCCGCAACGCTGCGCCAGGCCATCACCGCGCGCATCAAGATCATGGCGCAGATGGACATCTCGGAGCGTCGCAAGCCCCAGGATGGAAAGATCCGGTTTCGTGTCGGCGATCGCCACATCGAATTGCGCATTGCGACCCTGCCAACCGTTAACGACAACGAAGACGTCGTGCTTCGTATTCTGGCGTCGAGTCGTCCCCAAGCCCTCGACAAAATGGGGATGAGCGCACGCAACTTGCGTGAGCTCAACAATGCCATTCGGAGACCCTATGGTTTGATCCTCTGCGTGGGTCCAACAGGGTCAGGCAAGACCACCACTCTTCACGCTGCGCTGGCCGCTCTGAATGACCAGGACACAAAAATTTGGACGGCTGAGGACCCCGTCGAGATCACCCAGCCGGGCCTTCGCCAGGTGCAGGTCAATCGAAAAATTGGCTACACGTTTGAGATGGCGATGCGCGCGTTCCTGCGTGCTGATCCTGACATCATCATGGTTGGCGAAATGCGTGACGCCGAAACGGCCGGAGTGGCGGTTGAAGCTTCCCTCACGGGTCACCTTGTCCTCTCCACGCTTCACACGAACACGGCGCCTGAAACGGTAACGCGCCTCCTCGACATGGGCATCGATCCATTCAGCTTCGCTGACGCACTTGTGGCGGTCCTCGCTCAGCGCTTAGCGCGCGCGTTGTGCGGGGCGTGCAAGCGTTCCTATCTTGCCAAACCTACCGAAGTCGAAACGATGGTCTTGGCCTATGGGCAAGAAGCCTGGGAGAAAACGTTCGGCGTTGCTGATCCGAACAGTGTTCAGCTGTACCGACCCATCGGCTGTCAGCAATGTGACAATTCCGGTTACAAAGGACGTGTTGCGATTCACGAGCTTCTCGTGACCGATGAAGTCCTTCGGCGTTCGATCGCGGCCAAGGAACCCGTGCAAAAAATTCGCGATCTTTGCATTGCAGCTGGAATGACGACGCTGATGCAAGATGGCATCGACAAGGTCCTCTCGGGTCTCACTGACATGAAACAAGTGCTCGCCGTTTGCGCAAAGTAGCGGGATTAGAGCGAATCAACCTTCGCACTGCGATCTATTTTTGCACGATTGCATTGCCGAATCGTGACGCACCGCCGTGCGCACGAGCCTAGGGTCGTGTCACCGAGGAGGGAGCACTATGCTTCGCTACGCCGCCGATCGACGGACCATGGTTTGGTCGTTCATCCTGTTTCCGAGTGTCATTGCAATTCAATACGCGATGCCTCAACTCGCGGGTTGGATGCTGCCGATCGGCCTGTACATGGGCTTTTGCTATGGCGTGTTCTCGCACAACCACAACCACACGCCGACGTTCGTCAAAAAGAGTCACAACACGCTCTTCGCGGCCTATCTGTCATTTATCTACGGCTATCCGACCTTTGCGTGGATCCCGACCCACAATCTCAATCACCACCGCTTCGTGAACAAGGCTGGCGATGCCACGATCACCTGGCGCTACTCGAGAGAGAACACGTGGACCGTTGCGTGGACTTATTTCTTCGTTTCGTCCTATTGGCAGGCCGGTCCCATTAAGGAGTACCTAGCGAAAGCAAAGGCGAAGCATCCGAAGCTCTATCGTCAAGCAATTGGACAATATGTCGCTCTGATCGTTGGCCAGGTATCGATGCTTGCGCTCGCGGTACGCCTTCACGGGACGAGGACAGGCTTGTGGGTCTACACATCGGCACTCCTGTTGCCGGGATTTTTTGCGCTTTGGTCAATGATGTTTATCAATTACATCCAGCACGTGCACTGCGACCCATGGTCGAAGCACAACCACTCGCGCAACTTTGTGAGCCCATACGCCAACTACGTCGTGTTCAACGCCGGCTATCACGCCGCTCACCACGAGAACTCCGGCATGCACTGGAGCGAACTCCCTGGGGCTCACGCAAAAATCGCCGACCAGATCGATCCGGAATTGAGGCAAGCCTCGATCTTCTGGTTTTGCATCCGGAGCTACCTGCTCGGTGCATTCAGCGATCGCTTTCGCACGAAGCAAGTCGGCCGCGCGGCCGACGATCCGCCAAATGGTGAACTCTCACTTGAGACCGCCGAAGTTGCGGCCGAAGAGCTCGGCGTAAACGCGCAGATGGCGTAGAGAACGTCCTTCGCCGCGCCCCCAGCCAAGAGCACGTGAGACACTGGTAACTTTGGCGTGGTCGGTCGTGTTGCGCCCCTTGTGGACTGGATGGGCGCGTGGCAAGAGCATCGCCGCGTAGGGACCGGAGCGTTGGAAATGATCAAAATTCGGGTATTGGAGGCGACCGCGATCGTCGCGTTGCTGTCGTGCTCAGAAGCAGCACAAACGATCAACGGGATTGAAGCCCGGGTTGACGGAGGCACGGTGCGGGCCGTGGGATCTGCATGCGTGACCGATAAGGACTGCGATCCGGATGGATCGATCAGGTGTATCGGCGATGGATTTCCGGGTGGCTACTGTTCGCAGATCGATTGCAAGACCGGCGGGTGTTCAGCAGACAGTGAGTGTTACATTTTGGCGAGTGGCGTCCGCGCTTGCCTCGCAAAGTGTGAGTCAAACGCAGACTGTCGACAAGGATACGCATGCACCGATAACGGCGCTTGCGACGTTGCCTGCGCAGAGAGTTCGTGTGGCGATGGCCTGACCTGCACCGAAGGACGTTGCGTTGCCGATCTCACGAAGCACCCCGCGCCACGATTTCCTGAGCCAGCGTGCGATGACGCCCCCGATTGGCGATGCCGCGATGGTGCGACGGAGTGCGGCACGCTCTATCCGTTCGAACCCGTCGACGGGCCCGGGTACACGAACTATCCCATCAACGGCGAGACTCTTGCCGATCAGTACCGAAGCTTCGCACGCAAGGACACCATCATGCTCGTGAAGTCCGCCGCGGCGCTCGTCGCGTGCAAGACGAAGGGGTGGCGAATGGGCAACGGCCAAGTGCTCGCGCTTGGTGACATGAGCGAAGCGAACGGCGCCATTCCCGGTACGCGTGAGAACGATCCAGGTCACCCCGCCGGAACGCACCTGAACGGCTTTGATATGGACATCGGGTACTTCCAGCTCAAGGGAGCGGACAATCAATTGCGACCGATCTGCATGCACACGGAAAATGGTAAGGAGGCTTACCATTGTACCGCGGCGCCGAACAATCTCGATCTCTGGCGCCAGTCGATGGTTCTCGGCACGATGTTCGCGACCGACCGTATTCGCGTGATTGGTGTCGATGGCAAGGTTGGCGCTCTCGTCACGGTTGCGATGAAATCGCTTTGTAAAGAAGGTTTCCTATCGAACGACTCGTGCAAGAACGAGAAGCTCGCCTACGAGGAAACTGACGGCGGGGCAGGGTGGTACCTGTTTCACCTTCACCACTTTCACATCAGCTTGAACAAGTATCCGGCGCATGGGTACCCAACGGAAATGCTGAGCATCGCACCCCAACGCGGGAGCCTTCGCGATCGCGACATGTTGATGCGCTCGCATTGATCTGAAGACTCACACAAAGTCTCGCGGGATATGGCTCAATGCGTGCTTAACCCCTCCTTCGGGCCGGCCGTCTAATACGTGCATGGTGGAACCCGACGACCGCCTTCTCATCACCCTTGGGCTGCGCGATCAGGCGCTAAACGTGGCAAAAGAGGCGGCCTCGCTCGTCGGTGCGTCGGTTTCTTCGTACGAAGACATTAAGGACTTTACCGAGTGTCTCGAGTCGCAAATGCCGCTCGCGGTCCTTGTGCGACCCGGGCAACTCGCGCAAGCCGCTACGTTCAATTTGAGGACCCAACCTCGGTTCGCCAACGTTCCAATTTTCGGTGCGGCGCTCGATCGCAGCGATCTATCTTTTGTCGAACTGTTCACATGGGGTGGCGACGACCTCGTGTCCCTAGTGAACTCAGAACCCCTCTCTCGTCGCCTGCGCATCTTATGCTCGCAGAGCGTGGCGCGAGCGTCGCAAGGCCCCGGCGAGGGGTACGCGCTCGTGGCGGGTGCCGATCCGCAATGGCGCACCGTGATGGCGCGTGCGCTCTTCAACGGAGGCTTTCGTGTGCGCTTCTCGAGCAGCGCAACTGACACCTTAGACGAGCTACGTAACGATCAGGTGCGGATGGTCGTCGCCGCCGATGGTTTGCGCCCGGACGGTGCCGCTTCCGTCTTTCGTGAGGCGCGTAAGACGAACCAAGTCCCGTGGGTTGTCGTGGCGTCGCCGAAGAGGCTCGCAGCCTGTGCGAGCGAGCTTCGCGGTTCAACGAACGTGGCAATCGCCGATGCCTTTGGTCCGCCCGAGAACGTGCTCTTCGTTGCCAATGACTTGATCCATGGTCGAGGTGGCGACAAGCGGGCGGCTGTCAGGTTACTTTACGGTACGTCGGTCGCGTTTCGGCCTGCGGGTCGCGAAGTCGACGACGTCGGCTTTAGCTACAATTTGTCGTCCGGCGGTGTGTACGTGCGAACCCTAGCGCCGTGCGACGTGGGGCAAGAAATCTGGCTCGAGTTGTGGCCGCCACGCTCAGAGCGGCGCGTCCGTCTCGCAGGCAGCGTCGCGTGGGTGCGTCCCTTTGGGAGCCCAGAAGGCGCGACTGCACCGCCGGGCTGCGGTGTTCAGCTGAGCGCGGGTCTCGCCGGTGATCTCGAGCGATACCGTGAGGGCGTGGACGTATTTGAACGTTCACATAGTTGACGAACTTATTGCGAGCACAAGCGCTGGCGGTGACCTGCCGGGCACACGCCGTCGACGCTCCAAGCCGATGGCCGGTCCAGCTGCCAACGCGAGGCCGCGAAGCACAACCCGCACGCGGAGCAGAAGAACGGGACGATTTCATGATCGTGTTGCCACAACGCACGCGCGTTTCTCGAGGTGAGCGCGTCGCGTAATCGCTCGACGTGTTCAGGTGCGATGTTCCACTTCGCGTCTCCTGTCGGCGCAAACCCAGAAAGCGCAAGCCATACGGACTTCGACGGAGGATGCGACGCCAGCAACGTCAGCGTGCCTGCGACGAGGCCGGTTTGGTCGCACAGAAACGCGTGCGAGATGTCTTCGCCAATGATCGGTGGAGCCTCGACGTGGGGGATCTCAACGGCCTGGGGCGGAGGCGGAGTCGTGACGTTAGCGTCGGGCAACGTGACCACTTCTTCCGCGGGCGCCCGGCCCGGGATCGGCGTCTCAACGCGCGCTTTGTAGAACAACGCGATTGCCGTCTGAATGCGCGCCCGACTGTATTCGTCTGCGTTGGGCGTTCCGTGGCGCTCATCGTGAAAGGAACGTGAAGGCGAAAACACGTGCTCCAACCGCGCAAGTGGGCTCGCTTTCGTTGCGGCTTGCTCGTCGCTCACCGGCCGCCACTGATCGAGCTCTGGGTTCGGCAGCAGCTCGGTGGGTGGAAACTCCATCACGGTGTAGGCAAGACCGTCCAGTTCCCTGACCACATACGCAAGGCGTGGATTCGCAGATATCGCGGCGCTGAGCGCGCTCATGCCTGCGCGGGCTTCCGCGCTTGTGCCCTCACGATGGTGGATGCCCACCGAAGAGTAGTGTTCATCCGGGACAAAGTTATGCTCTGCGCCCGCGACGGGAAAGCCTGCGTCGTTGAGACGCGCGATCATGATGGCATGTCGCTCGGGCGCAATCGTGGCTCGCCACGCAGGCACACTCTCTGATTCGAAGCTGATCAGGCGACCAAGGTGGGTGTGACGACCGCCGTGCTTGCGCACGAGTAGACTTCCGTTGCTACCAAGTGAAACGATGACCATGCGCCCACCGCCGTGGTACTCGATCGTGGCTTCGGTGGGGCTTTCGCGCAGGCGCTCTGCCCATTGTTCGCGCAACCTCACCGGATCGTACGCGGTGACCGACATTGGCAGCATGGTATCAGTCTTGCTCGATCGCTATCGTTCGGCCGTCGGGAAATCGTATGTTGATGCTCAAAGTCGGCATTGCCGCAGAGGTCAATGCGACCGTGCCGTCTGCGAAGCAATAGCGCGTCACACCTGTTCCGATTTGCACGGCGCCACCGTCGAACCATGCGTCGTATGCGCCCGTTAAATCGCCTGGCATTGGCTCAGTTCGCCAATTTGGCGGCGCGCCGATCGCCGTGAGAATGCGCGCAACATCGAGCTCACGCAGCCGCCCGGACAGTGGGTTCATTTGACTTCTCCTCGAAGTGGCGGCGGTGGATTCCAAGGCATGCCGGGCGAGAACATTCCGCTGATCAGCTTTCGCTCGATGAACCAATTGCACACGTCGAACGCGCAATCGTCACGCCATTCACGACCCATGAGCGCCCAACATACGAGTTCGGTGGGGCCACCCCGTTGTCCGCAGGCATCGTGGTGCCAGGCCCTACCCGCTAATAGGAGCAAGACGTTGTGATCGGAGCCGTTCGTTGCTTTGCACGCCGGGCATCGGACGCCGCCCGCATGGGAGAGCCCGAGTGCTTGTGCGATGGGTTCGAGTTCGAGCCCGAACGTGCGCTCTCGAAGTGTTTGGGGTGTGATCACCATCGGGTCTCGCCAGGTGACCAGTCCTTGGCGATCTTGCTCGTAAGCGTTGAGCAATTCTTCTAGATCGTCTGCGTCCACTCGCGCACGGAACTCCCCTTCGAGCGCGGTGGCGAGGCGATCTTGAGCGCTACTTTGCCACGCGACTCTCGCCTCTTTTCGAAAGTGCGCGGCGCGATCGAGGTGTGCTGTGCGATCGCGATGAAAGCGATCCATCTGGTCGCGAAGAAAGGTGTCGCGTTCGGCCTTGATGATCGCAAACGTTTCTTGCACGGATCGCCACACGATTGGCGCTCCTGCCACTGGTGGAGACGGTGGCGTGTCCGGTGCGCGTGCAGGGACAACACGGCGGCGAAGGTGACTTCGAGCGCGGAGCTCGTCGATGCATACGCCAAGTCGCGACATGCGGTCTTCGAGGCGCTTGCGTTCGGTGCTGTCGTCGCTTTCGGCCGCCGCAGCCAGTCGCTCAGCGCATTCGAGTTCGAGCGCCATGGCTTCGACGACCTCACGCTCTGTCCTACGGCCGTCGCGCGTTCGACGTGGATCGCCAACACGTTTTGCTTCCGTTCCGGTGACCGCTTGGTTCAACTCTGCGAGGGAACGCATCACGGCTGAAGCCTATCAATGACTTCGTCGCGAAGGCGTGATGAGATTGCTTCGTGAGCGCGCGTGCCTCCTTTCGAGTCGACCTGACCTACGGATTGTTTCATCCCGGTGGCGGAAGGGCGCCGGGTGAGCAGAAAAAAACTTGGTTCTTCGAAATACCGGTCGAGGCACCTTCTGCGCTCCCGCCGATTGCGTATTGGACCGAGCTCCTCCATCGCATCTTCTACGACGCAAACGTGGCGATGCGCAGACGCGAACCCAACGATGTTAACTGGCTTGGGCTTGTGCAATTTTGGGTTTCGCCGGTTCTCGGGGAGAGTCTCCTTGCGTGGGACGGACGCAGTGCCGATCTGCTTCCGTGGGTTGCGGCTGAGCGTGCGGTCGTGTGGGAGTCAGGGGCTTGTTACTTCGTTGCCAACGACGGGCGCTACGACACGTTCGGCTACATCGAGTACACCGAGTTAATCATGAACCGCTTGCTCGATGCAGGCCGAATTGATGCCGTCGCATTTCAGCACTTCATGCGGCTCTTTTTCCCGAACAACGCCGCGACTGCGCACGAAGCATTTGCCGATCGCGCGCAGCGGGTCCGCAACATCGAAGCCATTCGCGAAGGAATTGGTTTCCGTCGGCAGCCCGGATCGCAGCCGATGTGTTCTGGCCCGCCTCAGCTGTGACGTGAGAGGTTCAAGGACACTTCTTCGTGGGGTAGCCCGTGTCGATTGCGCGCAGCGCAGTGAGCAGTGCTTGGCCTTGCGTCTTGAATGTACTCGAAGCGCACCACTGGTTGACTTGTTCGAACGGATCGGCCTCGAGGTCGAACAGTTTGTACGTGTTGATATCGTAAACCAACTTGTACTTGTCCTTGCGAATAGCGCCCTTCACCATCATTCGTGTCAACGTCGCCACGTCGGTTGTGGTGACCGCGCTTGGGTCAATGAGGGAACTCTTGAGCGCGCTAACCGCTGTGGCGCTGTACGAGAACGTGTCGGTGTAGTTGTACGTTCGCTTTGACGTTGCGGTGGTCGACTTCAGGTAGTCAACAAAACTGACGGCATCCGAAGTCGTTGCGGATACGCCCATGATCTCGGCCATGGTCGAGAAGATATCGACGGTGTTCGTGAGGTGCGACACCGTGCGTCCGACGCTAGCAACGGAACCCGTGCCCGTCCCCGTCTGACCGACAATTGCGGCGCCGTCCGCGACGATAAGCGGCACGTGAACACCACCCTGATAGGTGCTCGCCTTTGATTGCGTGGTTGACGTCACTTGGCTCACTGGCCCGTCCGTTCCGTTGTCACCGACCAAGAGGATGGTGGTGTTCGCGAGGACGGTCGGATCCATCGCTGAAAGCAACGTGCCAACGTGGTAGTCAGCGCACTCGAGAGTCTTGTGATAGAGCGCGGTGTCGTCCGTGCCCGTGATGGCTCCACTTAGGCAGAACGACGGCGGTTCTGAATACGGCAGGTGTGCGGCGTTGAGCGCAACCGTTGCCCACCAAGGTTTCGTTTGGCGATCGATCCATTCGAGCGCATCTTCGACTGCCGCCGTTGTCACGTACTCGGTAGCGGTCGAATTGGCGCGCTTTCCTGTTTCATCAATCACTACCTTCCCCCAGCTTGTGTAGCTCGGGACCATGCCGGCCAGTGATCCGGAGAAGTAGTTCCAGCCACGATCCGTAGGGAGCGCGCCTTTGGTGGTTCCCAGGTGCCACTTGCCAAAAAGCCCTTTCGCGTAGTTTGAATTGGACGTGAGCTCGGCGAGGGTCGAAATATCTTTCGGAACTTGCCAGAACGTGGTCGCACCCACCGGAACGCCGACACCGTGGTGAATGGCATAGCGCCCCGTGTAGATGCCAGCGCGTGTGGACGAGCAAGAGGGGTTCGACCACACATTCGTGAACCGCACGCCGGCGGCACTGAGTGAGTCAATGGTTGGCGTCGCGATCGCTCCGTCGGGTTGGTCGTCGCTGTTGGTGTCGTCGAGACCATCCGGAATCCCGTTCGCGTTGGTATCGACGATGCCTGTGCTCCCGTTGGTGGTCTTTGTGGCCGCGCGTAGGTCGCGCGCGTAGGAGCGAATTTCCTGGGCGCCAACGTCGTCGAGAATCACCAGCAAAATGTTCCTCGCCGCATGAGCTGGCGAGGATGCCGTTACGAAAAGGAAAGAAGCAGCTGCCGTGCCGGCAGCGTGGAGGGATCGCATATTAAGTTACCTCGATGAGCTATCCCTTTCAGTCGCGCGCCGCTGTTGAAGCACGTCTCTCGCCTTTGTCAAACGCGCCAACGAGCGCGTCTTGCTTAGTGCCCCGCCGCCACCTCTGAGATCGCCAAAGGCGTCTGACAATGGGTACGCAAAGGGTTATGAAGGGTGGCCATGGCCATTGCTCCTCACGCGTCCAGCGTCTCTTACGCGCCATCGCGCATGCTTCGGTTCCTATCGCGCGCGAAGACGTCTTCATCGGCGGTTCCTTCGGCGGAGGCGCGTGAGGGCTTTCGCAAAGCGCAACGGCTTGCGTACGCGTGCGTGCAAGCGATTGCGTGTGAAGTTCGCGAAGGCATGACCGAGCGGCAAATCGCAAAAAAATTGGGCGACTGGCTTGGTGACCACGGTGCGCATCTCTTTCTACATACGCCCCTGTGCTGGATCGGTTCGCATTCGCGCTTCGACGGATACAACGAACGTCATGGCGAATACCTGCCAAGCGACAGAGTCCTCGCAGCGGACGACATCTTCATCCTCGATGTGTCACCTGCTGTGGATGGATACATCGGCGATATCGGCTACACGACGTCGCTCAAACCACAACCTGCGCTCGACGACGCGATGCGATTCTTGCTCACGCTGCGCGAAGAGATTCCAACGCTCTTTTCGACCGAACGCACCGCAGAGGCAATCTGGGCACACATCCACCGCACGATTGTTGCGGCGGGCTATGACAATTGCCACGCCCTCTACCCCATGCGCGTACTCGGCCATCGGGTATACCGCGTGCCTGCATGGCTCGAGCGCGCGCGATTGCCACGCGCGCCGTTCGGTTTCCTCGGCGCCAATTGGTTTAGCACTCAGGCCACGCTCAAGTTTCTGCAGCACGGTTTCGTTGGCGAGCTCCTCACGCCGTCGCACATCGGAACGCTCGAAGGACTATGGGCGATCGAGCCGCACATTGGCGGTCTTGGATTTGGCGCAAAGTTCGAAGAACTGCTGATCGTCGAAAGTGGTCGCTCGTACTGGCTTGATGACGAGGTCCCTCACGTCACG
>JAHFDY010000015.1 GCA_023248735.1 Myxococcales bacterium
TCCGGAATTGGCACGTCGCTTTGTGCGCGAGGCCAAGGTGAGCGCTCAGCTTAAGAGCGATCGCGTGGTTCGCATCCTCGATGCGGGCATCCTGCCAACAGGCGCGCCGTTCATGATCATGGAGCGCCTGGAGGGCGAATCGGTCGGCGAGTGGCTCGAACGGGAGGGTCGGCTGCCGCCCGTCGATGCGATCGGCGTCGCTGTCGAGGCTTGCCGCGCGCTACGTGAGGTTCATTCGCGTGGCATCGTTCACCGCGATATCAAGCCGTCCAACTTGTTTCGCTTGAAGGATCCCGACGGCATTTCGGTCAAGTTACTTGACTTTGGAGTTTTCAAGACGCTCGACGGAAGCGACGTCACGGGCGTTTCGGACGCAACGGCTTCGCAAGTCACGATGGGCCTCGGCTCGCCTCGTTACATGGCGCCGGAGCAGCTTAGGAATGCACGATCGCTCGACGCGCGCGCCGATCAGTGGGCGCTTGGCGCTACCCTATTCGAATTGCTCACGGGGCAGGTTGCGTTCAAGGGCGAAACGATGGCCGACCTTTGTGCCCAGGTCCTTTCGGGCCCGACACCCAAGCTTGACGGCATTTCGGAGCCCTTGCGAACCAAGCTTGAGCGCATCCTCCGACGCTGCCTCTCAAAAGCACCTGAGGGGCGCTACGAAAAAATCGATCACCTTTTGCTCGATTTGACTTCGCTGCCACTCAAAGGGCCCAAGGAGAGTTCGCGCACGCGACGTCGCCATGTGTGGGCTGCGACTGCTGCGGCGTCGATGGTGATCGGTGCGGGTGTTGCGGCCGTGCTGCCGCGCGGATTGCACGCCTCGGCCAACCAACCGCCCGCTCAAGCGACCGCCTTGGCGCCTTCCGACGCGCGGACGACGTCGACCTTGGAAGTGTCGTTGCTGAAGCCCATGCCTCCAAGTGCGGCGTCCTCGATCGAAGAGCGCCGAGAGGTTCAACTACAGTCCGCTCGGGTCGCTCCGCGACCGACACCGGCAAATCCGCAGCGCGCGCAGAAACCCGTTGAAGCGACGCGGCCGACGGAACCTGTCGATCGTCAGGCAAGCGCGCGTCCGAAGAGCGGCAGCGAGTTGGACAGTCATGGGCTCGGCGATCGTAAGTAAAGTTGCTTGTCTTTGCGCGGCGGCGGGGTTCTCGCTCCCGCAGGCCGCGGCTGGAGCGCCAGCAACGCGCGCTCAGACGCTGTTTGATGAGGCCCGCGACCTGATGCGCGAGGGTAACTTCGCCGACGCTTGCCCGCGACTTGCGGAGAGTCAGCGTCTTGAACCGGGTGGAGGGACGTTGCTGAATCTTGCGCTCTGTTGGGAGAAAGCCGGTCGGCTCGGTCGCGCCGCGCAGACCTTCGCGGCAGCTGAGAAACAAGCCATCGCTGACGGTCGTGAGGACCGTCGCTCCTTTGCAGTCGAGCACCTGGGCTTGCTTTTGGCGCGCGCACCGAAAGCGATCATCGTGGGTGATATTTTGCCAAAAGGGGCGGTTCGCGTCGACGGGGAGTTGGTACCCATCAGTCAGCTTGGCGAGCCCCGTCCACTCGACCCAGGCCAACACACGATTCAGGTTAGTGCCCCCGGATACGTGCCTTGGTCGCAGAAGTTCGCTGTTTTCGAGCGCGAGACGAAGCGTGTGGAGATTCCTCCACTCGAGAGCGTGTCGCAAGCCATCCAGGCGCCGCCAGGTGGGGGTCGCTATGAGATGCGCCCGTACATGAAGAAGCAGGTGAGCGATGGAGCCCTAACCCTCTTCATTCTTGGCGGGGCAAGTGTCGTGGCGGGCGGGGTCACTGGTATGGTGGCCCTTGCGCAACAGGTCGTTCATTCGTACGACTTCACAAGCTCAGGTTCGATGGTGGTTCACAATAACGACACCGCTGGCCTTTGGGGCGCCACAGGATCCCTTGTGGGTGGTGGTGCCTTGATGATTCTCGTCGGTGCCGCAATTCCGAAACAAGAAGTCGAAATCACCCCTGCGCTTGGTGGCGCGAACCTTCGCGTGCGCTGGTAATCGCAGCATTTCCCTTGACGACTACACGCGTGTCCCGTACATCCGGTCCCCCGACCTCGAGCGTCGGAAACCATAAGGAAGACCATGGCCGTCCACATCCGTCTCGCCCGCGCAGGCGCCAAGAAGCGCCCGTTTTACCGAATTGTCGTGACCGACCATCGAAGCCCGCGTGGTGGCCGCTTCCTCGAGAACATCGGCACGTTCGATCCGCGCCGCGCAGAAGGTATCTTCCAGATCAACACCGAGCGCCTCGCCTACTGGCAATCGGTGGGTGCTCAGCAGAGCGATACGCTCCGCGATCTCATGCGCAAGAAGTCCAAGGCGGCTGTCTGACACCATGCCGCTTAAAGCTCTCATCGAATCCGTCGCGAGCGAGCTCGTCGACGATCCTGCCCAGGTTTCGGTCACCGAGATCGCGGGCGATCAGAATACGCTCTTCGAGCTCCGAGTCGCCAAGACCGATCTCGGCAAAGTGATTGGCCGCGAAGGCCGCACTGCACAGGCCATGCGATCCGTCTTGAGCGCGGCTGCCGCAAAGGTCGGCAAGCGCGCACACCTCGAAATCATAGACTGAATTGAGCGTCGGTCGTGGCTCCATCCTCGAGCGAAAGCGCCAGAGATCGTTGGGTCGAGCTCGCCGAGATCACGCGATCGCACGGCATCCGTGGAGAGGTTCGCGTGAAGCTCTTCAATCCTGATAGCGACGTGCTGATTCAGCTGCGTGAGGTGCGGCTTCGCATGACAGACGGTACCGAGCGTGACGTTCCGATCGAGAGTGTGAGACCTGTCGACGGAGGATTGTTGCTGAAGCTCAAGCCAATCGGCGATCGCGATCGGGCCGACGAGCTGCGAGGCGTTCGCTTGATGGCAAGGCGCGCCGCGTTCCCCGCATTGGACGAAGGTGAGTTCTACGTCTGCGATGTCATCGGCGCGAACGTCTACTTGCTTGACCAAGATGCACCAATAGGTACGCTCGAAGACCTGCGTAACTATCCGACCGTCGACGTTCTTGTAGTCAAGCGTCCTGACGGTGCACCCGCACTTGAGGTTCCTCTCACCGACGCATTTGTTGAACGGGTCGACGCCGAGGCGGGCCGCGTGGTCTTGCGATCGCTCGAAGGACTCGAGGCGTGATCGTTGACGTCGTCACGTTGTTCCCTGAGATTTTTGACAGCTTCGCCAGCGTCAGTTTCGTCGGCAAGGCGCTCGAGAGCGGCAGGCTCACGCTGAGACGAAAGAGTCCGCGCGAATTTGGTCTCGGCAAGCACATGAGCGTTGATGACACCCCTTATGGTGGGGGCGCCGGAATGGTCATGCGCGTTGACGTAATGGTCAATTGTCTTGACTCACTCGACGATGGGACGGCACGGCCGCATCGCGTTCTTATGAGCCCTCAAGGAAGACGCTTCGATCAGCCAATGGCCGAGAGATTTTCTGACATGCCACGCTTGGTGCTGGTCTGTGGGCGTTACGAAGGGTTTGACGACCGCGTGGGGAAGTACGTTGACGAAGAAGTCTCACTTGGCGATTTCGTGCTGACCGGCGGCGAAGTGGCGGCAATGGCGATCATCGAGTCGTGCGCGAGGTTGCTTCCCGGCGTGCTCGGTAACGCGTCGTCGGCACGTGACGAATCGCATAGCCCTGGTACCGGTGGGCTGCTCGAGTACCCGCAGTACACGCGTCCTAGAGACTTCCGAGGCGTGTGCGTGCCCGACGTCTTGCAGAGCGGCGACCATGCGCAAATCGAAAAATGGCGACGCGCGCAAGCGATTACGCGCACTCTCGAGCGTAGGCCGGACTTGCACGAAGCCTTCGCAGCGAAATCGAAGTCATGAGGCGCGTTGTTTCCATTGCCCTTGTTCATCACCCCGTCCTAAGCCCCGCTGGCGAAGTCACAACTACCGCGGTTACGAATCTCGACGTGCACGACCTCGCACGGAGCGCCCGCACATACGGCGTTGCGCAGTATTTCGTGATTCACCCGATCGAGGCGCAGCGTATGCTTATTGACAAGATAGTTGACCATTGGGTCAATGGTTCAAGCGGTAAGCGCATTCCTGATCGCATCGAAGCGCTGCGAAGGGTTGTCGTGACGCCGTCTCTCGAGGACGCCTTCACCGCGATGGGAGGTCGTGACGCGATCGAAGTATGGGTGACGTCCGCAAAAGAGGTGCGCGCGCCGTTGCCGTTTTCTGAGGCGCGCGCAGCGCTTGAATCTGCAGGCAAGCCGGTTCTTCTGCTTTTCGGCACGGGCTGGGGCTTGCTTGACGCAACGATTGAAGCGGCCGACGTGTTTCTGCCGCCGATTGGCGCGGTGGAGAGTGACTACAATCACTTGAGCGTGCGATCGGCATGCGCAATTGCGCTCGATCGGCTGCTGGGGGACAACGCCACCGGCTCGGGTCGCGGCTCACAGCCTCCGAGTCGATTGCCTTAGAACAGGCGAAGGAGCACGTGTCGAGAAAGAGCGTGCTTTGCGAGTCGGGTCGAGACGATTCGAGTTGCGGCAAGACGCGGCGGAGCTATGGGCTTCGCCGAACGAGACGAGCTTCCTCGATGAGCACGCGTACCTCCTCGGCACGCGCTTCGCCCTCCCATTCCACGAGTGGTGGTTCGATGATGAGGCCCCCAGCCTTTGCTGCCTTGCACTCGACCAACGCAAGACGTGCGTCTAAATGCGCACGCGAATGCACGAAGCGAACGCGCTTCGGCTCGAGACCTTGCTCGCGCGCGTAGCCAAGCAGCACGGAAAGGTACTGTGCGGGATAAACGTAACAGGAGCGAGCACCTTTTCCGCCCAGCTGACGTGCGGCGCGGAAGAATGCACCGAGATCGCCGATGCGTGCTTGCGTGAGTCGCTCGCTACGCGGAATGACCGACGCATTCGGTTGAGCGAACGGGGGGTTCGTCACAACGAGGTCCGCCTCACCCTTGTGGAGGAGCGCGAGCTCTTGCACGTCGCCTGTGAGAGTGCGGCATCGAGCCGCCCAGCCGTTGTGTTTCGCGTTGCGCGATGCGAGGGCAACTGCGTCGCTCGATAGATCGATAAATGTAACGTGTGATGCGGCATTGAGCTGCATGAGCGACAGACCCACCGCGCCGACACCAGCGCCAAGGTCGAATGCACGTTCGGCGTATTTGCCCGCGGCGGCAAAGCCAGCGAGCAGAAGCGAGTCGATATTCACTCGGTAACTGTCGCGATCGGCAGGCTGCTCGATGAGCATCTTTCCGCCAAAGAACATGTCGCGGGTCGTTTCCGTCACAGCATTGCTTGCCTTAGCATGGGTGCACGGTAGACGGGCGCTGTGGCGTCTTCATCGCATGACATGACCGAACGCGTCGTTGCTAAGGCACGGGAGCTCGGTTTCGACGCGGTGGGTATCGCGAGTGCGGATGCATCGCTCGATGTGGACCACGCGCGATACGAGGCGTTCCTGGAGGCCGGCATGCACGGCACGATGGGCTACCTCGCTGAGAATCGCGAAGCACGGCGTTCGGTCAATGGACCGCACATCCTTATGGGGGCAAAGAGCGTCATTTGTATCGCTCAGCGTTACCAAAGAAGTCGCGATGAAGAAGCGCAAGACTCGCCGCTCGCACAATCCATCGCGCGCTACGCGAGAGGCAGCGACTACCACAACTTCTTGCGACGCAAGCTTCGCAAGTTGGCAGCGTTCGTTCGAACGCTCGGTACGGAAGCTGCGCCGGTGAGCGCAAGGCCGCTTGCTGACGATGCACCAATTCTCGAGCGCGCATGGGCGGCTCGTGCCGGCTTGGGCTTCGTCGGCAAGAATGGACTCATCATTGTGCCGGGCCTCGGCTCGATGTTGCTTATCGGTGAAGTAGTCACGACGCTTGACCTTCTGCCGGGAACCCCAATTGCTGAACGCTGTGGTAGCTGCACGCGCTGTCTCGACGCGTGCCCGACCAACGCGTTTCCTAAGCCATTCGTGCTCGATGCGCAAAAATGCATTTCGTACCTGACCATTGAGAAACGCGGCGAAGTGTCAAGCAACTTGATGGCTGCGGTCGGCGAGCATTTGTTTGGCTGCGATGATTGTCAGACGGCGTGTCCATTCAATGCGTCAGCGAGGCCCCGAGCAGTGAAGGACCAGTTTTCGCCCAGGTCCGAGTGGGGCGGGCTAGACGTTGTCGATCTATTGCAGCTGACGGAGGCACAAATTGCCGACCTTGTCGGAAGCTCGCCGCTCAAGCGCGCAACGCCAGCGGGCGTGCTCCGCAACGCTTGCTTCGTTGTGGGGACAAGGAAAGACGCGCGCGCGCGAGAAGCGCTGGTGGCGCTGAGCTGCCACGTTGATGCCGGCGTACGGCAGGCGGCGCGGTGGGCGGCGGATAAACTGTAAACCGAATTGACGATGCGGCATCACGTCGATTTTTTGCGACGAGTGCCGCGACGGTGACTCTCCCGGGTAACCATGAACGCCCCGGTCTTCTCTACAGCCCTCCTTCTTCTATCTTCGCTCTCAGCAAGCGGTCACGCCGACGTGATTGGGACCGCATCGAGCACGCCGACTGCGACCACAAAGGTCAAAATTTTGAGTGATTGGCCAGGTACTGAGGTCATTCGCAACCTCGGTACCAGCTACGGGTATGGGAGCATTGGTGGACGTGGCGTGTCGATCACCGTGCTTCATTTCGAGAGGCTGTGCCGTGCACCGTGCACCGGCGCACTGCAGACCGAAGGGAGATATTTTGTCGAGGCCCCAGGCATGCAGGCGCGTGCATTCCGATTGCCTCCTGGAAGCCATCCTCTCGACATTAACGTTCGTGGAGGGAATGGCGTGGCGTTGGGCGCTTTGACACTCTCGGGGACCGTCTCAGCCCTTGTGGGCATCACTGGCGGCGTGCTCTGGGGCGTCTTTGGATCGAAGCGGGACTCGCAAGGCGCGCCCTACGATACTACCAACTATCAGGCCATGACGTTCATCGGCGGCGGGGTTCTCGTCGCGAGCATCGTGGGCCTCGTTCTCCTCAAGCGTACACACGTCGAGACAGCCGACGGCGTGCGACTCGATGCTAGCGCCTCGCGTTCGAAGGTGCGCATCACGGCAAGCGGCCTCACTTTTTAGATTGCTAACGAGTTCGACCTGGCTTTCGTCCAACGTCCACAGCACGACCCGCGCTCGGGCACGCGTCATTCACTCCGCAGGTGTCACACTGTGGTTTCAGCGCTCCGCAGATGCGCCGTCCGTGAAAGATGAGCGTGTGACTCGTGCGATCCCAAACGTCGCGCGGCAATAACTTGCATAGCGCGAGCTCAATCGTCGTGGCTTCAGTCTCCTTCGTCCAACCAAGCCGCTGACTGATGCGCATGACGTGCGTGTCAACGACCACGCCTTCGGGCGCTCCAAATGCAACGCCAAGGACTACATTTGCGGTCTTGCGTCCAACGCCAGGTAGTTCCACAAGTTTATCAAGTGACTTGGGAACTTGTCCGTTGTGCTGCTTGAGTAACATGTCAGCCAACTTGACGATATTTTTTGACTTCTGCCGAAACATGCCGATCGTCGAGATGAGCGGCTCGACGTCGAGAGGCGTTGCTTTCGCGAGCGCCGCGGCGGTCGGGTACTTCGCGAACAGGGCAGGGGTCGCCTTGTTCACGGCGACGTCGGTGGTTTGCGCACTAAGGACCGTCGCAACGAGCAACTCGAAGGCGTTGCGATGCTCAAGTTCACAGTGCGCATCGGGGTGAATGGCAAAGAGCCGCTGCAGTGTTTCCGGTGCGCGGCTCTTGGCTTCCTTCGCGGTGATGCGCTTCGTCATGGCGTGCAGGAGGCACGTAGCACGACTGATTCGGCCTGTTAGGAAAAGGTCGATACGCGTTCGCCGTCTGACGGGTTCAGGCTTGCGGCACTTCGTGCGACATAGGTCTCGAGCGCGCTTAGGGTGTTGCTCTTTGCCTTGCGCAAGTTCGTCACGAACTGCACTGGCAGAGTCGGTACGACCTGCCCGGGCAACGTGAAGTGCGTGATGCGCGCGCTGCGAGCGACCTCAGGCAATGAGACTTCCGCAGTGTGGCTTGTCTGCGCCTCGGGGCTTGTGCAGGCTGCAATGAACGCGACGATTGCGAGTGCGCAAATGCCAACGGTGCTGCTGGTCGCGAAAGCTGCTGCCATTGCGAGGAGCCCGAGGACGAAGAGTGCGCGAGCGAACATGTGGACCTCCATTGGGGCATGGCGAGTGCGCTCGCCGTCGTTCTGAAAAGAACTTCGCAAGACTGGTGCCAAGCACGCGCACCCACAACGTGCTGGCTTTTCTCGTGATCGACTGAACGCGGATGGCATAGAACCCAGGTCCAGCGAACGTGCATACGTTCAACGATGATGTCGGGAAAGCGATGCCTCAACCGTAAGATGGGCTGAGGCGATTTGCCTTTCCGGCGCAGACAGCTAGTTCAGCGTTGGGTCCGGAGCCGAGGGGAGGCCGCCATCGGGTTCTCCGCCTCCGTCTCCGTCCGGAGCAACGTCCGCTTCAGCCAAGCGCTCAAGCGCAACGATGCGCTCGCCATCCTCAAGTGTCATGAGCTTCACGCCCTGGGCATTGCGACCGGTGGTGCGAATCTCGTCGACGCGCGTCCGGAGCGTTTGCCCTCGGTCCGTGATGAGCATTACCTCGTCGGTGGGCTTCACGAACTTGATACCGACGACTGGACCATTGCGGTCGCTCGCGTCGATCAGAATGATGCCTTTGCCTCCACGGTTCTGAATGCGGAATTCTTCGACTTCGGTCCGTTTACCGAAGCCCTTTTCGCAGACGGCAAGAACGGCAGTGCGCGCGGGATCCGTGACCTCGAGCCCGACAACTTCGTCGCCTTCGCCGACGTCGATTGCGCGCACGCCCATCGTGGAGCGTCCCATTGGCCGCACTTGGTCCTCGGGGAACCGAATCGATTGGCCAAGCTTGGTCGCGATGATGAACTCGCGCGCACCCTCTGTGAGCGCAGCCGAGAGGAGCTCGTCGTCGTCTTCTACCTTGACGCCGATAATGCCCTTTTCACGGAAGTTCTCATATTCGATTACTTCCGTTTTCTTGATCTGGCCCTTCTTCGTAATCGTCACTACGAACTTGCCGCTCTCAATCTTCGGAACTTCGACAATCGCCTTGATACGCTCTCCCTGCTCGATTCCTAGGAAGTTGACGATTGCGCGTCCCTTTGACGTGCGACCCCCAAGCGGTATTTGGTACACTTTCTTGACGTATACCTTGCCCTTATCGCTGAAGCAGAAAATGTAGGCGTGCGTCGACGCGATGAAGAGTTGCGTGACCCAGTCTTCTTCACGGGCCTCCATGCCGATCTTGCCGCGCCCACCGCGCTTTTGAGCCCTATATTCGCTGGGGCTCGTGCGCTTGATGTAGCCCTCGTGCGAAATCGTAACGACCATGTCCTCTTCTCGAATGAGGTCCTCGTCGCTGATGTCGCTTTCGCTTGGAACGATCTCGGTTCTTCGCGCATCGTTCTTGCAGTACTTCTCCCGAATTTCGTCAAGTTCCTTAACTATGACATCGAGGAGCATCGGCTCGCTCGCCAAGATGGACTGATAGAGGGAGATTTTGTTGCATAGATCGCCGTATTCGGTCGCGAGCTTTTCCTGCTCAAGGCCAGTCAAACGCGAAAGCCGCATTTCGAGAATGGCCTTCGCTTGTCGTTCCGAAAGCCGATAAGGCGTTTTGGCTTTCGTCGCTTCAATTTCGGTTTCGGGTCGACCTGCACGGCGTACGAACGCTTCGAGGCCTTCGAGCGGAAGCTGCATCAAACGCTCACGCGCGATTTCGCTGTTGTCCGACTCGCGGATCGTCTTGATGACAAGGTCGACCTGGGTCGTCGCCATGCCGAGGCCTTCGATGATCTCGCGCTGGTTTTCGGCTTGGCGCAGATCGAAGCGTGTTCGTCGCGTGACGACTTCACGTCGGTGCTCTACGAACGCGGCGAGCGTTTGCTGCAGGTTGAGTACGGCAGGACGGCCACCCATGATCGCCAAGTTGATCACGCCGAACGACGTTTGCAGATCGGTCATGCGGTAAAGTTGGTTGACGATGACCTGCGGGATTACGTCTTTCTTGAGCTCGATGACGAGGCGAATTCCGTCGCGGTCGGACTCGTCGCGGACCTCAGAGATGCCCTCGATCTTCTTTTCGCGCATCAACTCGCCGATGCGTGCATGCACGCGCGCCTTGTTGACCTGATACGGAATCTCGGTAACGACGATCTGTTCGCGCTCGGTCTTGCCGGAGACCTTCTCGAACTCGACGCGCGATCGCATGACGACCGATCCACGCCCGGTACGCTGCGCGGACTCGATACCCGCTCGTCCGTAAATGAGCGCACCCGTGGGGAAATCGGGGCCTGGCACGAGTGCCATCAACTCTTCGATGGCACAGTCCGGGTTGCGAATGAGGTGGACGGTAGCGTTCAGAATTTCGCTGAGATTGTGAGGCGGAACGTTGGTCGCCATGCCGACGGCGATGCCGCCCGAACCATTCACGAGCAAGTTCGGAATGCGTGCCGGCAGCACGCTCGGTTCCTTATTGGAGTCGTCATAGGTCGAAACGAAATCGACCGACTCCGACTCGATGTCGCTCAGCAACTCGATCGCGATGCGCGAGAGGCGAGCTTCCGTGTATCGGTACGCTGCGGCGGGATCGCCGTCGACCGATCCGAAGTTACCTTGACCGTCGACGAGGGGATAGCGCATCGAGAACGGCTGCGCGAGGCGGACCATCGCGTCGTACACGCTACTGTCACCGTGAGGGTGATACTTACCGAGCACGTCGCCGACGACCTTCGCGCTCTTGCGGTGCTGTGAATTGGGCAAGATGCCTTGCTCGTACATCGAATAGAGGATGCGTCGATGCACGGGCTTGAGTCCGTCGCGCACGTCGGGGATTGCTCGTCCGATGATGACGCTCATCGCGTAATCGAGGTAACTCGTACGCATTTCGTCTTGGATCGAAATCGGAATTTTGTGGTGTGGAGTCGTTTGAGGGATCTCAGCCATGATTCACACTCAGAATGAATTGCCGATGGTAAATTCGAAGACGCTCTTTTCTTCGTAAGACAATGGCATCAGAGGGATGCCTAACTCGAAGCGCAGCGGACCCAGCGGCGAGAACCAGCGTACGCCGAAGCCTGCACTCGTGCGGAGGAAGAAGAGGCTGCTGCCGTCGAAGCACGGGCTTACGACGCGCGCGAACTGCGGCGCTGGCGCGGTCTTGCAGAAGCGTGACTCAAGGTTCCACGCATTACCAACATCGAAAAACGCGACACCTCGAATGCCAACTTTATCGAGAATAGGGAATTCAAATTCAATATTGGTATAGGCCTGAAGGTTGCCACCAATGACAAATCCGTTCGGAATCGGACTTGAGTTCGGATCGAGTGAAGACGTCACTGGCAGGCGCGGGCCGATCGAACGTAACCGATAGCCGCGCATGTCGAAGATGCCGCCGAGGAAGAAACGCGCGTAAATCGGCAACGTGACATCGTTCGGGCTCGTGACGACGCCGAAGTCGTTGCGCATTTTGAGCACGAAACCGCTACCCGGCTGCCCTGAGTTTCCTCCGAGAGGGACATAAAACTGGGTCGTCAAGCGATGGCGAATGAACTCGAGCTCGCTCGCAAAGATGCTGCTCGCAAATTCGCTCGACGCCTGCAAAAACATGCCTGACGTCGGGAAAATGCGGTTGTCACGAGAGTCGTATGTAATCGTCGGTCGCACCGAGATCGTGCGGCCGGACGTGTAGAGGTTGGCGAGTGGCGCCCGCGGCTGCAGATTCGCCGCGCTCGTCGCACCGAAGAACGTCCCTTGCGCCGCATTGTCAACGGAATCGTGCTGCGCGGTGAGCGTCACCCCGAGGCGCAAACTCGGCTGAACGATCGCGTATCCAAACGTGATCGAGGCGCCTCGCGTCAATCGTGCGAAGTCGTTGAAGATGAAATACTGATTGAAGAGCTCGGTCGAAAATGACCAGTCGGAATCGAGAAAATAGGGCTCATAGATGCGCAGCGAAATGAGCTGACGCAAACCCGATATTGACGCCTGCAGCGAAAGTGCCTGACCATTTCCAAATAGGTTTTGCTGATTGACAGTCGCCGTTGCGATGAATGTCTCGATGGATGAGAAGCCGGCGCCGACGTTAAACTGGCCAGTTGAGCGCTCGTTGACGTCGAAGGTGACGACGATCTTCGTTGGATCTGACCCTTGCGCTGTCGATACGTCGACCCGATCGAAGAAGCCGAGTGCGAGGGTGCGTCGGCGCGAGTCCTCTAGGGCAGTCTCGCTAAAGAGCTTACCCTCGGCGATCTCGAACTCGCGTCTCAGGACCTTGTCGCGCGTCTTAACATTGCCCTTGATCTCGATGCGCTCGATCGTGACTAGCGGACCGCGTCGAATGCGCACTTGAACATCAACTGCGTTGGTCTTTCGATCGATTTCAACGCGTGGTTCGGCCTCGACGTTCGCGTAGCCTGCATCACGGTACTTCGTCTTTACTGCCTGTAAATCCTTCTGAATGGCCGACCGATTGACCCAGTCGCCCGGCTGCGCGGAGATCAATTGTCGGAGCGAGCGGCGTCCACCGAGGGGATCGACTTCCTTGCCGTCCTCGTCGACTTCCGTGACGAGCAACTGACGGATTTTGTACCGAGGCCCTTCGTTGAGCACGAGCATGATGTCGAGACCTTCACGGTCTGGTGTCAGCATCACGCGCGGCGTTGAGAATCGAACGTCGAGGTAGCCGCGATCGTAGTACAGCGCGCTCATAAGAAGGATGTCGCGCTCGAGGAGACTCTGCTTATAGGAACCGAACGAGAAGAACGAGCCCTGGCCCGTTTCCATCACGTCGCGAAGGTCGGCTTCGGGGATGTGATCGTTGCCGATGATCGTAATCCGCTGAACGGTGACCTGATTACCCTCCGTAATCTTGAAAGTAACACCTACTTCGTTATCGCGATATTCAACGATACTGAAATCAACATTGGCAAGAAAGTACCCCTTTTCTCGATACGCTTCCTTGATGCGATCACTGCTTCTTCGCAACGCGGCGTGATTGAGAGCGGTGTTGGTCTTGATCTCGACTGTCTCGTTTAGCGCGGACTCGTCAAGCTCGTCATTTCCCGTGTACGCGATTTCACGAATATTCGGCCGCTCGTGGAGGATGAATCGAAGGATGACACCCGTATCGCTGCGGGTGAGATCGACCTTGATGTCACTGAAGAACTTGGATTCCCAAAGTGCGCGGACGTCGCTCGCGAGGGCTTCGGTGGAAAAGATGTCCTTCAATTTGACGTGGAGGTAACCGCGGACTTCAGCTTCCGGCAGACGTCCGCCACCGTTCTTGATCTCGATCCGGACGATCGGCAGACCCTCGGCTTTTTCGGCTTCATTGGGAGACAGCCGCGGAATCGGTGCCTCTTCAGCCATCGTGGCGGCCGCGGGCGCATCTGACGTGCTGGCGTCGGAAATTGCGGCTTCAGAGGCGTTTGCGCCGTCCGCTTGGGGGGCTGCGTCGGGCGGACCACCGTCCGTCGCCGCGAGCGCTTCCGCGCCGAAAGCGAGCGCAATTGCCCAAAAAGCCCAGCAGATCACGATGAAGCGCGCCAGCAAGAGCCAAGGGCGAACGACGAGCATCAAGTTGATGGCTCCAAGCGGCGCGAGATCAAGGTCGGCAAGCTCGTACCGCACACGAAGGCTCAGGGTCAACCAGGTCTGCACACATGACCAGCCGCGAAGTTCGTCTTGCGAGTGCGATGGCTCGCCTGATACATCGAAAAGCCGCCTGAACAGAAGGTCAGGAATCTCTCTTGTGAAGCGAAGGACCCCCCCTCAGACAAAGATGAGTTCAACCCAAAGTTCGAAAGCAAGCACTCGTGGGGGTGGTCGAAAGCGTGGAGGCGGCGACGGCGACGCGGGAGGGCCACCGCGGCCGATCGACGACAGCACGCTCGCCGAAGAAGCGCAGCGCCGATACCTGCATTACGCGCTGAGCGTCATCACGTCGCGCGCGCTTCCGGACGTGCGCGATGGCCTGAAGCCGGTGCAGCGCCGGATTCTGTACGCGATGCGCGAGCTTGGCCTTCGGCCCGACGCGAAGTATCGAAAGTGTGCACTCATCGTCGGTGAGGTGCTCGGTAAGTATCACCCGCACGGAGATGTGAGCGTCTACGACGCGCTTGTGAGGCTCGCCCAAGACTTCTCGATGAGCGTCAAGTTGGTTGACGGTCGAGGCAACTTTGGTTCTGCGGACGGCGACGCCGCGGCGGCCTATCGATACACCGAAGCCAAGCTGCAATTCGCGACGCTCGAGCTGCTCGACGAGCTCGACAAGGGCACCGTTCTGTTTCGTTCGAACTTCGACAACACGAAGCAAGAGCCTACGATTCTTCCGGCGCGTTTTCCGAACCTGCTGGTCAACGGTTCGTACGGTATTGCGGTCGGCATGGCGACGAGCATTCCGCCTCACAATCTCGCCGAGGTGATCGACGCGAGTATTGCCCTCATCGATGACCCCGACCTTACCGTCAAGAGTCTTACCAAGTTCATCAAGGGGCCTGACTTTCCCACAGGCGGGCAACTGCTTTCGTCGCGCACAGAGCTACAAGAGGTCTACGCGCAGGGGCATGGCTCGCTTAAGCTTCGTGGCGAATGGAAAATTGAGGACACCGACAAACGTGGTCCCCAGATCGTCATCGAATCGATTCCCTACGCTGTTGAGCGTCGCGCGGTGGTTGAGAAGATTGCCGAGGTCATCATCTCGAAGAAGTTGCCGCTGTTGCTCGATGTTCGCGACGAGAGCACCGACATCACCCGCGTCGTACTCGAGATCAAGAAGGAGGCCGACCCACAACTGGTGATGGCCTACCTCTACAAACACACGCCGCTCGCGACGAGTGTGCAGGTCAACCTCACGTGTTTGATCCCCACGGACAATCCGCTCGTGCCAACGCCGGAACGTCTCGACCTGCGCGGCATGCTCGCGCACTTTCTAAAATTCCGTTTCGACGTTGTTACGAAGCGCACTGCGTTTGATCTCGAACAGCTCCGCAGGCGCATCCACGTACTCGAGGGCTTTGCGATCGTCTTCGACGCGCTGGACGAGACGATTCGCATCATTCGCAAATCTCAGGGCAAAAAGGACGCCGCTGAGAAGCTGGTCGTGCGTTTCAAGATCGACGCGGAACAGGTCGATGCGATCCTCGAATTGCGCCTTTACAGATTGGCGCAACTCGAGATCAATTTGATCCGCGAAGAGCTTGCCGAGAAGGGCAAAGATGCGTCGCGCCTCGCGACCTTGCTCAAGAGCGTCAATGCGCGGTGGAAGCTCATTCGCACCGAACTCGAAGATATCAAAGTGCGGTTCGCGCAGAAACGCCGCACGAAGATCGGTGGGGTTGCCGACGAGCCTGAGTACGCCGCAGAGGCATTCATTGTCGACGAAGACGCGACGGTGATTCTCACGCAGCAGGGTTGGCTCAAGCGCCAACGCGAGGTGAAGGACCTCTCGACCGTCCGCGTTCGCGAAGGCGATCAAGTCATCGGCCTTGGCTTCGGCAGCACGAAGGCGAGCCTCGCGTTCTTTTCCAACTTGGGCGCTTGCTACGTGTGCCGCATCGTGGATGTTCCAGCGACATCCGGATACGGAGACCCAATCCAGAAGCTGTTCAAGATGGCCGACGGCGAGCGCATCGTTGCCATGATGAGCTTCGACCCACGCGTTCTTGAGGTGCCAGAGGCGGGCGAAGACGGTGAGCCTGAACCTCCCTTTGCGATTGTCGTCACGAGGACGGGGCAGATGTTGCGATTCTCGCTACGAGGTCATCGCGAGCCTTCGACGCGTGCGGGTCGCAAATACGCGCGTTTGAGCGAGGGCGACGAAGTGGTTTTCGTGGCTCTCACTCAGAAGAAACAACACATCGCATGCGCGACGCGCAATGGGTTGGGTCTCGCGACCGACGTGGAAGAATCGCCGCTCCTGTCTGGGGCGGGGAAGGGCATCATGCTCGTCAAGCTTCATGACGATGATGCCGTGGTGGGCGCGGTCCTCCTTCAAAAGTCTCGCGACGAATTGGTGATCGAAACCGACAAGGGCAAGCGCATGAGCGTCAGCCTTGCGTTTGTTGCCGGCGCGCGCGCATCTCGCGGTGAGGCGATTGTGAAGCGTTCGCAGATTGTCCGAGTAGTTCCGCCGGAACTCACGTTGCCAGAGGTGCTTTCATGAGCGAGCCGAGCTACACCGCCAAAGACATCGAGGTCCTTGAGGGGCTTGAGCCGGTACGCAAGCGGCCCGCCATGTACATCGGCGGGACCGACGCGCGAGGGTTTCATCATTTGCTTTGGGAGATCGTCGACAACTCGGTGGACGAAGCGATCAACGGCCACGCAAAGCGAATCGAAGTGACGCTCGACTCCGACAAGAAGGGCGCAACCGTCGGCGATGATGGCCGCGGCATTCCGGTCGATATCCACCCAAAGTACAAGCGTTCGGCGCTCGAACTTATCTTGTGTACTCTGCACGCAGGCGGAAAGTTCGGCGGGAAGAACTATCAAGTGTCCGGCGGTTTGCACGGCGTCGGTTCATCGGTCGTGAATGCGCTTTCCGAACACCTCACCGCGACCGTTCGCCGAGGTGGTCAAGAATATAGACAATCGTACGTGCGCGGCAACGCAGCCGGCAAGCTCATCAAAGTGGGACCTGCTCGTGCGCACGGCACCGCGATTCACTTTCGTCCCGACGTTCAGATCTTCGGAGCGGCGCAGAGTTTCAACGCCCAGACGATTCTCGAACGGCTCGAGGCAAAGTCCTACTTGCACAAAGGTCTCAAGATTTCGTTTCGCGACTCGCCAACGTCCGGGTGGGTGCATCTCGAGCATCCTGGCGGGATTGTCGAATACTTGCAGAAGATAGTGAGCGAACGAGGCAAACCCGCCGTGCACGCCCAGTCGTTCACGCTTGAGCGCGAAGAGCCGATACGCATGGAGCTTGCGCTCCAATGGACGGAAGCGCCCGACGAACTGGTGAAGAGCTACGCGAACGGGATTCCAACGCCATCGGGGGGAACGCACGAGGCTGGTCTCAAACAGGCGGTTGCCAAAGCTGTGCGCAACTACATGACGACGCACGAGCTGACGCCGAAAGGCGTAGCGCTTACGGCCGAAGACATTCGCGAAGGCATGTGCGCGGTGCTTAGCGCGTATGTCGCGGAGCCCCAATTTCAGGGACAAACGAAGGACCGACTGAACAATCCCGAAGTGCATAGTCACGTTGAAACCGCCGTTCGCACGGCCCTGGAGCAATGGCTTCACGATAACAAGCGGACCTCCGAAGGGATCATCGCGCGCATCGTTCTTTCAGCGCGCGCGCGTGAAGCGAGCCGCGCTGCGATTAGCGAGGTCAAGCGCAAAGGTGCGGTGAGTCATCGACTCAACCTGCCCGGCAAGCTCGCAGACTGTTCAAGTACCGATCCGGTGACGAGCGAGCTCTTTCTGGTCGAGGGCGATAGCGCCGGAGGCAATGCGAAGCAGGGGCGCGATCGGCGCACGCAGGCGATCTTGCCGCTTCGAGGCAAAGTGCTCAACGCAGAGCGCGCGAACACGCAAGCGATCAGCGGGAACAAGGAGCTACAAGACATCGTGTCGGCCCTTGGTTGCGGCGTCGGTAGCGATTTCGATCTTTCGAAGTTACGATATGGCCGTGTCTTCCTGCTGATGGACGCAGACAGCGACGGCTACCACATTTCGACGTTGCTGCTGACGTTCTTCTATCGCCACTTGCCAGGGCTCATCCGCAACGGCCACATCTACTTAGCAATGCCTCCGCTGTTTCGAATCGACGCTGGCAAGGAAACCCATTGGGCACTCGACGACATCGAAAAAGAAAAAGTGCTTGCCGCGCTTCCAAAGAATGTTCGTCCCGAGGTTAGTCGCTTCAAAGGTCTTGGCGAGATGAGTGCGGAAGAGCTCAAGAGTACGACGCTCGATCCGCGCAAACGACGTGCGCTTCGCGTGACGATTGGCGAAGAGCTCGAAACCGATCGGATCGTGAACGAATTGATGGGCAAGGATCCGTCGCCGCGGTTTCGCTTCATCATGGATCGTGCCGGACGCGCCCAGGCCGAGGATCTTGACGTGTAGGGCGTTCAGCGGTCACGTGCGACCCAGCCGTCTCAACCACCTTGCAGTTTTCCGCTCGAGCTTTACGTTGGGCGCTCACTGTGCGAAAGCCATACACGATGAAATTAAGGGTGGGCGGTGCTGCGGTTTGCTTCCTGGTCGCCTGTTCGGCGACGACGACTCGGGAAGGGTTTTCAAACCTGCCGGCTGAGGCGGGTGGGGCGGTGGAGACCCCTGAGGCGGGCCCGATCCTCACCGGCAATGGGGATGGTGGTGATGGTGTTTGCGTGCCTTCCAAAGGTAACTTCGACGTTCCGGGCAACAATTGCGACGACGACGGCGACGGTCAGATAGACAACGCGGTCGTCTGCGACAATTCACTCGCCATCGACGGGAACGCGGAAGCCTTTGCGAAGTCCATCGGCATCTGCCGCTCTGCCAATGACGGTGGATGGGGCCTGATTTCGGCGACGTTCCTTGCGGGCTACGTGGGCGGCGGCAAGGTGAATGACGGTCAACACGGAATCCTGTCGAAATTTGGGAGCGTGCTCAAGCCGCGTGAGGGCGACCGATTGGGCGTTCTCAGTTCCGGTTGGGCACGAGAGTACGACAACGAGAACGGCACCTACGACCCGTACGCATGCTTCCGCAATGGCGAGACGATGGGTGATTACGTCGGAGGGTCTGTCCCGGCCGGATACCCGAAGTCGATCCCGGGCTGCGATTCCGATGCCGACGTCTATGACTCGATCGTTGTGCGCTTGAAAGTGCGCGTACCCGCAAACGCGAAGGGTCTCTCTTTCAATTTCAACTTCCTGTCGGGCGAATGGCCAGAGTACGTCTGCACGAACTACAACGATGGCTTCCTCGCGATGCTCACGTCGAAGGCGTTCAACAATGGTGTGCCCGAGAACGTCTCGTTCGATCCGCAACAGCGACCCGTTAGTGTAAACAACGGCTTCTTTGATCGCTGCCAAGGCGGCACTGCGACGTGCGGCCGCTCAACGTGCGCGGGGGGTGACGGTGAGCTTTGGGGCACGGGCTTCTATTGCCCGGGCGTCCACTGCTACACGGGCAACACGAAAGAAGACACGGGCGGCGGTGCAACTGGCTGGCTCGAGACGCAGGCGCCTGTTGAGCCGGCCGAAGAAATGACTCTCGATTTCATGATCTGGGACACGGGCGATTCGTCGTTCGACTCGAGCGTACTGCTCGACAATTTTCAGTGGGTCCCAGGCGAAGTGAAGACGTTCACCGACAGACCACATTAGTTTGTGTCGGGGCGCGCGTGACGCGGTGGAAGGTGCCGGACGTTACCACCCAGTTATCGCTTCGCTGGTGCAGCGTGCGCGTGGAGCAGGTGACGCGGTGGAAGTGCCGGACGTTGCCACCCAGTTATCGCTTCGCTGGTGCAGCGTGCGCGAGGTGCAGCGTGCGCGAGGTGCAGCGTGCGCGAGGTGCAGCGTGCGCGAGGTGCAGCGTGCGCGAGGTGCAGCGTGCGCGAGGTGCACGTGACGCGACCACCCAGTATCGCTTCGCTGGTGGCATCCTGAGCGAAGCGAAGGACCCCCGGAGTCTCACTTGACGCGTCGACGCGGTATCGTGGCGCTACCCTGTTTGCGCGTTGGCTTCGTCCGACTGCGTACTTGCGGCATGAGGCCGGCCTCCCTCAAGAGTTCAACATCAAGTTGATCCTTCAGTCTGCCTGAAGCCAATTTGTTCTTCACGAGCTCCGCAAGGCCCAAAAACGGGACCTCGTGCGCACCAAAATGGGCGACGAGTCGACCTTTCCAGGCCTCCCGAAAACTCACGCCCGTGATCGACGTCATGACATCGATTCGGAGCGGCTCGCGGCCTAAGGTCGCCATTCGATCCGCTTGCGCAAACGACTTCGCTTCATCGCCTAACGCGGGGAAGCCAAATGCTTGCAGTGCCGCGACCAGCCTCTTCGCATTCGCAGCAGTCGGCTCAACGAACACGTCGAGGTCGAGCGTCGCTCGTGGGCGTCCCGATGCCGCGAGCGCGTGCGCGCCGACGATGAGGAACCGCACGCCGTGAGACAATAGCAAGTTGATAAACTCGCTCCAATCGGGGGGTACCTTCATCGTAAATTCCAAAGGTGCGTTCGCGGAGCATCTCGACAGCCGCAACGCGCTCATCAACCGGAATGCTCAGCCAATAGCGCCCTTCTTCGAGAGCCGCGGCCACGTGAGTTGTGAAGCGAAGTTCGAGGTGAATTGGTGTCGCACCATCAAGCGTCGTGCGCATCGAGTTTCAGGCTAATTCATATGCGTCAAAGTGCAAGATTGCCTTCGGTTGACTATCGCACAGGGATCCGGGATTGACGGCAGCACCGGCCTTGGAGAGAAGATCGCCATGCCTCCACTCTTCTCTAAGGTGCTCATCGCGAACCGCGGTGAGATCGCACGTCGGGTGATCCGTACTTGCAACAAGCTCGGCATCGCTACGGTTGCCGTTTACTCCGAGGCCGACGAGAACGCGCCACACGTCAAGGAAGCTGACGAATCCTTCCTCATCGGACCGCCATCACCGAAAGACTCGTATCTCGTCATCGGCAACTTAATTGACGTTCTGAAGAAGAGCGGGGCGACGGCGGTGCATCCGGGTTATGGCTTCCTCAGCGAGAAATCGAGCTTTGCACGTGCGGTAGCTGAGGCCGGTGCGACGTTCGTCGGTCCAACGCCTGACGTGCTCGATTCGTTTGGCGACAAAATGAAGGCACGTCACGTGGCACTCGCAGCGGGCGTAAGTCCCGTGCCTGGTACCGACGCGCCGGTTGCAATCGACACGCCCGAAGCGATCGAAGCGGTCAAAGCGACCGTCGCAAAAATTGGGTACCCAGTTCTCATCAAGGCCGTTGGTGGCGGCGGTGGAATCGGGATGCAGGTGGTCGTTGAAGAGGGCGGTCTCGAGCGCGCGCTTCGAAGTTGCAGCGATCGCGGAAAGGCTGCATTTGCGGATGCACGCATCTACGTCGAACGCTATGCAAGCGAGCCGAGACACATTGAAGTGCAGGTATTTTGCGACAAGCATGGCCAAGCGTTCGCACTCGGCGAGCGTGAGTGCAGCGTGCAGCGTCGCCACCAGAAGATCGTTGAGGAGTCGCCTTCGCCAGCGCATTTCTTCACGGGCGTCGCTGGCGCTGAGCGTCGCCGTGGCCTCTTCGCTGCGGCCCTGCGTATTGTGACCAGCGTCGGTTACATTGGAGCCGGGACGTGCGAGTTCATTGCGGATGCGGAGGGCAATCTCTACTTCCTCGAAGTGAACGCACGTTTGCAAGTGGAACATCCTGTGACCGAAATGGTTACCGGTCTCGATCTCGTCGAATGGCAGCTCCGGGTGGCTGCCGGGGAGCGATTGCCCGATTGGTCAACACTGGCACCAAAGGGGCACGCGGTTGAGGCGCGTGTCTATGCTGAAGATCCGAGCAAGGGCTTCATCCCGAAGCCTGGCGCGATCGACACGCTCGAGTGGGCAGGAGGTTTCGGCGACGCGCAGTCGGAGCACTTGCGCGTCGAGTCGGGTGTCGTCGCGGGAAGCAAAGTGACGCCGTTCTACGATCCGATGGTCGCCAAGGTCGCGGCTTGGGGTGCTGATCGATCTGCCGCCATACGTGCATTGGACGTCGCCCTCGGTGGCACACGCATCGAGCCTTGCGTCACGAACCTGTCTTTTCTGCGTCGTGTGCTCGCGTCAAATGAGTTTCTTTCGGGCAAGTACGACACCAAGTTTGCGGAAATGTTGGCAAAAAGGCCTAGCTGAAGCGCTCTATGCGGCTCGATCTGGAGATTGCCCAGGCGAGCCAGCGTGCTAAGCCCCGTCCGGGAGAATTCGCATGAGAAAGACTGCTGCGCTCGCCATCGCATTGTCGCTCACTGGAGTCGGCTGCTTCGGCTCGTCTGACTACTCGCAGCTGTTTTCAGATGCGGCGCTTCCGAATCTGCCGTCCGAAGCGGATGGTGGCGGCGGTGTTGGTGACGCTGCACCGTCAGGACCGGCGCGCTTAGAGCTGTCCGCAAAGACCATCGATTTTGGCGAGGTTGACTGCGGGGCGACCGCTGCAGACAAGACGCTCAGCCTCCGAAATGCGGGCGCGGCGCCCCTGACCTGGGAAGTCTCGCTCGATTCGAAAGAGCACTTCTCGATCGGAGCCAAGACGAGCGGTTCGCTTGGGCCTGGTGAGGTGGTTGAGCTTGCCGTAAAGGCGAACGCCGTTCTGGCCAATGCGAGCGCCGGCGCGCTTGTGCAGACAGCCCTGAACGTTGTCACCAACGATCAATCCAGTCTTCGCGTGGCGATTCCCGTGACGCTCACTCCTGCGGGTGCTGAGCTCGCTCTGGTGCCCGCGTCGGCAGACTTCGGAACGTATCCGGTTGGTGCGCAAGCCCCGGACGTTCCGCTCGCCATGACGAACAACGGAAATAGGCCTGTTTCGGTTACATTTGGCGAGCCCGCCGACAAGCAATTCTCGATCGCGTGGACAGGATCGCCGGTTGCGGTCGAACTCGCGCCAGGCGCCACAGCTGCGGGTTTGCTCGCACGCTTCAAGCCGTCGACGACGGTGCCGAGCTCGTCGCAATCGCCCATCACCACGACGGGCGTCCTGTGCGGAACTTCCGCGAAGCAGGTCGCCCTCACCGGACAAGGCACAAATGGCGTTGTGGGTGTGACGCCCGCTTCGCTCGACTTCGGTCAAGTGGATTGCGGCTCGCAGGGCAGCGCGAAAACGATTAAGGTTTCGAATACGGGCAACGGCTCTTTCACGTTCGATGCGACGCTCGATACGGCGGGTGCGAAGTACTATTCGGTGACACCGCTCACGGGTTCGGTCGCACCCGGATCGTCAACGACATTGACTGTTACCCCGAAGGCAGTTCCAGCGACGTCGCCCGTAACTGCGAACTACTACGCAGGCGGGATTTCGGTAAAGACCAGCGCGGCGGGCGATTCTCCGCACGCCATCACGCTTGCCCAAACGGCCCGTGGCGCAATCATCACCGTTAGTCGCACGTCCGTTGCGTTTAGCTCGGTCCCTGTGGCCACGTCGCAGAGCGCTGTGGTTGCGATCGCGAACGGAGGAAACGTTTCAGCCGCGCTGAAGGTGTCCTCGTCCGGTACCGGCTTTTCGGTAAGCCCGTCAGGATCCTTGACGATGGCGGCAGGCGATTCCGTGAGCGCAAGCGTATCGTTTAGTCCTGCGGCTGCAGGCGCTGCAACGGGTTCGCTCAAAGTCACAGCGGGTACCGTCGCGCTATGTGCGCCGATGCCGGCCGACGTCGCCCTCACAGGAACCGGAACGAGCGGCCAAGTGTCGCTTTCGGCGCAGAGCTTCGACTTTGGCGCAACGAATTGCGGAGCGACCGCGACGTCGCGTACGCTCACTCTGCAGAATCCAGGCAACGCAAGTTACACTTGGACCGGCACGCTTGCTCGTACGGGCTCTTCGCCCTACGCGCTTAGCAAGGCGGGCGGTACCATTGCCGCTGGCGGTAGCGATACGCTGGTGATCACGCCTGCAGCGATTCCGCAGACCTCGGCTGTTCCGGGCAACTACGGCGATACGCTCGCTATCGCGACGAACGTCCCAGGAGACGCACCGCACTCAATCGGTCTGACGCAAAGCGCGCAGGGGGCGATCCTTCGGTTCTCGCCTACGACTCAGGTGTCCTTTGGCCAAGTGCCGATCGGTAGCACGTCGAGCGCGTCGTTCAGCGTCGTCAACGACGGGAACCTCTCGGCGAACGTGCTTCTTACGTCGAGTCATGGGACGGTGACGCTCTCGCCAAGTGCTGCGTCGGTTGCGGCCCAAACGAGCGCGGCGATCACGAGCGTGTTCCGACCGACAGATACGACCACGCGCACGGGCTCGCTCGCGATTTCGTCAGCGACCACCGGGGTGCTCTGCGCGCCACTTCCTACCGCGCTGGCGTTCAGCGGAACGGGTACCAAAGGCGTCGCCAGTGTGTCGCCCGCACAAGTTTCGTTTGGTGACGCCGGCCTTGCAAATTGCGGAACCCAAGCTGGGACGCAAACGGTGACCGTTCGCAACGACGGAACTGCATCCTTCAAGGTTACGAATGTAACGCTCCCCACAGGTTACTCGTACGCTTCGCCCAACGGCTCGACCGTCGCAGCCAATGGTTCGATCAGCCTCGTGGTGACCCCTCCTGCGATTCCGTCGAAGGTCAACGCAATCACATCGTACGGCGGCACGATGGCGATCACGACCGACATCTCGGGTGACACGGTTCACAACGTGACACTCTCGCTCACCTCGCGCGGGGCCATCCTTGCGCGCTCACCGAGCGGCAGCACGATCTCGTTTGCGAGCACAACGTGGCCGGGATCGTCCTCGACCTCCGTTGCCTTTACCAACAGCGGCAACGCGACGGCTGGGCTCGACTTCGCGATGAGTGGATCGAACTTCGGCGGGCCGAGCAGCGCCAGTGTCAGTACGACCGGCGCGACGTCGGCGTTCACCTTTACGCCGCAGACCAACGGCGTGGACACCGCCCTTGTTACCGTGTCAGCGCAAGCGGGCGCGGTTTTGTGCAGCGAAGTGCCTTCGTCTTTCCGCTTGTCGGGAACGGGGGTCGCTGGTGTGTTGTCCCTTTCGACGAGTGGTATCGACTTCGGCAAGATCAGTTGCGGAGGGCAGTCCGAGAAAACGTTCTCGGTTACGAACACGGGAAGTTCTGACATCACGAACTTCTACGCCGCGTTCTCGACTGGTGGTCTTTTCGCGCAGAAGGGTCTACCCGACGGCGCAGCCGCAGCGACAACCCTCAAGTCTGGCGGGACGCTTAGTGTGACCGTGTGGGTATCGGCGACCCAGTTCGGCTCGTCGAGCGAAAAGCTGGGGATCTTCGGAGACCTACCAGGTGGCGGCGTTGGCTTTGGCCTCACCATGACTCAAAGCGGTGCGCTCGTCACCGTCACGCCCACTCAGATGACGATCACTGCAAAGGCCGGCGACACCGTTTCGTCGGAATTCAAGCTCACCAACAGCGGCGATCAAGCGATCACCATCGGAGGCGCATTTTCCAGCGAATCTGCGTACTTCGGCGACTCGTTCAAGCCGGCAAGTCTCGCAGCTAGTGGTGGGACGGGCGGCGGTTCCCTCAACTACCTCGGTCGAGTCGATTCCTCCATCACATACAACTTCTCTGACTTCTCGACGACGTCGGTTCCTCTGTGCGCTCCGCTACCAAGCATTTCGGTATCGGGCGTCACGACCCCGTGAGCCGTTTCGAGGGCGAACGGCCACTTGGTGTGGCATTGGTCGCTCTCTCCGCAGTCTCTATCCCGAACGTGTCTTCCGCATCCGTTGCGGCAAGCTCCTTTCCGCGCGCCGAGGAGGAGGAAACGACAGCCCTTGCTGGTGGGCTCCGTGCGAGCAAGACATGGGCACAGAGGGAACTTCTCGTCGACTATCGGGGCTACGTCGCTCGGATGCTCTTTCGCGTCCTTGGTCCTCGGAACGATATTGACGACCTGATTCACGATGTTTTCGTTCGAGCGCTGGAGTGCATTGACCGGCTTGCCGAGGGGCAGTCGGTTGCCGGTTGGCTTGGTGCGATCGCAGTGTTCGTTGCGCGTGAGGACATTCGCAAGCGGCGTCGGAGAAAATGGTTAAGTTTCTTGTCTTTCGATGCGATCCCTGATCGTGAATCGGTTGAAGGGTCGCCAGAGGTGTCGCGCGCGCTCTCGGCCGTGCACGATGTACTCGAGACGTTGGATCCAGATGAGCGCATCGTTTTTGCGTTGCGATACATCGACGAACGCAAGCTCGAAGAAATTGCTCAGCTCGTTCGATGCTCGCTGGCAACAGTGAAGCGACGCCTCGCGAAGGCCGATGCTACGTTTGCAATGCGCGCCGCGGATGACCCTTGGCTCGCGAGTTGGTTCGAGGAGGGCACGCGATGAGCCATGAGCGATGGGCGGAGCTGCGCGCTGCCTCCGATGGATGGTTTGAGTCGCGCCCCGCGCCACAAGTGGATGCGGCATTCCGATCGGTTCGTGGCGACGTCCACTCGCGTCGTCAGAAGCGACGCCGCGGTGCGCTTGCATGCGGCGTGCTACTTACCGGCGTTTCGGCGGCGCTGCTCTTATTTGTCGCGCAACGCAAGGGCGAAATTCTCGCCGCAAAGGTTGAAGGGCGTGCCCTCGAGGTCGGCCAGGTCTGGGGGGACGAAAATGATCGAACGAGCGTTACATTTAGTGACGGGTCCGAGGTGCAAACCGAGAAGCAAGGGCACGCCCGCATCGCGTCCTTTCACGCGCACGGAGCCGAGGTGCGTCTCGAGCGCGGATCGCTGCACGCGCACGTGATTCACCAAGAAGCAACCCGGTGGGCGGTGCTCGCTGGTGACTTTGCGATTCGCGTAACGGGAACATCGTTTGACGCATCGTGGGACCCGAAGACGCAGCGCGTGCACGTAAGAATGTTCGAGGGACGCGTCGTGGTGTTTGGACCGTGTTTGCCTTCGAGTGGCGTCGCGCTCGTCGCGGGCGAGTCGCAAGAATGGACCTGCGCTCCCCGTGAAGCCTCGTTGCCGATGCCTCCTTCATCGATCATGGTTCGCAATGAGCCGGCTGTGCTACCGACTTCGGCACCGTTGCTGGCGCCGCCAGCGGTTGCATCGTCGATTCCAATGACAGAGAGGCAAGCACCAACCATCGCGCCCGCTACGGCGTCCGTGGTCATGAAAGTGCAAGAGTCCGACGCGGCCGCGCCTGCGGCATCCGTCGCCGTAGCAGCGCCTACATGGCGCGAACTTGCGAAGACACGACAATACGCCGAGGCGTGGCGACGAGCGAAGGACACTCAAGCGAGCGAGCACGCGTCGGTTGCCGAGTTGATTGAGCTCGCTGAGCTAGCACGCTTGGGCGGTGACGCTTTTGCCGCTATCCGTCTTTATCGATCAGTCGTCGATCAATTTGCGGGCACGCCCGAAGCTGCAAGGGCCGCGTTTCAGCTCGGGCGGTTGTCGTCCGGAACCGAAGCGTACGGGTGGTTTCAGCGCTATCTTCAGGTCGAACCGAACGGCACGTTTGCCCAAGAAGCACTCGGTCGACTTGTTGAGCTAAGCGTAGCGCGTGGTGATCGCGCGACGGCGGCGATTCACGCGAGAACCTATCTCGCGCGCTATCCGAGTGGCTCGCACGCCGACTACGCGCGGAGCGTCATCCCGCCGTGAGCGTTGTGGTCGCACTTGCCGTCGTTCGTACGGTCCTCGTAGAAGGAGGCTCGCCAGAACTCGAAGTGGAGCTTCGAACGAACGAGCTCACCGTGTGCAGTGCGCCGTGTGACGCGAGGGCGATTGTGCGGTGCGAGAGAGAGAGCGAGTGCACGGTTGAAGTGGAGGGCAGGAAACGGATCTTCAGCGTGCTCACGCGTGACGATCGCGTGCGCCTTGCAGAATCGGTGCGTGCATCTTTGCTCGAGCTGCTGCCGAGTGAGGAAGCCAAGGCGAAGCCGCAGGTCAAGATCGTGATTGCGTCTCCGACTAGGAAAGCGCCCGCGACAGGAACGCCACCGCCTGCTGCAACGCAGGCTGGGGGTCGGCCATTTCGCGCATGGGAGGTGAGTGCTGGCCCGAGTGTGGCTTGGCAAGGTGGTACGACAGGTTTCGACGTCGTGGGAAAGGTAAGTTGGTTTCCTATCCGCGTGCTGGGCATCAATCTCGAGGGCACTCTGCCGGTAACGGCCGGGGCCGTGCGAGGGCCTGGAGGTTTCACATCGCTTGCGTCGTCGGTGGTGGGAAGTAGCTTGACGATAAGGTTTGTTGACGACTTGGTGCGGCTTTTCGCCAGTGCAGGTCTTGCTGCGGCGTACGTGCAGACAATCGGAAACGCCGATAGCGGCTTCGTGAGCACAGAGGACGCGAAGTGGACTTTGCTCTCGTTTGCGAGGCTCGAGTCGGGCGTCAACCTCGGCCCACACTGGTTCGTTCCGGTTTCTGGATCGATGGGCGTCGGGCTGCCGCCGGCTGACATTGCATTTGCCGGCCGCGTCGTAAGACAATGGGCGGCGCCGATGATTCGGCTCGAAACGGGAATAGGTTATGCGTGGTAGAATGACGCGTGCGCGGTCCTACCCAAGCTCCGCGTAAGGAAGCACGTGCGTACCTGCCAAGTCGGGTACAGCTTTTGTCACGGCATCCAACGTGTCACTCGCTGTGCCGGAGATCGCGATCACCATGTGTTCTGTTGATAGTCGCTTCTTAGCGGCTTCCGATGCCGCTTCCGGCGTGACAGCTGAAATTGAACTTTTGTAGTTACGATAGTACTCGTGGGGGAGTCCAAGCAGCTCGGTGTCGACGGCCAAGTGCAACCGCTTGGCTGCAGTATCTTCATCGAACGCGTGTGACCTCACGAGGTATCGCTGAATAAAGGTCGTCTCACGAGGCGTGACGCCCTTTTCGACCCATGCTTCGTAGAGTTTGATCATCAGTGCAAGGCACGGCCCTGTGTCTTTGGTCCCGGGCGCGGTCGAGATCGCGAACGCGTGCCTTGCGCGTTCGAGGCTTAAGCGAGATCCGGCGCCGTAGGACCAGCCGCGCTTGCTTCGTACCTCGCGCATGAGGCGTGACGTAAATGTGCCGCCGAAGATTGCATTTGAAACGATAAGGGCGTGGTGGTCGGGATCGTGGGCCGATGTTCCGAGTGTGCCAACGACAAGCTGTGATTGAGTACGCTCAGGTTTGTCCGCAAACCATATCGTTCTGCCCTCAGGCATTCGAGGTGCACGAACGGAATCGACAAGTGGCTTACCTATGCGCAAGGCCCCCGAAAGGGAGGCCGCCGCGCCGAGTGATTGAGCGGACGTGACGTCGCCCGAGAGGCCAATGACGACGTTGCCATGCACGAGGTGGCTCGCGTAATACGCTTTCACATCGTCTTCGGTGATGCGGCCGACAGTTGCGAGCGTGCCGTTTCCTGGCCTTCCGTACGGGTGGTCGGCGAAGAAGCCGCGCGAGAAAGCGCGCTGTGCGAGCGAGCGGTCGCTGTCGAGCGATTCCGTAATTTCGGCGAGGGTCTCGCGCTTGAGGCGTTCAAGTTCGTCGATGTCGACCTTCGGATCGCTGAGCAGCTCGGTAAGAAGTTCGATGAACGCCCCAAAATTGCGGGAGATGACCTGCGCGTGCATCGCTATCGAACTGGACGAAGTGTCAACTGCGAGCTCTGCGCCGAGCATGTCGATGCGCTCGTCGATCTCGCGTGAAGTGAGCTTCGTCGTTCCACGCCGAAGCATGCGCAGCGCGATGCGTGCCAAACCGAGGCGACCTGGCGGGTCGTGTGCTGGGCCCGTGCGTAGTGCGATGACCATTGAGACGAGCGGGACAGTGTGCGCCGACTCGACGACCAGACGGGTCCCGCTATTGAGGGTTTGGTACTCGGGCATCAGTTTGCCTCGGGAAGCAGGTAAACCGTGTTGCGTGCCCGCTCGATGAGGTAGCGGCGCGCAACGCGCCGGATGTCCTCTTTCTTGACCTTTCGGGTGGCGTCGAGTCGGGAGAATGCTGCGTTAGGTTCACCGAGCACAGTTTCATAGAAGCCGATCTGCTCCGCCTTGCCACTCGCGGTTTCGAGCGACTGAACTTGCGACAGTTCAAGTCGAGCCTTCGCGCGCTCGAGTTCCTCGTCCGTTACGAGGTCGTTGCTCAGTTTGTCAATTTCGCTGACGATCACTTGCTCGAGCTCGCGCGCAGTGTGCCCTTCTCGCGCGGCCGCAGTGATTTCAAAAATCCCTGGGTCGCGAAAGGTGGCTGCCCAACAACGAGGTTCGGTAGCGATTTCTCTTTCGGTCACGAGCGTCGTGTACAGACGGGAGGCTCTTCCACCGGACATGATTTCCGCGAGAACATTGAGTGGCGTGTGATCGTGGTCGCCGAGGGATGGCCCCATGTAGCCAATGAACACTTTTTCGTTCGTCGTTGGCTTGACGATCTCGACGCTGCGCGGTTCGAGCTGGGGCGGCTCTGGAACGATGTCTTCGGGCGGCACAATCGAGGGTGGAATCTCACCGTACGCCTTTTGTAACTTTGCAAGTATACTTTGAGGCTTCATGTCGCCGACGATGACAACCGTCGCATTGTTGGGCGCGTAATACGATCGATAGAACGCCTCGCAGTCGGCAGGTGTGTACGCTTTGATGTCGTCCATCCAACCGATGGTCGGCCAGTGGTACGAGTGCTTCGTGTACGTGAGCTTGTACAGAAGCTCGTTCGCGATGCCGTCGGGGTCGTCGTCGACTCGCATGCGTCGCTCGTTCGACACAACCTCCCGTTCGCTTTCGACCTGAGGCTCGCGCAAGACCAGGTGCGCCATGCGATCGGCTTCGAGCTTGATCGCCAGGCCTACGCGGTCCGCGGGGAGTGCTTCGTAGTAATAGGTCCAATCGAGCCACGTTGCGGCGTTGGACTCTGCACCGCTTTCTTCGAGCTTGCGGTCGAACTCGCCGGCAGCGAGGTGTTTGGTCTCGTTGAACATCAAGTGTTCGAAAAAATGTGCGAGACCGGTCTTCCCTGGCTTCTCGTGTCTCGAGCCCACCCTGTACCATGTTGCGTAGCTCACGACGGGCGCAGAGCGGTCGACTAGCAAGAGCACCGTGAGGCCGTTGCCGAGCTCGTATCGCGCGACGTGATCGCGGCCAAAAGGGTGATCGGCCACCCATCGCAGACGCGCATTGGGGGACGCACTCACGTTCAGTTTGTCAAGGAATGATGGCGTAGGCATGTGCGGCTCACCGTTATAGGGCCTTCAGATCGGGTGCGCTTACAATTTACGGAACCGATGCAGGTTGCGGCGATATACTCGGGTCCAACATGGTGCCGCGCACGTCACCGCTTCCTGAAATCGCACGAAGCTCATTTCGCAGATTCAGTCACGGCGTGACCGACCTCGGGCGTAAGCGGCAGTCGAACGAAGACGCTTTTTTCTGCGACGATCGCCTTGGCCTCTACGTCGTAGCTGACGGGATGGGAGGACACGCCGCAGGCGAAGTCGCAAGCAGCGAAGCGGTCGATACGATCTACGGAATGGTCAAGCGCGGTATCGGCGACCTGAAAGCGCTCAACGTTCCTTTGGTCGAAACTCACGTTCGTGCGGCGCTGCGTTTGCTCGAGAGTGCGGTGCAGGCAGCGACGTATATGGTTTTCTCGATCGCCGAACTCGATCGCCAAAAGAGCGGCATGGGCACCACGATAAGTGCGCTCCTTGTGCTTGGCGATTTCGCGATCACAGCGCAAGTGGGGGATAGTCGCATCTACCGCGTTATCGGTAACTCGGTTGACCAACTCACCGAAGACCACACGCTCATCGCGTGGCAGATCAAGCACGGGCTCATCACCGAGCAAGAGGCGAAGAAGTCACCGCACAAGAACGTGATCACACGTGCGGTTGGCAATCGCGACTACGTACAAGTCGACACAGGCCTTGTCGAACTCGAGGCCGGGCAGCGCTTCCTTTTGTGTAGCGACGGACTTCATGGGTACATGAAGCCCGGTGACCTCGACGTGCTCATTCCGCTCGGCGCCGAGGCCGCGACCACGAGGTTGATCGACCTCGCCAACAGCCGCGGTGGCAAAGATAACATCACGGCTGTCGTCGTCGAGATCGATTGACGCCACCCCAGAAGTTGCCCTACCAACGCGCGACTTGATATTCGGGAAGGACATGGCTTGTGTCTTTGACGTGTGGCTGTTCGCACACGCGATCAGGCGGGCTTTTGCGGCAAAACAGCGCGATTGCGACATTGCCGAGTTGGCGTAGCGTTTGCTTATTGCCTCTGCGACAAGGAGCGAATCGATGACGAAACGCATCGGAGTGTTGATGGGTGGCATGAGCGCCGAACGTCAGGCGTCACTTTGCACCGGCGAGGGCGTGGCGAGCGCGCTCACCTTTCGCGGCTATGATGTCGTCAAGATCGTGATCGATCCGGGGCGCGCTCCGCTTGACGAATTAGTTCGCAAGGCGAACATCGACGTAGCGTTTCTTGCGCTCCACGGTCGTGGCGGTGAAGACGGGTGTGTGCAGGGCCTCTTGGAGTGGATGCAGATTCCATACACGGGCTCCGGTGTGCTTGCTTCGGCGCTGGCGATGGACAAGCTGAAGGCAAAGGAACTGTTTCGGTTACATAATATTCCCACGCCGCCATATTACGTTGCCAACGAAGATACGCTCGATGCGCTCGAAGCGATTCACGGCAGCTTCGGATTTCCGGTAGTCGTCAAGCCGCGTAACGAAGGTTCGAGTGCAAGTGTCGCTCGGGCAAACGACACGAATGAACTGCGCGGCGCGATTCAGCGAGGGCTTGCGCACGATTCGGGCCTCTTGGTCGAGCGTTTCGTCAAGGGGATGGAAGTCCAGGTGGGTATTCTCGATGGCCGGATACTTGGCGGCGTGGAGATTGTGTCGCGCCAAGGCAATTTCGACGATGCGTCGGCGTACACACCAAGTCTGGGCGAGACGATTTGCCCACCGCGCCTTGATGCAACACGCTTAGGTGGCGTGATGAACCTCGCACTTCGCGCCGTGAAAGCGCTCGAATGCTCGGGCGCTTGTCGCGTCGATCTGCTCGTGACTGAGGGTGAAAATGAGTACGTGCTCGAAGTGAGCACGTCGCCAGGACTTACCGAGACTTCACTGTTGCCCATGATCGCCGCGAGCGCGGGGATCGACTACGGCACGCTTTGCGAGATGATCTTGCGCACAGCATCGCTCCGCGCGGGGATATCAGGGTCGGTTCGCGAGGAAGCCCCTCGCTCGTCGGAGTGTACGGCGTTGCGGGATGTGCAGCCGCGCGTGCGAAGCGTTGCTGGCTAGATGTGATTGCATTCAGCGGGGTCAAGAAGAGCTTTGCAGGCGCAGTTGCGGTTGATGACGTAACCGTCAATTTGCCTGACCATGCACTGAGCTTCGTGCTCGGCGAAAATGGCGCGGGTAAGAGCACATTGCTGCGTTGCGCGGCTGGGTTGCTAAGACCCGATCGCGGTGCAGTTGCAATCGACGGCGCGGAACTCACCGAGTTTACGCCGCGTGAGGCCACAAGGCGCGGCGTTGCAATGGTAGAGCAACACTTCTCATTGATTGGCGATCTCACTGCGATCGAGAACGTTGTTCTTGGCCTGGAGCCGTCGTCACCCTTCGGCCGAATCGATTGGCCGCTCGCACGAATGAAGGCGAAAAAGGCACTTGACGAGTTGGGCTTCAATGTCGACTTGGATTCGCGCGTTGAGCGCCTCGACGTCGGAGATAAGCAGCGTCTCGAGATCGCGCGCGCCCTCTACCGCGATGCGCGCGTGATCGTGCTTGATGAGCCGACGGCGGTGCTGACGCCCCAAGAGACAACGAGCCTGTACGACGCGTTGCTGACGCTGGTCTCTCGAGGACGCTCGATCGTTGTCGTGAGCCACAAGCTCGACGAGGTCGTGAAATACGGCGCACGGGCGATCGTCTTGCGGCGCGGTAAATTGGTCAAGGAGTTTGACTTTACATCCGCACCCTATCGCTCGCTCCCTGTGGGCTCTCTGGCTGAGTTGAGTTCGGCGATGATGGGAAGAGAGGGTGCGGCGACGCGACCACGGATCGGGCGTACGGCTCTTGGGCCTGTGTTGTGCCTGTCACACGTGTGTGTTCCGCCGCGTTTGCACGACGCGACGATCGAAATACGCGCAGGGGAGATCGTTGGGCTCGCGGGTGTGGAAGGTAACGGTCAGCAAGAGTTGCTCGAGGCAATCGGAGGTCTTACGAAGCCGTCCAGCGGAACGATTGCGCCTTCAGACGTGGCGATGGTCTACGGCGATCGCAACACCGAAGGGCTCGTGATGGATGCGTCGGTTGAGGACAACCTGCTGCTTGGCGATCTCGGTCAGAGCGTCGTTGGCATCTTCATCGACGAGACCGACGCTCGACGGCGCGCCGAGGCGATCGCTACGTCTTCTGCCATTGCGCCGCACGATGTGACGAGTTCGGTGGGTGCGCTCTCTGGCGGCAATCAGCAGAAGGTTGTGGTCGCTCGCGCGCTTCACGAGGTTGAAAGGGGCGCGAAGGCGCTTGTCATCGCTCATCCGACGCGTGGAGTCGATGTTGAGGCCGCCGCCAGCTTGTGGGAGCAGATCGAACGTGCGACCGAGACCGGTGTTGCGACTCTTGTGTTGAGCGCGGACCTGAATGAGCTTCGAACGCACTGCGATCGTATCGCGATCCTGTCGAAGGGGCGGATTGTGGGCACCTACGAACCAACATTATCCGACGAGGAGTTCGGCGTGCTGATGCTCGGAGGCGGGACGTGAAGGCCATCACCGCGAGTCTCGTCGGATTGTGCGCAGCTTGGCTTGCCTTCAATTTGGCAGCCCTCGCCTACGGCGAATCACCCTTGCAGTTGCTCGTCATTCTCTACCGAGGTACGTGGGGCACTTGGTACGGCGTGGGACAGGTGCTCTACAAGGCCACGCCGCTGATGCTCGCGGGTGCAGCCGTTGCCTTTGCGTTGCGGGCGGGACTCTTCAATGTGGGCGTTGAAGGACAGGCGGCACTGGCGGGGCTTGGCTCTGCGGCGATGGCTTCATGGCTAATGTCGGTCGCTCAAAATAGGTTCCACAAGTTGCACTTTGTTGCGCAGTTTGTGCCCGTGCAGTGGCTGCTCATTTTGGCAACCACGTTGACGATTGGGTGCGGATGGGCGTTAATTCCGGCCTTGCTGAAGGCGCGCTTCGGCGCCCATGAGGTGGTGTCAACGATTGTTCTGAACCGCATTGCGGACGCGATCATTGGATTCTCCCTTGCGTCAGGTCTCGCGCTTCGGGGCACGGTTCGCACCGACGACGTTGGCGTGCATCTGCCGCGACTTAGTGCCATTGGGCTCTCGGCGTTTCGCGGAAGCGCGGTGAGCGTGGCTCTCTTCGTTGCGGCAGCGATCGTTCTGCTCGCGGCATTTGTACGTCGACGCACTGTTTTGGGGCGAGAGTTGCCACTCATCGCGAGTGGGCTACGCGCATGCGAGGCCGCAGGCATTCCAATCAAGCGAAGGATCGTGCAGGCCATGTTGGTGTCAGGGGCGATCGCCGCGTTCGTTCCGCTCGGCGCGGTGTTTGGCTTCAAGGGGTACTACGAGCTCGGGCTCGGAGCGGGCGTCGGCTTTGCGGGGATCGCGGTCGCGATTCTGGGTGCGGGGCACCCGATGGGGCTCGTTGTCGCTGCGCTCGTTTTGGCGACACTCGAACAAGGAGGCCTGTCCCTCAATGGTCGCATCCCGATGGAAGTGATGGAGGTCCTCAGGGCGATCATCATCATTGTCGTTGCATGGGCTAGCGGTGCATTGAAACGAGCGCTCGGCGTGGCGGTGCCCGCGTGAGCGCGCTCGTGGCTGCAGCACACGTGATCGCGATGGCTGCACCCTATGGATGCGCGGCGCTCGGCGGCGTGTGGAGCGAACGAAGCGGCGTCGTGAACATTGCGCTCGAGGGCATGCTGATCGTGTCGGCCTTCGTGTCGATTGCCGTGCACGTTGCAACGGGTAGTCCTTGGCTTGGGCTCTTTGCGGGCGTGGCTGCCGGAGGGCTCGTTGGATTGGCTCATGCACTCCTCGTTGAAAGGGCTCTCGTGCATGACTTGCTCAGTGGCATCGGGTTGAATTTGTTCGCGCTGGGCATCACGCGGGTGGGCCTCAGAGCGCTCTACGGTTCGAGCTCGAATTCGCCGAACGTTGCGGGCTTTGGGTGGGCCATTGATCCTACGGTGATACTGGCAATCGTATCTGTCATTGTTACGATGTGGGCCCTTCGCGGTACGGTGTTCGGACTGCGCGTGCGCGCGTGTGGCGAGTCACCGAACGCGGCGCGTTCTTGCGGAGTAAATGTCGTTCGCACGCGTATCTTCGCTGTTTCGCTTGGGGGTGCGATCGTCGGCATCGGTGGGGTCGCGCTCGCGTTTGACTTGAGGCAGTTTCAGTCAGGAATGACGGCTTGGCGTGGGTTCGATGCGCTAGCTCTTGTGGTTGTGTCTGGGTGGCGACCGGGTCGAGCGGCGGCGCTCGCGGTCGTGTTCGCGTTGCTCCAGTGGGTACAAATTGGCGCGCAAGGGAAGCTCGGCGTGTTTGGGTTCTTTGTGCAAACGTTGCCGTATGTGGCGACACTGCTGGGGCTTGCGGCGGCGCGACCAGGGAGGATTTCGGGAGCGCCGAAAGGGCTTGGCGTTCGGGCGCCGAGCTAAGGCACGCTAGGCAACGCGAGCTCCGCCCACAATAACCGTTCGTGCCTTTGACGTTCCCCACGGTTGAACGAGCGCATACTCGTGCGCGACGTCCCATGCGACGACGTCCGCGCGTGCGCCGATTTGCAACATGCCACGATCGTGTAGGCCAAGACAACGCGCGGCGTTTCGTGTCGCTCCGATGAGCGCCTCTTCGGGCGTAAGGCCATAGAGGCGGACAGCGAGCGCTAGCGCGAGGGGTAGACTCTCGGTAGGCGCCGTTCCGGGGTTTGCGTCGCTCGCCACCACGAGCGCCACGCCGGCCTCGCGTAGCGCGGCAATGGGCGGCGGGTTTTGCCCAAGCGTGAAACTTGCGACGGGCAAAAGGCATGCAGCGGTGCCTGCAGCGGCGAGAGCGTCGATGCCACGCGCGGAAACGTGCTCAAGGTGATCGGCCGAAAGGGCACCAAGTTCTGCCGCGAGTTCGGCGCCGCCGACGTCGGCGAATTGTCCGACGTGCAAGCGCACGCCAAGGCCCAGCGCGCGCGCGTTGCTTGCGATACCGCGCGCTTCGTCGACCGTGAATGCGTTCGCATCGACGTAAGCGTCTACAAACTGGGCAAGCGCGACCGCCCGGGGAAGTGTGTTGTCCCGCACCGCTGAAATGTAACCGTCACGATCCAATTGATGCTCCAGAGGAACCGAGTGCAACGCGAGAAATGTTGGGACGATCGAAGGTGCGTCGCGATTGGTGGCTACCTTGGCGATCGCCCGCAATTGCTTAAGCTCCAACTCCGGAAGAAGTCCGTAGCCGCTCTTGACCTCGCAAGTGGTCACCCCGAGCGAAAGCATGCGCCTCAGGCGATGGAGGAGCGTGCGTTCGATTTCGTCTTCAGTCGCCGCCGCAAGTGCGCGTGATGACGCCACGATGCCGCCTCCACGTGCTGCAATCTCGCGATAGTCGCCGCCGGCCATACGAATCGCATATTCGTCGTGCCGTGAACCGACCCAACACGCGTGCGTGTGCGCGTCGATAAGGCCCGGTGTAAGGAGCGGCACAAGAGGAAATAGTTGGCTTCCAGGATGGTCAAGTTGATTGCCTACGAACGAGATGCGCCCACGCTCAAACGCGATGCATGCGTTCTCAATCGCGCCGAGGGGGTTATCTGCGTCAGAAATTCTCGGGTCGAAGGTCAGGAGCCGTGGAGACCGAAACCCAGGTGCCATTGCGAGCGTCATGAAACTGCTTGCTCGATGGCGTGCGCCTCGTCAGTCCCGAATGCACGATGCAACGCGGGTCCAGAAAGTGCGGACGAAGGGGGAGCACTTCCACGCAACGCTCCGCTCCTGCGTGCGGCCTCGTTCAGGCGTGCTCGGAACGTCGGGCTCTTCTCACCTTCGCGTTTGAGGGCATCAAACGCTCGATGCTGAAGCTCCTCGCTAGAGCATATGAGAAGGAGATCGCAACCCGCCGCAATCGACAACACCGAGGATGACTCGACGTCGAGAGTGATGGCCTTCATCTCCAGGTCGTCTGAGATTAGCGCACCTTTGTAACCTATATCGTTACGAAGTAAATCGGTCGCAATCTTTGTTGAAAGCGTGGCGGGAAAATCTGGATCGAGTGCGGGGTAGACGACATGCGCGGTCATCAGCGAGAAGAGCGCAGTCGCTAAGCGAAAGGGGACAAGTTCGCGCGTCAGCAGAGTCTCACGTGTTGCGTTCACCATCGGTAACGAAAGATGAGAATCGACTGTCGTGGCGCCGTGGCCGGGATAGTGTTTGCCGCATGCGAGGATGCCTTCGGACTGAAGCGCAAGGCCCCAGGCGATCCCAAATCGAGCCGCCGCGCTTGGATCGCTCGCAAACGCGCGATCGCCGATGACAGGATTTGTCGCCTCGGAATCGATGTCGAGCACGGGCGCAAAGTTGAGGGTGAAGCCGAGTGCTCGAAGTTGCTTCGCTTGAGCTCGCGCTGCGCGCGCAATCAGAGCAGTGTCGCCACGCCTTGCAACGGCCCTGGCCGACGGCAGCTTGAGAAACGGGGCACCGAGCCGAGCAACGCGGCCCCCCTCTTGATCGACCGCAATAAGAGCCGACGGCATCGCGCTGGCGAGTGACAGATTGAGAGCCGCGACCTGCTCTATGTCACTCGTAATGTTACGTTTGAAGAGAATCACCCCAGCTCGCTCTTGGCGCAGCAACGCCTGCCTCAACGAGGGCGCTAGCTCGGTCCCCGAAAAACCTCCGATGATGACCGCGCCAGCACTCATTCGCAGCGATGGTACGAGATCGCTACTTCGGCGGCTCGCCCTTTGCGCTGCCGCCAATGTTAAATTGCGAGTAGGAGCCACTCGGCGAGCTAGCGACGCCTGCCCACGTTCCCGTGAAGGCGGTGGGCTGCGCGTTCGTCCCTACCTTGGCGCTTGCCGCTGCGGAGATTGACAGGTGCATGTCCTGGGACGTCGCGGCTGCCTGTGACCACGCGCTCGAAATTGCCGCTCGGCACAAAGTGTCGAGGCACAGCGCGCCGCAAAGACCCGTGGCGTCGGCGGTGGCGAGTGCCGCTGCGAGGCCCGTGCAGTCAACGTCATTTGTAGCTATGGTGGTTGCAATATTCGTCTTGCCGCTTTGGCGCAGGCGTTCGTCGCCCGCCCATGCCATGAGGGAGGGCATCGCGAGCACAATTTCACCCGTCAACCTGAGGGTATCGGATGGATCCGCCGTCCACGCAAAACGCGTTGGCGCGCGAAGGAGAGTCCCGCCTTCGATGAGCCCGAGGCTCGAAATTGTGACCTGTGCGCTGTCCGACCTTGCGTCGTCGATGCGCATGAAGATCGGGCCGCTTACACCCGTTCGCGCGGCAAGCATCGTGGACTTCACCGT
>JAHFDY010000016.1:0-17890 GCA_023248735.1 Myxococcales bacterium
TCCTATCCATCAGCGCGATCGTTGCGGCTTGTCAGTCCGGTGACCTTATCATTGGCGACGACACGCTTGACGGATCGACGATGGACGGCGCCGTCGTCGATGCCTCTCTCGACGCTTCGCTCGCAGACACCTCGGTGGTCGACAGCTCGATTCCCGATTCGTCGAAACCGGACATCGCGATCATCGATTCGCAAGCAGTCCCCGACGGGCAGCCACCTGACGTTCAAACCGACGCGCCTACGTCGTGCGGCGCCGTCGGGGGTGCGTGCCTGTCCGCCAACTCCGCGTGCAAAGCGAAGGACACGACCGGCGCAACGTGTTCGAAAGCTGGCGACTTTTGTTGCAAGACGCAGTGTCCCACCATCGTGCAACCTCCACCGACGTTCTGCGACGGCGGCACCACGGCGCCAACTTTCGACACATTCGGTTGCACCATCAGTTTCGCGTGCGCGCCCGTAAAATGCGCGGCCGCTGGCGGATCGTGTGTGCCACTCGTTCCTGGTTCGTGCGCAACCAATCACTACGGTGACGCGCTCAAGTACGACTGCGGAATCGGCCTCGGAGTCACGTGCTGCCTTCCGTGAGGGGATGTTCGATTTCGACGCGGAACACCTACACGTCGGCCAATTGATCGTCATGAACTCGACATCAGCATCAACAGTTTTCGCTTCGCTCTCGATCCTCGCCTCACTTGCCATCGCGTGCGGCAGTACCGTAGACGCCGCAAACAACGGTGACGGCGATCCAAGTGCGAATGGTGAAGGCGAACCATCGACGACCGATTCCGACATCAAGCTCGGCAAGAAAAAAAAGGCAACGTGCGCCTCCGTCGGCGGGCAGTGCGTTGGTTTGAACCCCTCATCATGCTCGAGCGGCAAATGGGCCGACGCAAATAAGGTCAGCTGCGGCAATGGCGTCGGCATTGGTGCGGCGTGTTGCCTCCAGCAGTGCCCCACGCTTTCACCTCCAGCGCCCGGCTTCTGTACGGGGGGTACGCTCAAGCCGAAGGTCGACGCAAATGGTTGCACGACAGGTTACGATTGCATTCAGCCCGCGAAAACCGCTTGCGAACTGGGTGGCGGCAAGTGTGTTGGTCTCGCGCCCTCATCGTGTCCGAGTGGCAATTGGGCTGACTACTCAACGCACAGTTGTGGCACCGGTATCGGTGCTGGATGCTGCCTCCCGTAGTGTTCCAACCCTGGCCATTGTCTAGGGGAGCCTGCGTGCATACGTTGCTCTCATCATGGCAAGCGGCGCGACAAGCATCGGCACGAATCAGGAGCGAAACGAATCTCACGGTAACGCGCGTGCAATTGAGGGCGTCTACGCACCTCCAGGGTTTCATTGGGTCGGCGATGGCTTTCGCGTCGCCGGCTACTTCTCGGCGATTCCGAACGCTGCGAAGAAGCTGAGTCCGTTTCTCATGATGGACTATCACCCATCGTACAGCTACGCGCCGACGGAGACCGAGCGGCGTGGCGTAGGACCACATCCGCATCGCGGCTTCGAAACGGTGACGCTCGCATTCCAAGGGAGCGTCGCGCATCACGACAGCATGGGTAACGGCGGCGTCATTGGACCGGGCGACGTGCAATGGATGACGGCTGCGTCGGGCATCCTGCACCAGGAGTATCACGGCGAGGACTACGCACGCGTCGGTGGCCCATTTCAAATGATCCAGCTTTGGGTCAACCTGCCCAAGGCACACAAGATGTCTGCTCCACGCTACCAAGCGCTGTTGTCGAAACAGATGGGGCAAGCGACACTCGCTAACAACGCCGGACTCGTACGCGTCATCGCGGGCGAATACTTAGGTACCAAAGGGCTTGCGAACACGTTCACAAAAGTGAACTTACTTGACGTTATGCTTAATGCTGGTGGGATGGCCGATTTCTCCTTTCCCGCGCGCGACAATGCCGCACTGCTCGTGATGGCAGGCGACGTGCGTATTGGTGACAGGATGGCGAGCGCGAACGACTTCGTGCTCTTTGCGAACGTGGGCGAGCGGTTCGCAATCGAAGCGACTTCGGAGGCGCACATCGTGGTTCTAAGTGGCGAGCCGATCGACGAAGCCATCGTGCAGCATGGCCCATTCGTGATGACGACGGAACGAGAGATCCACGAAGCGATCGATGACTTTCGGCAGGGCAAGTTTGGAACGATGTCTCGCTGAGCCGAAGTGGGAAATGCCGCACGCTCTCAATCGGAAGTGGCGCGCGACCTTCGGAGCAGCAACTCGGCAACCACTTCGTCGAGCGTAGCGGGTGACAGCGACGTTCGGATGAGATCCGCGAGTCTAGAATCTTGTTCAAAGGCAACAAGAGGCACGTGTTCCTCGAGCTCTTCGTACGCAGCTTGGCCGATTTCGCGATCCCAGAAGTTGAGGCATACCTTGCTGTAGCGAACCTCCGACGCGTCGACTTCGACCGTGTAAGCGAAGCGCCCGTCGTTGGTGGTCCACCTTCGGGGAACGTCCGCGGGCGCCTTTTTTCGCTTGGTCATCGAAGCCCCGCTCTTTCCCGTCCCTAAGAACGTCGCACCGAGTAACCTGCGCCGCCAAAATATTGCGGTCCGAAAATCGTATCGTTAATGGGATTGACCAATCGCGCCGCTTTGCTGGCGCGATTTGGGCGGAGCAGGAAAGCGGCTACCAGAGTCGCGTCGTTGATCAATCGAATCGCGGGTAGACATTGATCGAGCGCCAACCCTACGTGAATTCCCATGCGACAATCGCTCTCCACTATCATTGTCTTCCTCGCGTCCGTTAATTGTGCGTGCTCGGAGTCGCTCGATTCGAATGCCCATTCGGCCAACACTTTGGATGGCGCGGCTGACGCGTCAGTCGCTGATCGGATTGACTCGCCTGCGCCAGATGCTGCGCAAGACGCACCTGCCTCACCGGACGCTGCCGCTCCGGACGCGAACTGTCTCACGCCCCTGGTCGCCTTCAACGAGAAGGAGAAGCCGTCTGGGAAGGCCACGGACGGTAGCGGGACCTTCGCGTTTCGTGTCACTTTCGACCAGGCTCGTGTGATCGGTGGAATCGAGTTCATGACGAGCACAGGGGACGTCCCAACGGCGCCCGCGTACTATGATCTCGGCGCTTCGGTATACGACGATAGCAACGGTCGCCCCGGCGTTCTCACTGCCATCGCGAAAACGGTCACTCTCGACGAAAAGGCCGAGTGGCGGTCCCTCGCGCTCAAATCGCCGTGGTCGGCGAAAGCGTCCACGCCCTACTGGATCGTGTTCCAGCCCTCGTCTGCCTACTCTGGCCCCATTTATCTTTCGGTGAGCGAATCAGGCAAGACGTTCCCGACTTATTGGAGTTACGGGGGCTTTGGCAAGTGGAACGACGCGGGCGCCCAAGACATGGCGTGGATGGTACGGCTTACGGGATGCCCGTAACATCGTCAACCGCGTTGACACACTGCATCGGCAAGCGAAACGCACGCAAACATCCGATTTCCGACGTTTGCGTGCGCGAGAGATTCGCTCAATCGGACGCGGCATCCGCTGCGGCGTCCGTCGGCGGAGCCGCGTCGCCTGCGCCGCCGTCTGTCGGGCTGCCGCACATGTAGTTCGCGACTTTCGTGTATTGCGCGTGAAAATCGGTACCGCCGCATGCAGCGTCGATCGCCGTCTTGCCCGCGGTGTACGCGTCTTGGCATTCCTTGCTCGCCTCGTATTGCTTGCAGAGGCCTTCCTTTGCCTCCTTCTGGCAAGCCGTCTCGTCCGCGCTGCCTTTTTTGCAATCGCCGCAGACGGAGCGGTAGCACATCAAGTAGTTGATGGCCGGGATCGCACACTCGGGCTTGCCGATGACGAGGTATCCGCATCCGAGCGTGTTGGCCTGCACCAGGGTGGCCGTTACTGAGAAGATCGCCGGCGTCGGTTTCGTCTTGTCGTCGGCCGAAGACCTTAGGCAGGCGTAGCAACCTTTGTTCGCAGCCGCCTCCGTGAAGGATTTGCAGAGGTCGCCCGCATCAGCGTTGCCCGAAAAACATGAAGCGTGATAATCGTCAACTTGCTTACTCGTACAAAGACCCTGCCCTTTTGCGGGTGGGGAGGTCTCCGCGAAGAGCACCTTGCCGGCACTTTGATCGAGCGAACATGAAGGCCCGGCCTCCTTTGCGACGTCCTTGGCAGCGTCTTTCGCCGCGTCGGCGGTCGGTGCGCCCGTGTCTAAGAGGGCATCGGTGGATCCGCCGTCGGACGGCGTTGCGGGGGTGGCGCTGCAGCCTGCGAAAGCAAGTGATCCGACAAGACCCGTGATCGTAAGAAAACCTAGACTCTTCTTCAGCACGACAATCTCCTTTTTCGACGCAGCCCAAGCGTCGACGTTAGTGGCGGACGGAAGCCTAACCGGAGAATGGCGACTTGGTCGCACCTTTTCCGCTATCGAGGCACCGTGTGCACTTGATACCTCTTCGCGGTCCCTACCAGCGCGGTCTTACCCTGACGAATCGCGAATCGACGAAGTAGCTACGCGTACCCGCAAGTTCCTCTATCCACGGTGCAACGAGATCCGTCCGCGCAAGCACCTGAATGTCGCCGTTCGATCCCGAGTTCACCGCGACGATGCGGTGCACTCCGCCACTTGTCACGACGACGACCGGGCCTCCCGAATCACCGGTCTGCGTGACATCGCTCGACGTGTAGTCGAATGGATATCCGGAGCTCGTCGCATCGTGCACCTGAATTTTGGGTCCGACAAACAGAGCATCCGAAGAGACAGTACCATTGTCAACGCGCCCAATATTGACCACACGATCGCTCTCGTTCAACGGCGCCGTCGCGACGATTGGATACACTTTCAACGCAATGCGAGCATCAAGGAAGATCAAGCCGACGTCGTGCTGGCTTGGATTGAGCCCGGATCGCGTAAGGTTACCCTTCCAGTCGTAGACCGCGGATCGTGTTGCAAGCGCCGCTTGATTCTCCGCAAATGGCGCCGTCACTCTCCAGGAATCAAACCCCTCGATGCAGTGTCCAGCGGTCAGCACAACGCGCGAAGCGATGACGGTCCCAGAGCAGTAGCCGTATTGCGCATCGCCTCGATAGAGATCAATGATCACGCTCTCAGGATAAGCACTTGCGGAAGTGCCGCCGACGATCGCAGAGGTGTCATGTTGCGCGCTTCCGTCGCCAGGTGCGTGCACGCCACACCCAGCCGCAACGCATGCGAGCGCGGTTACAGCGAAGCCTCGCCGCAGATTGCGATCCACGTTTATGAAACGACTGACCAACCCAAACTCTGAAGGCCCACACGTTCGCACAAAGGATGCGGACGTAGTTACGAACCCTCGAGGTGCCTCTCTCGTTTGTTGTCACGAAGCAACGTGGCTGCGACCCTGCTCGTCCGGCAGCAATCGAACAAGACGACAAGCCAGCGGAGGCATTCATGTTGCGTGGTGGAATTGGATACGGAGTTCGCGGTCTCGCGCTCCTTACAGCGGCCTGCGGTGCACCATCGACCGACGATGTGGGGACGACTCAATCCGCGTTGACGATCGCGTCGCTTGAGGTGAATCAAGCACTAGGCGTCCAGTACAACGGCGCAAAGAAATTCGTTGCGGGCAAGAACACCGCCATCATCGCCTATCTCGACGCTCCAGTCGCCGTCGACGATGCGACGCAAACGGTCGTCATCAAGTTGGGCACGACAACGGTGGCGACACTCACGCCAGACGCTTCGGCTGCCCCCACGGACAAGCTCGTGTTCCAGTGTCCAACGCGTGACAAGTGCGGAAACTGGGTCGAGGGCGACTACACGTTTGAGGCGAAAATCGGTGATCAAACGTCAACCGCTAGCGCCAAGTTCGTCAAGCGTCGCGGCCTGCGCATTCTCGCTGTGCCCATCAAGGTGAGCTACGGCAAGCAGGGGGGCGGTACGGAAGTACTGATCCCAGACACCAAGTGGAAGAAGAGTGTCGAATTCGTTAAGGCGACGTTCCCTGTTGCGCCCGATGATGTGCAATGGATCGTTCGTGACACGCTCGACCTCTCGGCGCTCGACGCCAACACGGACGACGGTCGCTACAAAATCTGGCAAGCGCTCACGGACCTCAATCCTCCGAGCTGCGCCGCCAACAAGACCGGACCGGAATGTTATGATGTCGTAAGCGGCTTTGTTAAGGCGCGCATGTCGAACGCACCCGGCGAAGCTGCAACGCTGCAGGGCTACACGTACGCGCTTCCCGGCGTCGTGAGCGTGAACGACGACGACGATCTCGCCGCGACCGTTGCACACGAAATCTCGCACCCCTTCGGCATCGGCGACGAATACCAAGGCGGCCAGTTCAACTGCGACGTCAATCCCGTTCCTGCGGCTTACGTCGGAAAAGACTTCAACGACGGCACCAAGGACAAGTGGTCGTGCGCGGCGTCAACGGAAACCGCTCCGCCCGAGGCACTCGGCACAGGCGTATTGGTCGCTGCCGCAAAGTCACACCCGTTCGACACCACAGGCGGCGGACTGCTTGGTGATGTCGCTGGGTACATGGGTTCTGGCGCTCCGCAGAAGGCGTACTGGGTTCAGCCCCGCGTGTTCGATCGCCTCTTTGATCAGCTGGCGCCGCGTGAAGTCAAGGGCAACGCTGGCGTCAACGTCGTCGGTGTCGAAGCCTCCATCACGAAAGACGCTCAAGCGCCGAAGGGCTACTCTGCGGACCTCGAACCTCTCTTCACTTTCGATGGCATCGACCCAGGAACAACCACACCGGGCGAGTGGTACGCGCGTGCACTTGGCGCAACCGACAACGTCTTGTCGAGCGCGAACGGCACCGTCGACTTCTCGCCAAACATCGAGCCACCGACAGACGTGAAGACTGCGGCCATGCGAGCGTCGCTCCTTCTGCCTGCTGGCGCGAAGAAGATTCAAATCATGCACAACACGGACGTGATCAAAGAACTCACCGTCACCCCGAATGCGCCCGTCGTCACGTTCACGACGGGCATTTCCGCGGGTCAGACGCTCTCGGGCACGACCGACATTGCATGGACGATGAGCGACGCGGACAACGACGCCCTCAAGGCCGTCGTCGAGTACAGCTCAGACAACAAGAAAACGTGGAGCGTGGTTGGCGACGATCTCGAAGAGCCGAAGCTCACGCTTGACTGGGACGAACTCGCAGGTGGCGCGCCGAACGAGACGTTTGTTCGCGTCGTCGTGACTGACGGAGTCAACACGTCGGTTGCGCTGAGTCCCGGGTTCACCGTCGCGCCGAAGAAGCCCGACGTCTACATCGAGACGGAGCCTGGCACGTTCAAGACCGGTGACTCGGTCGGTTTGTCAGGTGCGGGCGAAGATCTCACGGGCGATCTCGACGAGAGCCAACTCGCATGGACCTCGGATCTCGATGGTGCACTCGGCAAGGGCAGCAACATTTTCGTCAAGACACTTAAGCCCGGCACACACGTCATCACGCTCACGGGAACGAACGGCTCCAGCGTAGCCAACACCGCCACGGTGGCGATCACCATCACTGCGAAGGCCGACACCGGCAGTCCGGATAGCGGAACGCCTTCGAACCCACAGACAACGCCAGCAGCCAAGAGTGGGTGCGGATGCCACGTCGTTGAGCCGCAAAAGTCCTGGGACGGCGGACTACTCGCGGCCCTGCTCGGCAGCGTCGCACTCCTCCGCCGACGTTCGCGCAAGTCGAACTAAGACGGCCCAAGCCAAACGGCTCTTCGGCGCGCTTTCACGGTTAACGTGGAGCGCGCCGAATGTGCATCCGCGCTGTTATCGAGCGACGCACTGCCCGGCTACACATGCCGCCGTCTTGTTCATGCATGGTTCGGCAAAGCAACGAACGCCGGGGCCGGTGCAGGCCGCGATCGTTTCGGTCGGTGCGAGCGCGCGGCAATCGCAGCCGGTGCAGTAGTCGTCTTCGAGGCGACAGTTGGCATCGGTCTTACATTCCGCGGCTGGTGCATCCGCGACGCACCCACACACGCCCGGCGTGTTGTCGTAGTGGTAGCCAATCATGCACAACTTCGTGTTGGGTCCACACGCGTCTGCCACACATGAGGCCTTGTGCTTCTTCACTTCGCAGTGCGTACCCGAGGCGCATCGAACCAGAGCGCAGCTGCGGAGCGCATCTTCCGACGTGGACTCGTCGTCCATCGGTGCGTTGCTCGTCGATGCGCACGCGAAGATGCCGCACGCCAAAGAAGCCACGGAAAAGGCGAAAAATGCTGATCGAATGTTCATGGAAGCCCTCTCAATAGGCGGACATACATGTCGTCCGCTGAGCACTCGTGCTTCATCTGGCGCCGCAGGTCAATCCCCCCGATCAAGCGTCACGTCGGCGCGTACGTGCAGTTCGCGGTGGGATTGCTTGCGGGTCCGGGACCCGAAATCGTAACCGCTACAGTTCCGTTATTGAAGAACACGATGTAGGGCATGAAGTTGTTCGTCGAACCTTCGCTGCATGGCTTCGTATCGGCGGGATTCGCTGGATTGACGCCAGCCCACAACGCGACGCAGTCGGCATCGTGACTGCTCGCAAGCGCACCATCGGTGACCGCCGTGGTCCCTGCGAACAACAACTTGCACGTGCCAATCGTGTCGCTCGAAACGGCCGCGCCCGCGGAGGATCCGCAATGCGCTCCGTAGGTGATGGTGAACGTTCCCGACGCGCTTCCCTTTGGCGTCACGGTCCAAGATTGGCCAGTCACGGGACATTGCCCATTGCACGCAAGGGTAGAGCAGGACACTTCGAGGCTCTTGCCGGGCTCGACCGTCAGCGCGCCGAACGTGGACATGCCGACTCTGTCGTCGCCCGTGCCGCACTTCGTGCCCGCATCGCCGGCCCCCGTCGATCCATTGCACGCCCATAGCGCCGCGAGCACCAAAGCTGTTGTGAACGTTCCGAGTGTTCTCATCATTGGCCGATCCCCCGAAGCTCGATCGTAAGGGGAACGTTCGCCGTTGAGCAATGTTCCGGCGTCAGCAGACCAAAGTACAGCCCATGCCAGGGGCGTCGGTCCCACTCAACGGAGCACGGTAAACGATCGACCCGTCTGGCTCAAACGCAACATCTCGACGGGACCAAACGAACGTCGCTCCCCACCCGTCACCGAAAGCCAGTACTCACCTGGCGTCAAAGTGGCAATGCTGGCGCTCGGCTGAGCGCCGACGCGGACCTCGCCAAGGTCTGCTGGATTGCCGGACCAGAAGTTCCACACCTGGGCGCCGTCACCCCCATTCGTATCCATGTGACCGACCCAAACGTTGATCGTCCGGCCTTCAAAAGTCGCGTACTCAGGCGATCGAAACGGTGACCAACTCACGACGGGATTGGCATCGGTAACCGTCGCGGAGGGACTCAACACCTCGGGGGACGAGGTAGCATTGAGGCCGTGCGTGATGAACCACCCTTCCACAGGTGGCTCGCCGTCAATCACCGCGCGGAGTGACACGACCCCATCGGCCACGGGTGTGTTCCCGCTACGCTCAATCACGAGGTCGTCGAAGCCGTCCTTAACGTGTTTGATCTGGACTTTGCCCAAACCCGTTCCCTTGTCGAGAAGCGTCTCACCCGGCATGCGCCATACCTTGAGCTCGCGCACCTCTGCGCCTGCACGCACTCGCATCCAAAACCCGAACCGATATTGCAGCGGCCTGCCGTTGCCGAACGAGCAACGCGTCTGCCAGTACTGCGTGCCCGCAATGCTCTTTGGCAACACGAAAGTCGATGGCAACGTCCCTCGCTGCGCTTCATACGCCTTGTCGAGAAGTTCGTAGGCGTTCTCCTTCGCAAGCTTCACCGCGTTCGGGTCGAGAAGCACATCGTGGATGCGTTCGCCGAGCCCAATCCAGTCGCCAGCAAGATACGCATCGTGCGCCGCGTCGAGCGCGGATCGCGTCGCTGCGGTTTGCGTTGGGGTCGGCGTTGGCGCGAAATTGTCGCGCGTCTCGCCACCACAACCCACGATACACATGCATACTGCACCAATAAAATGTAGATTCATATTCTTGCCTCCGTTGTTGAGGCGGAGAATGGATCGCCGCGCGATTCCGTGTGTCAGGGCATTGCAAAGTCTTGTGCGCGTGGCGTCAGTTTTTGCCGCAGACGGTACCGTCGCCAATTGTGAGGTAACCATGACGCTCAGCCCCTGTTCAGCCGATAACCGATGCCGCGCACCGACTCGATGAGGTCACCACGAAGCTTCGCGCGTAGCTGTTGGACATGCGTATCCACGGTTCGTGTGGTGGGTGCGCGGTCGTAACCCCAAACGCGATTCAAGAGTTCTTCACGACTGAAGACGCGCCCCGGATGTTCGACCAACTGCGCGAGGAGCCCGAATTCCATGCGCGTGAGATCAATGGCCCTCTCTTCGAACGTCACTTCGCGCGTCTTGAGATCGATCCGTACGCCGCATTGTTCAAGACGCGACGCCGGTTCGATCGGAGCACGTCGCCGAAGCCGCGCTCTTAGTCGCGCAAGGAGTTCGCGAGGTTCAACGGGCTTCGTGATGTAGTCGTCCGCGCCGATCTCGAGACCCAGCACACGGTCGATCACGTCGACGCGAGCCGTCACGAGAAGGACTGGAAGATCCGAGGTCTTCCGAACCTCTTTGAGCAGGTCTATCCCCTCGCCGTCCGGAAGACGCCAGTCAAGGAGCACCCCATCAACGCCAACCGCGATCGCAGCCTTCGCTTCCGAGATCGATCGGGCGACCCTCACGTCATATCCTTCGCGCTCGAGGAGATCACGCAACGATGCGGCAAGTTGGGCATCATCTTCAACGACCAAGATCGTTGCCGTCACGACTTCCTCACGATCGGTAGCCGAAGTTCAAACGTCGTCGGTGAGGGCTCATGCCGAAGTCGTCCACCAAGCAACGTTGCAATGCGATCCACGATGGCAAGCCCCAAGCCAAGTCCGTCACTTTGCGCGGCGCGATCGAACGGTTCGATGGCTTTGCGCAGCGAGAGTTGAGTCGACGTACCCGCGTCTGTCACTCGCAGCACAAGCTCGTCCGCAAGCACCAACCACACAACCCGAACCGGCCTCGCGCCGTGGTGCAGCGCGTTCTCAACAAGGTTCCTCAACGCAACGGAGAGCCAATCAGGATCGGTGCACACCGATCGATCCTGGGCACCAGCGACGATCGTCACATCTTCCGGCCACACCTCGGCCATCTCCTCGAGCATCGCGCGCACAGAGGCCACGTCAACGAACCGAAGCAGCGAAGCAGCCGCGCCCGGATTCTCAAAGAGCGCCATGTACCGCGCGGTTCGGTGAAGAACGCGTTGAAGCCGTTCAACGCTGTCAGACAGTCGCAACATCGGCTCCTGGCAGCCCAGAGGCAGGTCGTCATAGGCGGCGCGAAGAGGCTCAATGTCAAATCCGATGCTCGCAGCGGGCGTGCGAAGCTCGTGCGTCAGCGTTCTTAGAACGTGGAGCCGATCGCGCTGAACACGACGACGCGACGCTACGGACAACGTGACCATTGCAATGGCAGCGAGACCTGCAAGCAATCCCGATGCAACGGTCGCGGCGACGATTCGCGGCCGCTGTTTCTCCGCGTCTGAGACTCGCTGCATGCAAAGCGTCGACGACGCCGGACGCGAACACGCCGTATCAGGTGTCCGCAGTACGAGCGCAATCGACGCGCCCTCTGCGAAAGCACTCCAGCGCGCGCGCGGGTAGAGTCGCAAAGTCGCGAGGCCCAATTGCCCATGGTCGGCGAGCACCAGCGAGTTCGACGTGAGCATCAGTGATTCACCGCCGGCAAGCGACTCCCATGCAGTGGGCGGAATCGCCGCGAGCGCGCGCTCCTCAGAAGATAGCAACGACGCGTCAAGCATCGAGAGCTCTTGCACGTGGAACGCACGCACGTGCGTTTTCACCCACGAAGGGTCAGGTGCACGGAGTCCCATCGCGAGCGACGCATACGATCGACCACTGGGATGCATGAGCGGGCCGACCGTGAGCACACCTTCACTCGTGCGGTTGCACTTCGCGACATTCCACGCATGAACCTTTGCGAGCGCGGGATCCGTGATCCCGGTGAGGTTGAGCGAGGCCGGGCAAATCTTGGCTTCGGACGCAACGCGCGACGCGTCCTCGCGGGCGTGTTTGTGCCATGTAGGAAACGTGAGTCGTGGATCGAGGAGCTCACGCCGCCCTGCAAAATAGGCGTCAATGTCGATCTCGAACGCGCCGCCCATCGTTCGCTCGAAGCGTGCCACGACTTCGCGCGCGGACTCCAACGCAGGCGCGCTCGAGCGAACGGAAGGGGCGCGCGCCAGCACAAAACTCCCAACGCAAAGTCCGAGCAAGGCGAGAAGAAAAACCGTAACGGCAAGGCGCAAAGCGATGCGAGTCTAGCCGAGGTACATCCACGGGTTTGTCAGGTAAGTGAAAAGAATCGAGCGTTACCCAATGCAATCTGTGCTCATTACGGGTGGAAATAGTGGTCTCGGCTATCAATGCGCCCGCGTAATCGCTGCGGCGCAGCCTCAGTGGCACGTGGTGCTTGCGAGCCGCGATCGCGCGAAGACGACCGAAGCCGCGCGCTCACTTACCGCCGAAACGGGGAATGCAAACATTGTGGCGGCGGAGTTGGACCTTGCGTCGCAGGAGTCCGTTAGACGTTTGGCCGCTAGCCTCAAAGCAGCGCCACCGCTCAGTGCGATCGTTTGCAATGCAGGCATGCAATTCACCGATTTGAAGTTCACGGCCGAGGGCAATGAACTGACTTTTGCGGTCAACCATCTTGGCCATTTTCTGTTGGTGAATTTGCTGCTGTCACATCTGTCGCCTCCCGCGCGGATTGTTGTGGTGGGCAGCGCAACGCATGATCCTGAGCAGTTCACTGGGATGCCGAAGCCGGACTACCGGCACGCACAGAACGCTGCAAAGCCGGAACTTGACGTCGACGCGGGCACCGCCGGACGTCGTGCCTACACGACGTCGAAACTGTGCAACATGATGTTTGCCTACGAGCTATCGCGGCAACTCAGCGTGCGTGGAGACAATGCGATCACCGTCAACGCATTCGATCCCGGACTCATGCCGGGAACCGGACTTGCGCGCGACTATGGCTCCGTGCAGAAGTTCTTCTGGAGGTTCGCGCTTCCTGTCCTAAGGCTGCTTCCTGGTGTGAACAGCACGAGCCGCTCCGGCGAGAACCTCGCGCGGCTGGTTCTCGACCCGACACTCGAGGGTACATCGGGGAAGTACTTTGTCGGTCGCAAGGCCGTTGCATCCTCGAAGGAGTCCTATGACGAAGCTAAGGCTTCGGAACTTTGGGCGTCGAGCTTAGAGATGGTTTCTCTCGCCTAATGCGGCGCAACAGCGAAAGGTTCCGAAATGAACGACTCAATCGACGCACCCCAAATTGCGGAAGCCGAACCCCAGCTCGTCGCCATGCTGCACATCACAGTCAAGCGGTCAGAGATCCGCGAGGTGATGGGACCCGGCATCGGCGAAGTCATGGCTGCCCTTGCAGCGCAGGGCATCGCGCCGATCGGACCGTGGTTTACGCACCACCTCAAGCGGCCGTCCGATATTTTTGACTTCGACGTTTGCGTACCTACCGCGACGCCGGTCGCAGCAGTGGGACGGGTGCGGCCCGAGCAATTGCCCGCCGTGAAGGTTGCGCGCACGATCTACCGTGGCCCATACGAAGGCCTCGCCGCAGCCTGGGGCGAGTTGCTCAAGTGGATCACAGCCGAAGGCCTCACACCAGCATCGGATCTATTCGAGCGATACATCATCGATCCAAAGTCGAATCCCGATCCCGCCAGCTGGCGCACCGAACTCAGCCGGCCACTGGTCGTCTAGTTCTCATTGGCAGTCACGTGTGTTCAGTCCGATTCGTCTTGGACAACGCCCACGACACGCGCCGGATCCACCAGATTCTCAGGACGCGCGCCGAACGCGAGCAAGTCGCGTCGTCCGTACTCATCGGCGACCGATTCGGCTAGCTGCCGGACGGTCGTCGGAATGCCCGAACAAATATTTACGGCTCCCTCGCGATGCGATAGCGCGGTCGCAACGATCCTCTCGCCGGCGACGCGCACATCAAGGTAGTCCCGAATTTGGGTGCCACTCGTGAGCTGCGCCGGCTGCCCCGCACTGAGTTGCGCTCGAATGTAAGGAACGAGACGCCGAGCATCCTCTCCTTCGCCGTATAGGTAAAAGAGCCTGCACCACGCGAAGGCCATGTTTTGCGCCGCGCAGTATTGGCTCAGCGCGAGGAACGCGGCCGCCTTCGCTTCGGCGTAAGGACTAAGCGGACGCAATGGCGTCGTCGTCGACAGCACCCCATCCGTCAGATCATATTCGAAACAAGTACCGACACCGACGATTCGCCTCACGTCCGCAGCAGCCGCACCCTTGGCGAGGTTGAGCGTTCCGTTCAGGCAATCGACGTTCTTTTCCGACTGCAGGTATTCGCCCGGCACGGCGAACCAAGCGGCATGAATGATCGTGTCGACCCCAAGGCAACAGTCGGCCCACCATTGTGGCGTCTCACGAAAGAGATCGTCGGTCTGGATCACATCTTCGATGCCGGACGTCGCGCGCACACGTGTCTCGCTCCCCGCACGAACGATCAAACGGACCGAACACCCGCGATCGACAAGAGCACGCAATACCTGCCGGCCGACGAAACCGGTTGCGCCCGTCAGTAACACCAAATTCCGTGGCGGCAGCGACAGATCAGTCATCGAAAGAATGGTACGCTGCTACTTCGCCTTGTCAGCAGCCGCTGCTACCACCGGTAGGGAGAGCTTGTAGTCGACCGAGGACATCGAAGATTCGGACTCGAGGTAGACGAAATAGAGGGTGCTCTTGTCTCGCGCATTCGACAAGGCAAGCGGCAACGTGGCGCCTGCAGCAGCGTCGTGCTCGATTCGACCCGCGGACTCCTTCGTCACAGACGGCAGCTTCTTTGCCGCTTCCTTGCCCCAAGGTGGATCCTCAAAGCTGCACACGAGCGCGTTGACCGCAGCGCGCGAAGCCCCGCCTTTCGTCACGATCAGCTGCGGCGTGTCGTCGGCAACGAAAGTGCTACCACCCGACGCCGTCTTTCGCCGAACCAGTCGAAACGTCGAAAGCCACGCCGATGGCTTCGGTCCCCATGGCTTGTGCGTGGCCACGAGTTTGCCCGAGGTCGGATAATCGGCCTCCCAGTTGGTCGCCCGGTGCTCGCATCCCGGCGTCTTGATGTCGACGAACGTGGTGATGTGCGCCGTCACGTAGCAGTCGTAGTGGCGCTTCAGCATCTCGGTCATTGCCGGGTCGGAACAGTGGACGGTCCCCCTGTAAGCGGTGCCCTCTTTGTCTGCAAGCGCCTGCCTTGGCGCAACCACAGCCGTTACCAGCAATGCAAAGATCGCTGCATTCCGAAAAGTACAAGATTTCATCGCGCTGCCTCTATTCGTTCAACCAGCCACACGTGTACGGGTCGCACGCATGAGAACTTTAGAGAGCAAGCAAGCGTTGCCGGTAAACAACTGCTCGCTATTCTGCGCAACGTGTTGCGCAATCGAGATTCGCACCACACTTGCCAACGCACGAGATGCACTGATCGAAACGCGGCTCCTTCACAAGATTGCAACTGGCCGAGCACCTGACGAACCGATCGCAAACGTCGGTGTACCCAAAGATTGCCGGGCAGCTCTCATCGGTACACTTGCCGTGGCAGACGAGGCAGCGTGCTCCCCTTGCTTGCGGCCCGTCCGTCGATACGGAACCCGATTGGGCATCGCTCGCACCGGCTTTTGAGCAAGCAACCACGACGCCGAAAAACGCGACGACTACAAGGGCAAGGCAACGGGTCGCACGAAGGTTCATGAGACGTAGACGTCTAAGGCGGCCGTCGCGATCTGCGCTATTTCAAGAAACTCAATCGGAATGATCACTGGCGCAAGGTCCCAAGTCGGGGTGCTCGACGCCCCACTCCTCACCGCTCGCGCAAATTTTTCGTCAACTTATTTGACTAACGCACCTTCGGGTCCTGACCCCGTGCGTGCACCTTCTCTCGCCGTTCGGCCAAGAAGCGTACTCGCCGCAAGACAGATCAGCGCAAGCGAGAGCTGTGCGATCCGCACGACGAGCACCACCGACAGGGCACGCTCCGGTGCGTGCGCGAGGCCCATCCAATCCGCGAACGCGGAATAGACCCCCTCGCTTACACCCGCTTGATTCGGCACCATGTCGCCCACGGTTGCACTCACCAAGTGAATCCCCATTGTGAGGACCGCGCGCGGAACCGACACAACGGCGCCCACGGCTACGAGCACGAGGCCGTACTGCAGCACTTGCGCGCAGCGCGCAGAAAGGCAGATGAGTGTGGTCGCAACGGGAACGCCCGAACGCTCTCGCTCAAACCACTGCGAAAACGAACCTCGTGCAAGCTTTGGGAAACGCCCAAGCAACCATCGCTTGAGGCGCTCACTGCGTGAAACCGTAACAAGCAAAACGCCCATGCCACCCGTCGCAAGTGCGTTGAGCCCAGCAAGCATCGCGAGCGGTGTCCTTACGCCGCCATAGCGAACTGCGAGAAGCGCGGTGAGCGCTGACATCATGGCGTTCGCAAACATGTACCCCGCCGACAGATGCGTCACCGCAATCGTGGCATGCGTCTTCTCGACGTGCGGCGCGAGCTCTGCAGCTCTTGCGACTTCGCCTGCCGCGCGCCCAGCCGGGAGCAAAACCATAAACGCGTACGCGAGTGCCGCCGAACGCACCCATGCAGCGCGGGGAATGTTGCGCGCTCGATCGCCAAGGATGCGATAAACCGCGAAGCTGTCGGACAACAAGAAGGCGACGTCGAGCAGCATGATTGCGGGCAGCCATGGGCCCGCGGCAACCATGACGTCGAGCACCCGCTGGGGCCCTGCATCCTTGACCAGGAACGCGACAAAGGCGACGCCAAGCACGAAGAAGAGACCGCGAGCGTAGCCCCAAAGCGTAGCCCGCCCGCTTCGCGTGGGGCGAGCATCGGCAGCATCGATGGTGCCATCCGTGGTGCCTTTCGTATTCGGGCCCTTCGCTTTGGGCTCGCTCTCGGAGTCGCTCACAGAACTGACGCGTTTGCGCGCGCCCAAGCGACGAGCGCATGGCGCTGATTCCATACGCGCGCGAAAGCCTCTCCATAGCGATCGACGATCTCAGGCGATTGTGCGATGAGCGGACACGATTGCGAGAAGAGAACGAGCGACCCGTCGAGAAGCTGCGACGTTACAGGATAGGCCGCGGGGTCGTAGTTGCGCACAATGTCCGTGGCCTCGTTGCTCGACCACGACGCGCGTTGTGCTTCCCCACGCTGCGCTTGAAACACTGTCTGCGCAGGAAGTGGACGCGTCTGCCAAAGCACAACCTCGAGCCCCTCAGCGCGGAGCGCGCGCATCATGAGGTCGCGGAGCGCACGCGGCGAGAGGTCCACATCGGCTTGTCGCGGATCGAGATGCACACGGTACTTGTGATAGACGCTCGTGCGATCCGCGAGGATCGGCGGCGGCGTTACGCCAGGCAGTTTTCCAAGTGCGCGCGAGAGGCGCTCCGCATTCGCGACACACTGCGCGGTCCGTTCGCGAAGACGCGCAAGCTGTGCACGCGCGAACGCCGCCATCATCTCGTTGCCTCGGAACATCGATCCCATTCGCATCGATTCGAGATCGCGCGATCCATCGAGTGGCCTCGCCAAATCGAATCCAGAACGCCCCGCAAAGGGCACATCTTGCCCGAAGTTGCGGACGCGATTGGCGAGATCGGCGCGCGCTTCGTCGTTTGTAACGAAGATGCCGCCTTCGCCCGCACTCAGATTCTTGCTTCCCTGAAGCGAAAAGCCACCCGTGAGCCCGATCGCACCCACAGGTTTGCCACGATACAAAGCTCCGTGAGCCTGTGCGGCGTCCTCA
>JAHFDY010000016.1:17900-34540 GCA_023248735.1 Myxococcales bacterium
AGGAGGGGCTCGAGATCCGCGGCGCCACCGTGCATGTGCACGGGCATGATGGCGCGCGTTCGAGAAGTGATTGCGCTCGCCGCTGCCACTGGATCAAGACAACCCGTCGCCAAATCAACGTCGGCGAAAACTGGCACTGCACCTTCGAGCGCGACCGCAATAGGCGTTGCGACGAAACTGTACGCAGGCACGATCACTTCATCGCCAGGCATCACTTCCGCAGCAGCCAACGCGAGTTGCAGCGCGCTCGTGCCGCAGTGAGTGAGCACCGCGAACTTCGCTCCGCAATAGCGCGCGAACTCGTCTTCGAAGGCCGTCGCTTCGGGCGCAAACGATCCTGACAAGACACCTCGATCGAGCACGCCCATGACGCGGGCGCGCTCGTCGTCAGTCACGATCGGCCACAGACGGTGCTCTTTGCTCTCGATGACCTTCGCTCCGCCAAGAAGCGCAAGAACCTCGGTCATTAGGTCGCTTCGTGCACTTGCGAACCGTTGGTCCGACGCTCGTGGGTCTTCTTCCCGATCGCACGAGCCCAGTCGAGCAGGAGCTTCTCCTGCTTGAACAGATCGTGAACCGGCGCCTGTCCTTCGCTATGGAACGGCGACTTGAAGAACAACGAAAGTTGATGCTGAATCCCGCGCTCACCAGCGGTCTTCGCAACGTCGAGCAATCGCGCGATGTCGAGGATGAGTGGAGCCGCAAGCGCTGAGTCTTGGCAAAGGAAGTTGACCTTCATTTGCATCGGGATTCCTGCGAAACCAACGATGTCGATGTTGTCCCACGCTTCCTTCGAGTCACCGCGCGGCTTGTAATAGTGGATGTGCACCTGGTGATTCTCGACCTTGTAGCCCACGATCGAATCGAGCACGGATGCCTTGCTCATCACCTTGGTCTTATTGGACTCGGGGTTGTTCAAGATGAGGCCGTCGTTGTTCCCAAGCACGTTGGTTGAATACCAACCCTCGATGAACAAGCGGCGGGCGCGGAACATCGATGCGAGCACCGTCTTGACGAGCGTCTGTCCTGTCTTGCCGTCCATTCCTGCGTAAGGCGTGCCGCAAGCGATGGCTTGCTCCTCAAGCGCGGGCACGTTCGTGAGGCTCGGCGTAAAGTTTCCGTATGGAATCCCTAGACGGTTAGCGACGTAGAAGTAGCGCATCGCGGGCGTGATGGAAGGGTCGTTGCCGTCGAGGCCAGCTTCGAACGCCTTGAGCGTCATATGCACGGCAGAAACTTCGAGGTAGCGCTCGGTCGAGGCCAAGTTGATCATCACGACGCGCGAAAGGTCGTGTGCCTTCTTGAAATCGACGATGTTCTTCTCGAGGATTGCAATCTCTTCACGCTGTGACTTTGCCCGAACGACGTTCTCGCCGAGGTTGTTCTCGGCGTACGCCGACGAGAACACCGCGGGCCAAGGCTTGATCGCCTCAAGCTTGTCCTTCACCTTCGAGAGCGTATCGGCCGGCAACACCTTGTGGTGCAAAGCGCCCTCGTAGGCGTTTGCGAAGCGGGTGTCCCACCCTGCGAAGACCAAGTTTTCGAGCGGCATGAAGCTGAGGACCTCGGTCAGCGATTCGCTGATGTTGGCGTCAGTCTTTTCTGTGACCATGCCGAGTCTTGGTGCGAGGCCGCGGGCCATCAGCTCGACGCCGGCAATCACAGTTGAGGCCACCGCGCCGTTCACTCCTACGATAACGATCCCCAATTTGTTCATTAACTTCTGTCTCCAGTTTCTTGGTCGTTAGGACGCGTAATCAAAGAGGGCCCGAACACTCGCTTCGTCGACGATGCGCGGAAATTTGCCTTGGACGTTTCCGTTGGTCACTCGTTGCATGAAACGTCGGGCTCCGCCACGTGAGAGCGGAATTACCCTGGGCGCGAGAAGGGCCACGTCGGCACTCCTGTGTTCACGGTAGACGCGGTTCTCATTGCAGAGACCGGCGTCGAACGCACGCGAAAAAGCCGCCAAGTCAGCTGGCGCTTCCTGAAATTCAACGAAGAGCACATAGTTCGACTTTGCGCCGCGCGCGCCAATTTCGGCACCTGCGCCGAAGTCAGCGATAACGCAGGGACTCTTGGTCGAAGCGTGTGCGACTGCGCGTTCAATTTCGACATGGGTCGTGAGTTCTTGTGTGATCGAAAGGCAACCCGAAAGTCGTCCCATGAACTCGATGCGCGGCGGCATTGTTTCGGTGAATCGGACGATGTCACCGAGCTTGTACGCGTAGAGGCCCGAGCTCGTCGTCACCACGATCGCGTATGCGCGATTTTTTTCGACTTCCCAAAGCGGGACGCGTGTCGGGTTCAGAGAGTCGTGTTCTTCAACGGGAACAAACTCGAAGAACGTTCCGCAGTGCGGGAGCATCAACATGCCGGCGCGACCCGTGAAGTCGGACGCACCGTAGATGCCGCCCTCGGTTGCGTTGTAGGTGTCGATGAGGGTGATGTCGTCGCGCCCAGAGAGGTCGCGGATGATGGGCAAGTAGGGCCCTGCCGATACGCCGCCCCCGATGAGCACACGCAAGTTTGGCCAGATGTCCTTGATCTGTCGGGACCCGTGACCTTTGCGCTTTGCGGCGTCGAGAACGCGCTCAAAGAAGAGCGAAAACCAACATGTCGTGCCCGAAATCGCGCGGATGTCATGGTCGAGATAGCTCTCCGCAACGACGGTGAGCTTCTTGTCGTAATCGGCGATCTTCTGATGTTCGTCGTTCGGCAGAAAAATGGGGCGCGACACGAGCGGCATGTCAGACGCCATCAAAGCGGGGTTCGACGTGATGAGAACAGGACCTTCTTCCTTCATCGTTGTCGGCGGAAAAAGCCCAAGTGTGAAGCCGGACGAAAAGTTCGTATCGCCACTCCACGTGAGGTATCGCATCAGCGCGTCAGATCCTGATCGGCGCTGCAGCGCAATTTGCCGCTTCGAAATCGGCAGGAACTTCTGCTTCCCGTGGTTCGAACTTCCCGATGAATTGCCAAAGTGGCGCACAAACTCGGGGACGATGAGGTTTCGTTCGCCCTTGCGCATGCGCTCGATGAAGGGCGAAAAAGAGTCGTAATCGCCAATCGGTACGCGCCCACGGAATTGCTCGTACGTCGTGATCTCCTTGAAGCCGTGAACGCGCCCAAACGCGGTTTCCCGCGAATGGCCAACCATTTGCAGAAGCGCACGCATTTGCGTGCCTTCCACGTCGCGCAAGGCACGATTCCAGCGATGGGTCTGCACCTGTGCGGCCAGCCACAAGGCGGGGCCGACCACCGACGGGTAAGGCGAACCGCGCAAGACGTTCGCGGAAACAGCATCGCGGGCGGGCTCTCGTACGGCGGGGTGCGTCGTTAGGGTCAAGATTGGGTCTTTCGGCTTCGTTCGGGACGCGCTTTCGAAGCACGGGACGGGACCGAAGGCAAGATCGGCGGCGCAGCCCCCACCCTTTCCGCATGGCGCGCCTGACACGGTTGCACTGGAGCTCCACGAGGAGCGCAATGTGGTAGGTTCCCGCCTACATTATGGAGAACACCGACCACGGCCGCGTCGCCACCGTGCTTGAGTCCAACGCCGAACTTCAGACGATGTTTCTTGAGGTGCAGGAGTACTTCGACGCGGGGGCATCGCTTTCACGCGGGGCAACGGTTCTCGATGTCGGCGCAAATATCGGCACATTTGCCATTTCTGCCGCAAAGCGCTGCGAAGGAGACGTTCGCCTCTTTTGCTTCGAACCCGTGCCACCGCTTTTTGGCGCATTGGAACGCAACCTTCGCGAAAACCAGTGGCTCACGCCCGGCACTCACCGCGCGTTCAACATGGCACTGTCGACGCCCGAAGAGGCGGGAATCCCTTGCGATTTCTATTACTTTCGCCGCTTCCCGCGGGACTCCACGATGGACATTGAGCAAAAGCGGGCCGAGTTCGAAGAGTTTTTCGCGGTGCAAGGCGCACGCGCAGGACGAGCCGTCCGTTTTCTCGGCCCTGGCGCGAAGCTCATTGCTGGCGCCGTGAGCGCGCTTCCGAGGGGACCCGCAGGACGTTGGCTCTCCGACAAAGTAACGGGCCTCGAGAAAATCAAGGTCGCCCGAAGTACGCTCACGGACGTCCTCTCCAAAGAACAGGTGCCGCAGATAGACCTGCTCAAACTCGATGTCGAAGGCGCGGAGGACAAGGTCCTTGCCGGCATCGACGATTCACTGTGGGGTCGCATTCAGCAGGTCGTTGTGGAAAGCGACGGGGCCGAGGAACACACACGCGCGCTGGTCTCGCTTCTGGAAGGAAAGGGCCTAACCGTTCGCGTCTTGTCCTCGCCCTCGATGGTCGAACGCGGCCTCAAGAACGTCCTCATTTACGCGTCGAGGTAGAGCGCCAGCCCCGATGGACCGGAACGACGCAACCGTAAGAGCGAGCCATCTTGACACCCTTCCAGGAGGGCTGCGGCAACTGGCGTCGCTTCAACTGAGGCGCCCTTGGATACCCGTCGTCGCCGCCTTCGCGATCGCTGTGGTCGGATTCCTGTTGGCCGCACGCCTCGAACTCAAGACGCGCTTCGATCAGCTCTTGCCCGACAGCCAACCTTCGGTGGTCGAGCTTCGTCGCGTGCTCGGACGCATCGCGGCTGCCTCAAAAGTATACGTCGTCATCGAAGGAGCGCCGACCCCCGAATTACGCGCGTTCAGCGATCAGCTCGTGCCGGAGCTCAAGGCGATCGGTTCCCCCCACATCGAAAGCGCGGAGAACGGCATCTTCGCTGCGAAGAACTACCTCAAGCCGCGCGCCGGACTCTTCCTGTCGTACGAAGAGTTGACGAAGCTTCGCACCGACATCGACGCCCGGTGGGACTGGGAAGTCGCAAAGGAAACGGGAGAGCTCGAAGACGGCGAAGTGGAGCCCCCAGCGATTAATGCCGCCGAGCTTAAGAAGCGATTCTCGGTAAGCAATTCCACCGCCGAGCAAGACTACCCGGACGGCTACTTCGAATCGGCCGACCACAGTGCGGTCGTCATCCTGGCGTCCACCTCGATTGCGAGCGGCGACCTCAATGGATCCACGATCGCGTTCAACAAGGTGAAAGAACGCGTCGCGGCGCTCAAGGCTCGCTTCCCAAACAAGTCGATTCACGTCTCTTACGCCGGCGACATGGTCGTCGGGCTCAGCGAGTACGGCGCGATGCTTGACGACTTGATCAACGTGGGCGTCTCCGGCGTCGCGATGGTTTTGATCGTCATTTTTCTTTACTTTATGCGGCTTCGCGCGCTCGCCGTGATGGGCCTCACGATCGTGGTCGGCATCGCGTGGAGCTTCGGCCTTGCACAGCTCTTCGTTGGCCACCTCAACATCGCGACGGGTTTCCTCTTCAGCATCATTGCGGGAAACGGCATCAACTTCGGGATCATGTACATGGCCCGATATTTCGAAGGGCGACGGCTCGGCGATTCCGTCGACAAATCGGTGATCGACGCGCATCGCACCACGGTGGCATCGACGCTAACCGCAGCGGTCACGACGTGCGCGGCATATGGATCACTCGCGGTTACAGATTTCCGCGCTTTCAGGCACTTCGCGCTTATCGGCGCCGCTGGCATGGTTTGCTGCTGGATAGCGACCTATCTGGTGACGCCGCCATTGCTTGTGCTGATCGAACGCGTCACGCCCTTTCGCGTTAACGAAAGCCATTGGTTCGGTCGAGCGCGCGCACGCGGCGTCCCCTACGGCGAAGCGTTTGCAGCAATTACTAAGAGCGCACCCCGGCTTCTCTCTGTCATCGCGATAGCAACGACGGCGGCCGGCATCGCAATGGCGGTGCACTACCTGCGTTCCGACCCGCAGGAGTACAACATGAAGGAGCTTCAGAACGACATCCAGTCGTCAGGTGAGATGTACCGAGCGGGACGTGTCGCTGCTCCCATTCTTGGGGCCGCAGTCAACAGTTCGATGATCCTCCTTGCCGATCGGGCCGATCAAGTCCGCGATCTCAAAAAGACGCTCGCTGCGAGACGAGACAGCGCACCAGCCGATAACAAGCCGCTCGGCGAAATTCGCACGCTCTTCGACTTCGTGGCAGACGACCAAGTGCGGAAGGTCCCAGTGCTCAACGCGATCGCAAAGAAAATGCGTCGCGCGCGCGAGAAAGGCTTCGTCAACGAAGTTGACTGGCGCGAAGCGAGCCAAACCTTGCCCCCGGAAAACCTGACGCCGTACACGATCAACGATTTGCCTGCAGAACTTGCGAGACCCTTTACGGAGCGAGACGGAACGCGAGGGCGACTCGTTCTCGTCGAGTCGACAACTGGCAAGAGCGACGACGACCTTCACTACCTGCTCACGTGGTCGGATGCGCTACGCGAGACGCGCTTACCGAACGGTGAAATCGTTCGTGGCTCGGGCCGTCCCGTGATCTTCGCCGACATGCTCAAGGCTGTCATGACAGACATGCCCAAGGCCGTCGCACTTTCACTCGGCCTGTCGTTGATTGCGGTGGGCATCATGTTTCGTCGCAAGAACGCGGGGTGGGTCGCGCTGTCACTATTGATGGGCCTCGCTTGGATGGCCTTCGTCATGGATCGCGCGCACTTGAAGCTGAACTTCTTTAACTTCCTCGCACTGCCGATCACATTTGGTATCGGCGCCGACTACGCGGTCAACTTGATGCAGCGATATGTAACTGACGGAAGTAAGAATGTGCTTGCCTCTGTCCGCACGACTGGCGGCGCTATTGTGCTCTGCAGTTTGACCACCATCGTTGGGTACCTCGCGCTTATCCGTTCCGTGAATCGCGCGATCCGCAGTCTGGGCGTTCTTGCGGTCATCGGTGAGGTCACTTGCGTGGTCGCCGCCATCGTCGCCTTGCCTGCACTCTTGCTGTGGCGCGAGCGCCGAAAAGGCTGAGCAAGCCGAACCTTGCGCTACCTGCCGCATTCGGGCGATCATGCAATTGGGGTAGGTGCGAAAAGGGGGCACCATGAGGTCATATTGGTTCGCTTTTGCGACGTTGCTTTGCGCGTGCAACAGCTACTCGTCTGACGGTGAGTTTAATCGCACCGCCGACGACGCGGCTAGCGTCACCGATTCGGCGATTCTCGACAAAGGAGATGCGGGCGACGACGCCGAACAGCCGACGCTGGCTGACGCTCCGCTTGCGCAAGACGTGGGAGATGGGTGGCCAACAACGTTTGACGTGGCTAAGGCCACTCTCACAAAAGCCGCGACGCCAATGTTCTCGCAGCCCGATGGCTCCTATGCGGGAACTCAAAAGGTCGGGATTACCAGTTCGAGTCTTGGCGCGATAATTCACTACACGCTAGATGGGAGCACGCCGTCGCTCGCCAGCCCTACCTTCACCACAGTCTTATCGGTCGCCACAACGACCACCATCAAAGCGATCGCAGATGCGCCCGGCATGTCGGTGTCAGATGTCGCTTCGGCGTCGTACTTGATTTCGCTCGTCGCAAATGCACCCATGATCTCGCCGGGTGGCGGGACATTTGTGAATACCCAACTGGTCACCATCACCACCGACGAGCCCGGCGGAACCATCTACGTCACTGGAGACGGATCAACTCCAAGCTCGAAGTCCCCGCTCTACACGGCACCTTTTTCGATCACGAAAACGTCGACGATCAAGGCCATCGTTACCGTCGCTGGCAAGGCGGACTCATTCATGGCGTCCGCAACACTCACGAAAATGTAGTGGCGGTATGCACCTGTAGGAACGTCATCGTCCCGTCGTCGATTGGCGACCGCCGCAGCATGAGCATATCGAGCGCGTAGTTCTGATAGAGCTTCCACGGCGCCACGTTTCCCTGGCGAGGGAACTCTGCGATCGAACGTCGCACATAGCCCGACGTGAATTCGAGGAGCGGAGCTTCCTTGACGGCGGGATCATTTTTGCGCGGCACGCCCACCGCATAGCCATGCGTGTCCATGTGGTTGAGCAGTCGACAAACGTATTCGCACGTGAGATCGCACTTGAGCGTCCACGAGGCATTCGTGTACCCGAGGGCGAACGCCATGTTCGGAACGTCGCTCAGCATCATGCCCTTGTAGGTCATTGTGCTTGAGGGCTCGATGCGCTTGCCGTCGACCTCGAGCTCGAGCCCACCGAGGAACTGGAGCTGCAGCCCCGTCGCCGTGACGATAAGGTCGGCAGGCAGATCTCTTCCGGACGTCAGACGGATCCCGTTTTCTGTGAACGCCTCGATGTGAGCCGTAACAACCGATGCGCGGTCCTCGACGATAGCCTTGAACAGATCGCCATCGGGAACGACACAGATGCGTTGATCCCATGGGTTGTACGTTGGCGTAAAATGCGTATCCACGTCGACGGAGTGACCGACGTGCTCTCTCACCAAACCAACGAGCAGCTTCTTCGCGCGGGCCGGATACCGCCGACTGAATGTGTAGAAGCCCATCGAGAGAAGCACGTTCCTCCATCGTGTGATCGCATATGCCGACGCTTCAGGAACGCGTGCGCGCAGCCAGTCGCTCATTCGATCACGCTCTGGCGCTGCGACGACATAGCTTGGCGAACGTTGGAGCATCGTGACGTGGGCAGCACGTTTCGCAAGCTCGGGCACGAGCGTCACGGCCGTTGCGCCGCTGCCGATCACGACGACGCGCTTGCCTTCGTAGTCAACGTCAGGCGTCCAGTTTTGCGGATGCACGACGCGCCCAACGAATCGATCCCGCCCGGGGAACTCGGGCGTGTAGCCGCTTTCGTATGAGTAGTAGCCGGCGCATACGAAGAGGAAGTTGCAGGTGAGCGAGTGCGTGCGACCGGAAGTCACCTCGAGAACTTCGACAGTCCACTGGGCCTTCTCACTCGACCACCGCACGCGCTGCACACGATTGCCGAATCGGATGTGCGGCACGATGCCGCCCGCCTGCGCCGTGTCGCGAATGTAACGAAGGATCGCTTCTCCGTCCGCGATCGCCTTCGCATCTGTCCACGGCCTAAACGAGTAGCCGAGCGTGTACATGTCTGAATCTGATCGGAGCCCCGGGTACCGAAAGAGGTCCCACGTGCCGCCCATGCGCTCGCGGCCTTCGAGTATCGCGTAGGACTTCGACGGGCAGTTCTTCTGAAGATGATGTGCAGCGCCAATACCGGACAAGCCGGCGCCCACGATCAGCACATCGAAATGAGTCTTGTCCACACGGCTCCTTCTAGCCTCGATTACTGCAAATTTCCGAGGATAAGTCGCGACTCAGCGCGGAAAAGACGAAGACGCAATCAGGTGGCACGATGGGCCGGATCTCCTCTTCCGACGCACAACCCGGAAACGGCAAGAATTTTCCGACTGTCTCGGCGAAATTCGCGCCTTATTCATGGCGCACGCGGAGGCACGGGGCATGCACTGGGCGCCTCTTAGAGGTAACCATGCGGAAGTCAGCGCGTGCGCAAGGCACAAATCGGATCTCACTTTTCTTCATCGTCGGAGCGGCAGCAGCGATTGCGGCTTTTTCACAAATTGGCTGCGGGGGCGCGGGCGGCAACATCGGCCCGGCAGGCATTCGCGAATCGGGACAAAGCCGGATGATGGACAAAACGTTCGCGGGTGCGAACGTGTGCAATCCCAAAAATCATGCGCGACCGTTCGTTATCGAATGGGATGCGACAGACATGTCAAGCTTCGAGGCACGCGCGTCGAAGGACGTTGTCGTCGTCCAGTACGAAGGCTGCGAACTTCGTGTCCTCGAGGGATGCCGTCCGTCCACTCCGGGAAATTTTGGAACTTATCGCAGTCCTGATTGGACGGCGGGTTCGCTCGAATCGATCGACGTTTCGAACCAAGGTGAGCTCTACGCCAAGTTGCCACTCGGCGTTGCAAGCCTCGGCGGGCGTGTCGAAGCCGGCGAGCAATTCAAAATGGAGTACTACGTAAGCGGCACCACGTCGGCGACCCGCGAAGAACTCACGCGCGCGGAAATCGCGAACGTAGCGGCTTGCAAAGGCGCCACGCACTTCGTGTACGGCTACAACTTGGGCGCATTCGCACTCGGCTCGAAGAGTGAAATCAAAGGTGAGGTCGGCGGATCGGCTTGGGGGTTCGGTGCAGGAGGAAGCACGCGCAATTCCGCGAAGGCCGACAAGAAGGGCGGCGATCTCTCGGTGTGCAAAGGCGAGTCGATGCGCGAAGTCAGCGGCTGCAAGACACCGGTGCGCCTGACGTTGCGTGAGCTCTCCGACGCGCAAGATCCCGCAGCAGCAGCCAGAAACCTCGTCGACACACCGTCAGCGAAGAGCCTCGCGGGAAAGCTCAAAGCGGATACCGACAAGGAGAAGGCGGCGCTCGTCCACTTCACCGATGCGAATCGGAAAATGTCTGCGCGCGACGGCAAGGGCTGCCTCGCCGATCTCGATAAGCACGACAAGCTCGACCCACGACCCGATGGCCTCAGCAGCAACCCGAAGGCTCAGATCGCGGGCATTCGCGCGCAGTGCATCATGCTCAGCGGACAATGCGATGCCGGCAAGGTGCTGATGCGCAAAGTTCAGGAAATGTACATGTCGAGTTACGGCGACGAGGTCATCGATCGGATGGTCGAGTCCATCGCCAAGGACAAGTGCCAGGGCGGAAAGCGGTCACCTCGCGACGAGCTATTGTACGCGTGGAATCAACTGCAAGTCAGCGCGCAAACGAACGCGGATTGCGCGGCGGCCGACGCAACGGTGAAACGGCTCCGTCCCGTCGTGAAGCCCACCGACGAGAGCGATACAACGATCACGTCGATGGAGTTTTCATACAACGACATGCTGGCAACTTGCTACATCCGCGCGAAGGATTGCCCGAAAGCGTGGGAGGCATTCGAGAAGATCGAGGAAGCCACACAGCGCAAGAGGTTTGACGAGCAGCCGCACTTCCCCGGTCAAGCGCCTTATAAGTCGTACGTTCGTACGATCTTCGAGGGGCGCTTCAAGAAGTGCAAAGGGCGGTAGTCCCACCGAGCGCTCCGCAAAGCGGAGTGAACGCCGCTTCAGTCGCCCAAGCCGGGCTGTCTTGACTGCGGCGCTTTCATCGCGTCTTGCAACATCCGATTCGTCTTCATGAGTCGCACGCAACGGTTCCAGCGCAAGACTGGATCGGCAGCGCTCGGCGGCGCGAGTTCTTCGGCGCGCTCGAAATGTTCCAGTGCGTGCTCGAGCGAGGTGAGTGCGCCGAGGCCTTCCGCGCGCGCGAGGTGGGCCTTACCAAGACGCTCCCACGCGATGCCTTGATGGTACACGCGTTCGTACTCGCTCGTGAGATTGCCAAACGCTTTCATCGCGTGGTCAAAAGCCTCAACACGGTGCTCGAGCCTGTCGGTGATGGCGAGACCAAGCAAGCGCAGCGCCTCTTGGTTCTTGGGTTCGACTGCAAGAATATCCTCGCAAATGCTCTCCGCCTCTTCGGGCTGGTTGAGCGCGCGATAGAGCGTGGCCTTTTCGAGGGCGGCTTTGAGGTCGTGTCCGACAAGACTCTTGAGGGAAAGATCGTGCATTGCTGCTCCAGTAGCGGTGTTGGGTGTGCTCGCACGTAACGTAAACGCAACACGGCCGTCTCACGGTCGAAATCGATCCTTCCTGTATTCGCGAAGTTAGCTCCTTCGCGAAGGAGGCGAAAATTTGGGCCCGATGTAGAGTTCTCGGCTCCGGCGGACGAGTCGTGCTTTGACAACAGGCCCCTGCGCTTGATCGCGTCGTTCATAGGCAGCTTGGGAGGAGACGTGACCGACGGAGCCGACAACACCTCTTCATCAGCATGAACGCAATCGTGTTCACGAGAAATTTGCTTGGTATTTTGAATACTAGATCCGCAAATTGACGATTGTCGAAATTCGATTTGCATGGTCGACATGTCGTGGGTAGAGGTTCACCAAGGTCGGGGTCCACGGAGGATCCATGGATCAGTTTCATCACTTTTTTGGCGCGCGATTAGCGCACGAATTGCCTTCTCATCAAACGACGATCGCAGCGCGCAGGATGCGCATATTCGGGTCGTTGCTCGTTCTCGCAGGGTGCACGTCCGCATCGAACGAACCCAACGTTACCGTTGAAAGTGAGATCCAAGGAGGGCAGGACGACCGATCGAACGATGCCGCCGTCGTTAAGGTGATGGTCAAGAACGCCGGGGGGAACTCCACGTGTACGGGTGTCCTGATCGCGCCAACCCTGGTTCTCACCGCAGCTCACTGCCTCGCGAATGGATTCAAGGCGTATCGCATCGGACTGTACTTCGACCTGAAGGGCGCGGCTTACGAGCCGCACCTCTATGAAGTCATCGCGCAAGCCACAGCGCCAACATTTGTGTGGTCCAACTGGACGTGTCCTTGGTCAACAACGGACGTCGGTGTTGTGCGCTTGCAGAAGCCAGTGACCGAAATTACCCCGGTAGCGCTGGGCGCGACAATGCCGACCGTCGGACAAACGTGTCAAACAATTGGCTATGGTCGCTATGGCGAGCCGACCAGTGGTGCGTACGCAGGGTTTGGGTTCATCAAGCGCAGCGCAACCCAGCTGGTGACGAGCGTGTCGTCGTTCAATATTTCGACGGCGTGGGGCGACGGTATCCCTGACGTTGGAGACTCGGGCGGACCTCTCGTCTGCAATGGAAAAGTCGTTGGCGTCACCTCTTGCACGCCAGACGGAAATGGCCCGAACCATCGAAAGGACGCCTTCGCCAGAATCGATACCGTTTCGACGTGGCTCACGTCGATACAAGCAACGTGGGGCGGCTGGGAGTACGCCACCAAGCCGCCTACGATTCCCGCGCTCGGAGATCCGAACGGTCCCGTGAAGCCAAATCCTCCGCAATCGAAAAACAGTTGCAATGGGTCGTGCTCGAAGCAAGCACCTGATGGATGCTGGTGCGATACAGCGTGCGTCTCCTACGGCGACTGCTGCTCCGACTACAAGTCGCATTGCAGCAACTGACGGGCTCCCAGCCTGGTCAAAAAACTAGGGGGCCGAAAGTCGTTACCTATTTGTCACCCTGCAAAATCGGCAAGCTGGCTTTCTTCTTCCGCTCGCCCTCACCGCCGACCTTTCGAAGCAGCCACTTGACCGGATCGAAGAAGTCGTCCGCGACGCGCTCCTTTATCGGGATGATGCCGTTATCCGTAATGTTGATGTGCTCCGGACATACCTCGGTGCAGCAGCGCGTGATGTTGCAAAGCCCAACGCCAAATTCGGTCTTCATGAGCTCACGCCGATCAAGGGTATCGAGCGGGTGCATGTCGAGTCCCGCAAGCGCGATCATGAAACGCGGCCCAGCGAATTCTTCGGCCTTGTCGTGATCGCGAATGACGTGACAGGTGTTCTGACAGAGGAAGCACTCGATACACTTGCGGAACTCTTGAATGCGATCGATGTCTTCTTGCTGCATACGCCAAGTGCCGTCGGCCTCTTTCGCCTTCGGTGCGAAGGCCGGAATTTTCCGCGCTATTCTGAAGTTCTGCGACACGTCGGTCACCAGATCTTTCAGAATCGGAAACGACTTCATCGGGGTGACGGTGATCGGTTCATCGCCTGGGTATGCCGACATGCGCGTCATGCACAAGAGCTTCGGCTTGCCGTTGACCTCTGCTCCGCACGAACCGCAGCGACCTGCTTTGCAATTCCATCGCACGGCGAGTGAGGGCTCTTGCTTTGCCTGGATGTCGTGGACGGCATCGAGCACCACCATGCCAGGGTATGTCTCAACCTCGTAGGTTTGAAACTCGCCGCCTGATTGGTCGCCGCGGTAGATCTGAAGCTTCGCTTTCTTTTCCATCTTCAGCTCCATCCTCAGCCTTCCTCGAGCACTTTCTGGATTTCGGCGGGGACAGGCGGCAACGGCACTTCAGCGATTTCCATCGCGCCGCTTGCGCTCATTCGCGAGACCACGTTGACCTTACTCCAGTGGCCTTTGTCTTGTTCCGGGTAGTCATCGCGCGCGTGTCCGCCACGGCTCTCTTTTCGGGTGATGGCCGCTCGACACATGGCCTCGGCCACGATCAGCATGTTGCGCATGTCGAGCGACTGATGCCACGCCGAGTTAAAGTGACGGTTGTCCTCAACCTTAAAGTGATTCGCGCGCACCTTCAGTTTTTCCAGGGCCGAGAGCCCGGCTTCGAGATCCGGCTCGGTGCGAATGATACCGACGTGTACTTGCATCGCGTCTTTGAGTTCGTCGTGAAGGAGGAACGGGTTCTCACCCTCGGTGCGATCGAACGGTTCGAGGGCTTCGTGCGCCGCAGCCTTTATTTCACTTTCTTCGAGCATCGGTGCGTTAGCGGCCTTTGCGTACTTGGCGGCGTGCAGGCCCGCGATGCGACCGAAAACGAGCAAATCTGAAAGGGAGTTTCCGCCGAGACGATTGGATCCGTGCATTCCCGCCGAGCACTCGCCGGCGGCGAAGAGCCCCTTGATGCGTGACTCTTGCGAATCGGGATCAACGCGGATGCCGCCCATCGTGTAGTGAGCCGTGGGGCCGACTTCCATGGGCTCCTTCGTGATGTCGACGTCACCGAGTTCTTTGAACTGGTGATACATCGCCGGCAACTTGCGCTTGATGTCCTCTGCGCTTCTTCGCGTCGCGATATCGAGAAACACGCCGCCGTGAGGTGAGCCGCGGCCAGCTTTCACTTCTGAGTGAATGGCGCGCGCGACGATGTCGCGTGGGAGAAGGTCGGGCGTTCGCCTCGCCTTCGAGGTGGTGCCGGACGTGCTCTCGCGAAGCCACTGATCAGCTTCGTCCTCGGTCGGCGCCGTATCGCTCGCGTAGAGCTCGGGGATGTAGTCGAACATGATGCGCTTGCCGTCTTTGTTGCGCAGCGTCCCACCCTCGCCACGCACACCCTCGGTGATGAGCGTGCCACGAACGCTGGGCGGCCAAACCATGCCGGTTGGGTGAAACTGCATGAACTCCATGTCCATGAGCTCTGCGCCCGCGAGGTACGCGAGGGCTTGTCCGTCGCCGGTGCATTCCCACGAGTTCGAGTTGATCTTGAACATTCGGCCGATGCCGCCGGTCGCGATAACGATCGCCTTCGCCTTGAAGAGGACGAATTTTCCGTTCTCGCGCCAGTACCCAAATGCACCACGGATCTTGTCGCCGTCCACAAGAAGGCGCGACACCGTGCACTCCATGTAGACCTTGATGCCGAGGTGCACGCCGTGCTGTTGCAGCGTGCGAATCATTTCGAGACCGGTGCGATCGCCTACGTGCGCAAGCCGCGGATATTTGTGACCACCGAAGTTACGTTGGAGGATCTTGCCGTCCTTGGTGCGATCGAAGAGCGCGCCCCACGACTCGAGCTCGTTGACCCTATCGGGTGCCTCCATGGCGTGGAGCTGCGCCATGCGCCACTGATTGAGGTAGCGACCGCCCTTCATGGTGTCGCGAAAGTGAACCTGCCAATTGTCCTTTGGCTCAACGTTGCCCATCGCGGCAGCAACGCCGCCTTCGGCCATAACCGTGTGTGCTTTGCCCAAGAGCGATTTGCAAACGAGACCGACGCTGACGTTCTCGTTCGATGCTTCTATTGCCGCACGGAGGCCCGCTCCGCCCGCGCCAATGATGAGCACGTCGTGTTCGTGCGTTTCGTACTTCGTATCGCTCATTTAGAAAAACCTCACGTCGGAGATGGCACCGGACGCGACCGATCGCACATAGAGATCGGTCAACATCACGCCGAACAAGCTCGCCCAGGCGAACAGCATGTGCTTCTCGTTCAGCGTCGAGACCTTTTTCCAAATCGCGTGACGGAGCATGCCGAAGCGCGCCGTCGAATAGCTATTCACGTTGCCGCCGACCAAGTGGCGAAAGGCGTGACACGAGAACGTATAGAGCGAAAGCAATGTCGCATTCATCGTAATGACGAGCGTACCGACTTTGAGATGCGTGCCGTCGCTCCACCCGGTCAACGCCTTGATGGCGTCGTGCCATAGGAAGAAAAGGAACGCGATGGCCACATAGAGCGTGAACCGGTGCAAATTTTGGAAGACGAGAAGCTTCGTCTCGCCGTTGTAGTTCTTGCCGTTGCGCTCACCGACCGCACACGCGGGCGGGTCCATTGCAAACGCGCGGTAGTAAGCCTTGCGGTAGTAGTAGCAAGTCAAACGAAACGACGCGGGTCCGCCCAAAATGAGCATCGCGCCCGAAACGGGAATGGGCCAGCCCTTCGCAAAACTAGTGTCAATGAGCGGCGAGTACATCGGAGAGAGGTACGGACCGCTCATGTAGAAGTTGTTTTCGAAAGCGCGAAACGTCGCGTAGACGACAAACGTCACGAGAACGAGTCCGGTCGTGGCGGGCCCGACCCACCAGTTGTCTCTTCGAAGCGTGTTGCCAAACCCGCTTTGCAGAACGGGCAGATGGACAGATTTGCTAGCCATTTTGCGGGCGAACCTACTCCGCTCGGTCACTCGTTTGCAAGGAGAGGTGCAAGCGGGCGGGCATTTGGCGAGCCGCTACGGTCCCCGGCTCGTAATCGATGGTCGGTGGTTATGTCCAAAAGAGAAATCGACGCGACCGTCTCAACCGCCACGTGTCCCACTGCAAGACGCTTTGCTGTGGAGGACCTTGTGAATCGGATCTTAACGACACGCTCAATTGCTACTCGTTTTTCCCAAACCGCTTTTCTCCTGTTGCTTTTTGCTCCGATGGCGGCAAAAGCAGCCGAGTCGGGA
>JAHFDY010000016.1:34550-38875 GCA_023248735.1 Myxococcales bacterium
TCGGGACGTGGACCGGCGTACGTCGAGTTGCTGCCCCTCGGCGTCGTCGTCGTCGAGAACGGTGGTGGGTACGAACTCGAACTGCACGGCGGCTACCACTTCTCGGGACGGCACGATGGCTTCGTTGCTGGGTTAACCCAGAAACTCGCGATGGGCGCCGGGTTTGCGACGCTTGCACGCGTCGGATACGATTTCGCGGTCCCCATAGGACGGCGCGAGTTGACCATTGCCCCCTACGGTTTCGCGGGTGCCATCTACAACGACAAGGATGCCGGCGCGTACTTCGGTGGTGGTGGCGAGGTTCGACTATTTCCAATTCTCAAGCGAATAGAGGCAAGCCCGACCGACAACGCACCGAAGCAGGAGCTTGTCGAGGTTGCAGCTGATCACATTGAGATTCGCCAAAAGATCCAGTTTCGTCTCAACGAGGCCGTCATCGAAAGCGTGAGCTTCGACCTCCTCGACGAAATCGCGAAGGTCATCAAGCGCAACCCGCAGCTCACACTCATCTCGATTGAAGGTCACGCGAGTTCCGAAGGTGATCCCGGAGCGAACGCAGCCCTCTCCGCGAGCCGAGCACGCGCAGTCCGCGACTATCTCGTCGGACGCGGAGGCGTCGCCGCAAGCGTCCTCGAGGCAAAGGGGTTCGGGGCCAAACGGCCGATTGCGCCGAACGACACGACCGAAGGGCGTGAAAAGAACCGCCGCGTTGAGTTCAACATCGCGAAGCAATCAGCAACCGTCCAGAAGTTGGAGCTGCAAAAAGAAGGTCGCGGCGCCGAAGGTCTGTTCTTTGTTCTCAGGCCGCTCGAAATAGGTGTCGCGGCAGGTAAGGCCGCCGTCGTCGCGGTGAGCATACAAGGAGGCGTTGGATACGCATTCTGAGCGTGATTTGCCTCGTACCTTCCCACACGCGAAGGGCAGCTCAGAACCGTGCGCGCACCTCAATTGCACCCGTCGGCGCGACCGCGAAGGCCACGTTGGTTTTCGGTAGGATGAACGCAACGGCGGCTGTCACGATTGCTCCCGCAAGGAAACCCGTGCTGACCCATGCCATCGTTCGGGCACCCGACGCCTCGGCCAGCCCGTCCGTCGTCGCGCAATAGTTCCGGTCGAAGTTACATTTCGACGCCGCGCTATTCCGGAGCGCAAGTGCAACCGCACCGGTCGCCACGCTGGTGCCGACGAACGCGCCGGCGCCGGCAATCGTGACCCAAAAGGCGCCGCTGCGTTTCATTTTGAGCGCCGCATGGGGGGCGTTGGGAGCAGCCGGCGCCACATCGCAGTCGAGTACGTCGACGACCTGTTCACCTTCCTTGAGCCGCAACCGCTTAAGAGGCCCGCTTCCGAATTTGGATCGCACGGAGATCCGGTGCTCGCCTGGGTCCACAAAGACCGCCAGTCCGTGCGCTTGGGGAGTCCACGCCGCATTGTCAACAATGACGGTGCGCTCAGCTGCGATCGCCTGGCCCTCACACGCGAGGCGAATGGTTAGCTTGGGTACGCGAGGGGTTAGACGTTCTAGATGTTCGCGCGCAAACTGCTCACGCTCCGCGTTCTTCTCACGAATCGCCTGCGCGAGCGCGTCGGAATACTCAATGTGCGCGGTTGCAAGCCGGCCAATGTTCTCGTTGCACAACGCGAGATTGAGCAGCGTCCCAACCCCAGGGTCGAGGCGTTGACTCTCCTCGAGCTTCGGACAGGCTTCGGTCCATTTGCCACCGGCCATGAGCTTTCTTGCGTCTTCAAAGAGAGCCTGCGCCAGCTGCATTTCGTGAAGCTCGGCTGCCAACGCCGGGCGCGGCCAAAGCGTCGCAAGAGCGATAACGGCTGGTCCGAAACGACCGGCGAGCGCGCGCATGATCGTCGCCTTAAGCACGGGACCTAGTCGTATCACGACGTTCAGATGGACGTCGGACACGAAGCGATTCTGATACGCTCATCGAAGAATGCGGCGTTATTTTGTTGCGCTGATTTACTGCGGCGTCACGATGCTCGGCTGCGCGTTCGCTCTTGCGCTGCCCGAAGCAGCCAGCACGTGTCACGTGCGCGGTGAAGATGCGCAGTGCGGGTCGTGTGTCGCGGCTCGTTGTGAAACCGAGACGAACGGTTGCTGCGGCGACAAAGCGTGCGACCCTACGATCACGCTGCTCGAGAGCTGCAGCGAGCCGACTGGTAGTCCGTCGTGTGCGTCCTTTCTCGTTTCGACGCCGACAACGACGGCTGGCGCGAGTTTGCAAGCCTGCGTGCGAACGCGGTGCGGCGCGTTTTGCCAAACGGTCAGCGGGACGAGCAAGACGTCGTGTCGAGAACCGACAGGTGCCGAGGGTGTGAGCTGTGCCTGCGTGACATCGAAAGATACGAATGACGTTGTGTGCAGCACAACGTCAATTCCGCAAACGCTCTGCTGCGCACCGACAACATGGCCGGAGGAAGGACAAGAGTGTCAGTGCCTACCGCTCAATTGCTTACCGACGGAGACCGGATGCACGTGCAGTTTGTTGCCCTATCGCACGGTCACAAGCACCTCCCGATGTTCAGGCGGAAAGTGCTGCGTGAATCGCGACGTGTGCAGCTGCGGTCCCTTCGATGCATGCGCGCCAGGCTATGCGGAAGTTTCTGAATGCAGCATCGACGTCGTCGCGTGCGGTGAACGTCGCGTGAACGTCGCGTCGTGCTCGCTGCGGAGCACTCCCTAAGCGTTAGAACATGTCATTGCTGTAATCGACAGCATTGCCGTGAACGACTGTCTGATACAGGAGCACCGTGTCGGCATCGAGGCGGTCGGGTCTCTGATCAAGGATGCGCAGGTCAACGAAGCATCGAATACCCGTCTGGTTTTCGAGAATGCGCGAGTCTGAGATCAATGCGGTACCCCCGTAGATAGCCAGGCCATTGCCGTCGTTGCGACGAATGACAGTGTCTGACACTTCGAGACTTCCGGAACGCATCTCGACCGCACTGCCAAATGCGCGGCCGGACGCCCCGGTCAACGTATCGGGCACCTCGTGCGTATTCTCGATCACCGAACGGACAACTCGCGCATTGACACCTTCACCGAGCGCGACCGCGGTGCCCTCAACGTTGCGGATAACGGTCCCTTCAAGCGTGAGCTGGGCGTCACCTCCACCAACGACGATGGCAGTCGAGATGCTGTCGCCCTCGTCACCGACGAACTCCTCGCGGAAGGAAACCCCATCGATGAGCGAATCGCGGAGCGTCAACGAGCTCCCGTTGTGAGAAACGACGAACACGCCCTCCTGCGCGCCAAACATCGCGACACGTTCGAACAATGCACGCGCTCCGCTCGTAGCGATCGCGATCCCGCGATAGTCCACCCGACTCGCATCGGGCAGAAAAGTCGAATCGCTCACGCTCAGACTCGTTGCGTTACCGACGGCAATGGCGACCGTTGCGAGGTAGCGAATGACAGAGCCGCGCACGTCGATCGAGGCTCCTTCGTCACCAAGAATGAACGACGCGGGCGAGGCACGTTCCTGGATGATCTCACTCGCCTCAACACGAATCGAGCCCGGCACATCTGTTGGTTGATTGTCGGGCGAATCGGGCACCTTTGCCGCAACGTGCGCAAACGCCCGGCTGACGCGAAGGGCGCTCTCCTTGACTGTGATCGTTCCGCCGCCCGAAACATGGCTTGCGCTCTTGGTCCCGCTCGCCAACGGGCTGGTCACAACCACGCGCGTGAGCTCGATCGTTCCATGATCGAACGCATCACCGATCCCGTCTGCGTGTCGGATCTGAGAGTCAACCAAATTGACGCTCCCGCTAGAACTCGCGCTAACCCGGCCGGACTCGGTCGCGCCTCCACCCTCGAGAACCGAAGAACGAACGTCGATCTGCGCACCGTAGCCAGAGAGGATCGAAATCGTCGGGCTCGTGACGCGCACGGCTTCGAGGACGACATGCGCGTGGCCTTGAACACTCGCCGCCGCGACCACCGCACCACCTTCAAACGACAAGTGCGAAAGGGTCACATCGGCATCGGCTATGTAGACGTTTCGATGCCGGGCGTCCGTGCCAGTGATTTTCACTTTGCTCACGCAGCGTCCAACGATGTTCACGCTCTTGGTGACGTCAAAACGCGGATAAGTCCCCTCCGCGAGTGCAATCGTTCCGCCAAACTCGGCCGCTTCAATCGCATCGTCAATATTATTGACGACTGTAGCGCCGCCGAATGTGCCACCACTTTTCGATACCACCACGCTCGTCCCTGCCGGAGGAAACGCGGCATCACAATCGTCCAGCGGCACGCAGGTTTCGATCCCAAGCGCGGCACGCGTAGCACCTTCGCACTCGACTGCCGG
>JAHFDY010000169.1 GCA_023248735.1 Myxococcales bacterium
CAGAGCGCGGCCTTGAAGAGATAAACGTCAATCAACCTGACCAACCAGCGCTCGGGGATGCGCGCCTCTCAGAGCTGGCTGATCTCGCGACGCGTCTCGAGCGTCTCGACAGCGCGCCTTGGGACGTTGAGTTCGTGTGTGACGCCACGCGCACTTGGGTGGTCCAGGCGAGGCCCGTCACGGGTCTCGGCTTTCCTGAGGGTGGCGACGCCGCAACGGTGTGGAGCAACGCAAACGTGGGTGAGGCCCTGCCAGGAGTGGCGACGCCGTTCACGTGGTCCATAGCGCGTGGGTTTAGCGAGACGGGGTTTCGCCGCGCCTTCGCCGCGCTCGGTTGTCGCGTGCCCAAAAATGCGGTTCTCGTTTCGAATGTGCGCGGCCGGTTCTACTTGAACCTGACGCAGTTCATGCGCATCGCCGCGCAAGTGCCGTTTCTCGATCCACGCACGCTTGTTGAACTCGGAGGCGGAGGCGGAGGTGATGAACTCGCAACCCAGGTTCTCGGCGTCTCGCGCCTTGGCTTCTACGCTCGCTTGCCGATGACGGCGTTTACCCTCGGCAAGGAGCAGCTGCGGCTCGACGCTGGCGTCGAAGCCTTTGAGGCGTACGCAGAGAAGGTCTGGCGGGCGAACAACGAGCTCGATCTCGCCATTTTGCCAGACGAGGGTTTGGCGAAGAACATCACCGAGACCGAGGCGCTTCTCGCACAGTCCGGAACCGTCATGCTCACGTGCGCGTCCAGCGCGCTCGGATCCCATTTGGCACTGCGCTTGTTGCTTGAGCGCGTTGAACCCATCGATGCTGATCGACTCGCGCAGAGCTTGACGAGTGGTATCCGCGATCTCGAGAGCGCGCGCCCCGCAATCGGCATTATGCACATCGCATTGATTGCTCGGCGAGAACCCGAGGCGCGCGTCATTGTCGAACGAGAATCAACGGTGGGCCTCGATGCGATTCCTGAGGGCCCCACCAAACGCGCACTCGCGAGTTTTCTCGATCTCTATGGCCATAGGGCGGTGCGCGAAGCTGAGCTCTCGACGCCGCGTTGGCGCGAAGATCATAAAACAGTCCTTGTTATGTTACGAATTGCGCTCCGTGGCGAGGGACGAGACGTTGATGAAGCGCTCGCTCGCGGGAAGCTCTCCTCGGAGACCGAGATGAGCAGGCTCTTGCCGAAGCTCACGATGGTCGAGCAGACGCTACTCCGGCATCTCGTTGCTCGCGCGCGAAAGGCCTCGCGCTTGCGTGAGCGCATGCGTACCTGGGTAACGCGTGTGCTCGGCATGTTGCGCAGCGCCGCGCTTGATGCCGATCGCCGCCTGCTGCGTCGCGATCCCCAACTTGCGGTCGACTACGCCGCACTCGCCTCCTCGGGCTCTCATTTGGCACTCGTGCGGAGCGCGTTCTTTCTCACCGCCGATGAAGTGAAGCACGCGCTTCGCAACACTCGAAGTGATTTGTCTGCGTTGGTGAAGGCACGCCGAGCGGAATTTGCGCGCGATAGTGCGCGCCCCGATCCTCCGTCGACGTTTATGGGAGCGCCGCCTCCCGTGGTGTTGCCGCCTTCGGGTGGCGATACGCTGAGAGGCCTCCCTGCGGCTTCGGGTGTCGTCGAAGGAAGCGCGCGCGTACTCTTCGGGCCCGAAGAAATGGGCTCGCTGCAGCCTGGCGAGGTGCTCGTCGTTCACACGACTGATGTCGGATGGACGCCGCTGTTTCTGCTTGCTGCGGGGATTGTGACAGAGCTTGGGGGGCCGCTGTCGCACGCCGCCATCGTCGCGCGGGAGTTTGGAGTGCCGAGTGTCGTGAACGTGGCTGGCGCGACGCGCGCGATCAAAACGGGCGACCGCGTTCGCGTGGACGGCGATCGGGGCATCATCGAGAAGCTTCGAGGATGAGCGAGCGGCTTCTCTGGGTTGTGGGCAAGGGCGACGGCACGACCGTGGAAGAACTACTTAGCCGTGCGAAGGTGGATGCTAGCGCGGTAGGCGAGGGCCGGGTTTTTGTTGGTCGAAAGCGCGTCGAAAGCGGCACGCATCGGATTGTCGCAGGCGACATGGTGACGGTTTCGCGTATCCGCGAAGAGGCAGGCGCGTGGCAATGGATTCATCGTGATGCCGACCTTGCGGTTGTCGACAAGCCTGCGGGCATGCCCACGGTAGCCGATGCATCGGGAAGGGCGCATTCGCTTCAGGCACAAGTCGAAAAGTCGCTCGGCCTTGCGGCTCAAGCGCTGCACGCGACGTCACGCCTCGATCTTGACGTGAGTGGTGTCGTGGCGTTTGCCATAACCACGCGCGGTCGTGGGTCGCTCGCCCAGCTGCGCCAAGAAGGTCGCTACGAGCGTCGCTATGTTGCACTGACAGTTGGTTGCACAGGACAAACGTCAGGAATCTGGACGAATCCGATCGGCCGCGCACGGGATCCAAAATTGCGGATGGTTGATGGCAAGGAAGCCACTCACGCAGAGACACGCTACGCCGTGATTGCCCAAACAGGGTCCTTCGCGATGCTGGTGCTCGAGCCCGTTACCGGACGCACGCATCAGCTTCGCGTGCACGCTTCGCACGCTTCGCTGCCACTTCTCGGCGACCGTGCCTACGGGGGCAAACCCAGGGCAACATTGAGCGACGGACGCGTGCTCACGTTCAATCGAGTGGTCTTGCACGCTGCTCGCGTGACCCTCCTTCGTGAGGAACCCCTGATTTTGTCCGCGCCAATTCCGCTCCGTTTGCGGCAGTGGTGGGACGCGCTAGGAGGAGCTGCATCCGCATGGGATCAAGCACTCACGTACGTATTCTCGCCCTAGCGTCCGCTTTGTCGCTCGCGCCCTTCGCCGTGTCACGCGCCGAAGCCCCCAAACAGCTCAAGTACCCTGCGAAGAAACGTCCTCACGCTATCCGTAGGGGCCCATCCGAAGTTCCCGATCCTGCGCCTCTCTACGCCAAGCGGAGGCATCAGCTCGTCGTGAAGTGGGACCGAAATGCGCCAGGCATACAGAACGTCAACACGGTTGACCTTCCGAAGCCCGAATCGATCGAGCGCTGGACGGGTCGTTTTGCGCTCGAACTTTTCGATCGCGGCGTGCTCGTCGAACGCGTGCGATTTAACTTCCCGATGTTGGGCGCAGAAGTCCACGAAGGAAGACGTTCCGTTGCCGCGGCCATCGACGCGAATGTCGTGACCACGGCAGACGTTGCGTTTCCCGCAGTCGATCGCGGCGACAAGCTCGAGCTTCGCGATCGCGCAACGGGGAGGCGCTGGCAGCTTGCGTGGCCTCCCCGCATTCAGGCGCTTGTCGACATACCCGTCGACGCCGGTGTTTTCGACGCACCCGAGGCGTCCGCACCGTTGGTAAAGTAACGGAACCAATCAATCAAGTAGACCGAGTATTTTGAGGTCGCGCGCTACCGCTTCCGCCCACCCGGCGTTCGCCTTCGGGCTTGCAGGACTCGGATGCAAGACGCGCGAGATCTTCTTGTGGGTTTTCGCGACGCGCCTAAGGCATTCTTCGGCGAAGGCGCCGACGCCGATGAGGAATTCCGGATCGAGGACGACGAGCGTCCTCTTGAGGGCGTCGTCACATGCCGCAAAGAGCGCGGACTGCTCGCTCTTGCGCAGTTTGTCCGGCGTAAAATTCTTACCGCTCGCTTCCATAAAGACGAGCGGGCAGTAGTTCAGCACGGAGAATCGTTGAAAAAACGCTTCCGCGGTTACGAATCGGTCTCGCGCAAAGCCCCAAAGACGCGCGCCGCTCACTTCGCTTCGTTTACAGTCGAATCCAACAATGGGGCGTTTGGGGTTCTCGCGATCGGGCTTGCGGACGTGCCCGCCGATGCCGATGAAGTCGCGCACGAGATTCACCTCACCGAATGGAACACCGGTTTGCGCCATGCCCCAAGGTCCGGGGTTCATCCCCAGCAAGATCGCTCGCACCTTTTTGCTCGCGAACTTCTGCACGTAGGCTCGGGCCGGCTCACCTGCGTAAACGAGCGGATTGTAGACGTGAGTAACCGGCGCATCGAACGTCAATTTGGCAAGTTCGGTGGAAAGATCCTCGTAGATTTGCCACGTCATCGAAAGTGGAGCGAGAGTAGCGCATGGCGAACGACCGCCTGCGCCTTTCGCAGGATACTCAAGGGGCACTATTTCCCGTAAAAGCGATCGGCCGCAAGGTCGCGTTTCATGAAGATTTGTATCACACGCTGTTACGAACTTCTTGGGCCCAGTTTTTTGGGCTGGCGACACTACTCTACGTCGCGACAAATGCGGTTTTTGCGGGGCTCTATATGCTTCAACCGCATTCGATTCACGACGCTCGTTCTGGCTCGTATTCCGATGCGTTTTTCTTCAGCGTGCAAACGATGGCCACGATTGGCTATGGCGGGATGGCGCCCGCGACGTTCTACGCCCACGTTCTCGTGACGATCGAGGCGCTATTTGGGACGTTCTTCGCCGCGTTGCTCACGGGAATCCTCTTTGCGAAATTCGCACGACCCACCGCCAGGGTGCTCTTTAGCGACAAGTGCGTCATCGGCAATCGTGACGGCGTCCCACATCTTATGTTCCGTATGGCAAACTGGCGGCACAACCAGATTGTGGAGGCTCGCCTTACTGCAACGTTGCTCGTGTCCGAGACAACGTCCGAAGGCGACACGATTCGAAGGCCGGTCGAACTGCCGCTTGTACGCAACGTCAACCGAAGTTTCTCGCTCACGTGGCTTGCAATGCATCGGATCGAAGCGTCGTCGCACTTCTTCGATGACGGCGCTTTGGAGAGGCTCAACGCTGGGACGGCGCTGCTCATCTTGAGCCTATCCGGCATTGATGAGACCACCTCGCAGCCGGTCCATTCGCGCTACTCGTACAGCATGAACGACATCGTGCGGGGGGGCCGGTTCGTCGACATCATTCAGATTCTTGACGATGGGAGGAGGCAGATCGACTACGCGAAGTTCCACCAGATCGAATTGGTACCGCTGCCGCCCGATCGTCCTGCATAGCCGGCTTGCCGCTCTCGTGACCCGGGTGTAACCCGGAAGCAGATGCTGCCTCTCACACACGAACTCGGATTGCGCGGTGCGGAGGCGCTTTCTCGGGCGTTTGGAGTCGATCTGACCGGCAAGGTGCAGATCGATCGATCGCAAAAGGCCGATCTGCAGTGTGCGGCGGCCATGCAGCTCGCGAAGTCGCTGAAGCAGCCACCGCGGGCGCTCGCGGAGGTGTTGGTCAAGGCACTTGCCGAACACCCTGCGGTGCGATCGACGGACATCGCAGGGCCTGGGTTCGTGAACGTGCACCTTGCCGACGGGTGGCTGAAAGACAACGTTGGCCAGGCGCTATCGCTGCGGCAGATTGGCGTCGGGCAGACTGTCGTCATCGACTATTCGTCCCCAAATGTGGCGAAGCCGATGCATATCGCACACATTCGTTCGACCATTATTGGCGACGCCATCAAGCGCGTGTTGCGGGCCGTTGGTTACACCGTCATCGCCGACAATCACCTTGGTGACTGGGGAACACAGTTCGGGAAGTTGATCGTCGCGCACCGCAAGTGGCTCGACGAAAGCGCATTTGCGCATAGCCCGGTTCAAGAATTGCTCCGGCTCTACATCATGTTCACCGAGCAAGAGAAAGCGCAGAAGATCGCGATCGGCAAGAAGGTTGACGGCGACGCCGACGAGGACGATGACGACGCGCCACCTCTCCTACAGGAGGCACGTGCGGAGCTCGTTAAGTTGCAGCAAGGCGACAAAGAAAACGTCGCGTTGTGGAAGACGTTCATCGATGTATCGATGCGCGAGTTCGAGCGCGTCTACAGCCGGCTCGACGTCTCGTTCGACGTGGTGCTCGGCGAGAGCTTCTACAACGACAAACTTGCAAACACCGTGCAACTTCTCCTCGACAAGGGGCTCGCTGAAGAGAGCGAGGGCGCGATCGTCGTCCGGTTCGACAAGGCGCGCGACGGCGAGGCGATGGCTCCGTTGATTGTGCAGAAGAAGGATGGAGGCTTCCTCTACGGCACGACCGACATTGCGGGAATGCTCTATCGCGTTGAGCATTGGCGGGCTTCGCGCGTCATTATTGTAACTGACGATCGTCAGCAGTTACATTTTCGACAGTTCTTCGCGGCGTGCAGGCAGCTCGGCGTGAGGACGAGCATGGAGCACGTGTTCTTCGGCCTCATGCGGCTTGCCGAAGGAACGATTTCGACGCGCGAGGGTAACCTCATCGGGCTCGAAGCCCTTCTCGACGAAGCGGAGCGTCGCGCCGCTGTGGTCGCGAGAGAATGCAATTCCGAGCTTACTGACAGCGAGGTTCTCGAGGTCGGCCGCGTTGTAGGCATTGGAGCGGTCAAGTACAACGATCTTTCGAAAGATAGAACAACGCTAGTTACATTTACGTGGGACAAGGCCCTGAGCCTTACGGGCAACACTGCGCCGTACCTTCAGTATGCCTACGCGCGCATTCAGTCCTTGATGAAGAAGGCGGCTGCAGCGGGCGTTGTCCCGGGTGCGCTCGTCTCATTTGAACCCACGGAGCGCGTGCTTGTGATGACATTGCTCGCCTTCGACGATGTGGTTGAGCAGGTGGCGCTGACGTCGAGGCCGCATGCTCTCTGCGAATACTTGTTCGAACTTGCTGCGCAGTTTTCGACCTTCTGGAGCGAATTGTCTGTGCTCAAGGCCGAGCCCGAAGTGAGACCCGGACGCCTGCGACTCGCACAGCTTACGGGTGACGTGCTCTCGAGCGGCCTCGATTTGTTAGGCATCGGGGTGCTCGAGCGCATGTAGGCTCGCGCGTTCGTGCTAGCGCCCCAACGTGAATCGCGCGACCATTGGGATGTTACTCGGGAGGGATCCATGGTGCGCACACGACTTGTTGGTTTGTCCTTCGGCGTTCTGCTGTGCTGCGGAACCACCAACAGTGCACCCCCGGATGCGGCATCTGACGCCGCAGCGGGCAGTGACGCGGTCCCGACCGATGCGCCCGGCACGACCGCGACCGCAAGTACTTGCAGTGCCTGGCTCGCCGCTCAGCGCGAAACCAATCTCCCAGCGGTGTCGGGTACGAACGCTGAAAAGCGTGCCAAATTGCTCACCGAAGGTGGTGGCTATCGCAAGGTCGACGACACGTACTATGGCGCATGGTTTCCGGCCGATCACTTTAGCAAGACCAAGCGACGCATCGTGTTCGTGCTTCACGGAACCTCAGGCGCGCCTGAGTACGAATTCGCCGATTGGGAGCCATCATTTGCGCCGCACAGCTTCGCGTTCATCGGGCTCAGGTGGTACTACGAGGGCAAGCAAGCGCCGGATGACTACAGCAACGGCGAGACTCTCTACAAGCGCATGGTCGCGATCCTCGACGAGATGGACAGCGTGTGCGGCACAAAGAGCGCTGAAGTCTCGCTCATGGGATTTTCGCGTGGCAGCGCGCAATCGTTCGAGGTGCTAGCGCGCGATCGCGCTGGGCAGAAGCGACTCAAGGGCGTGATCGCCAATGCAGGTGCGTGGCCGACGACGGCAAAGCCGACGGATTACTTGGTCGCGCTCGACACGAAGGGTGACACCACCGCGATGGCAGGCGGCAAGATGTGGATGTACTGCGGCGGCAAAGATGTCGACGAGACCACAGGCGAGCCGCGATGTACGAGCATGGCGAACGCGAAGGCGTGGGTCGAGAAGCACGGAGGAACCGTAAATAAACTTTACGAAGAGCCGGCAGCTGAGCACCACAGCATGTACGCCACCCCGGCTGCCATAACGGATGCGTTTACGTTCATCGAGTCGCTCTGAGTCGCCCTAACGTAGCGAGCGACTAATCGCGTCCAACACTCGCTTCGATCGCATCTTTTTGTGAACGATAGCGATGGTAGAACTTGGTAACCGAAGTGACGTACTCGCGCGTTTGCTGATACGGCGGAATGCCGCCTGCTCGCATCACCGCACCGTCGCCGGCGTTGTAGGCCGCGATGGTCAGCGAAAGGTCGCCATTGAAGAGGTTCGCCAAGATGCGCAAGTAGCGGACGCCGCCGAAGATGTTCTCGCGGGGGTCGTCAATGTCCTTGACTTGCATGCGTCCCGCCGTATCGGGCATCAGCTGCATGAGCCCGCGCGCGCCCGAGGGGCTGACCGCACGAGGGTCGTAATCGCTCTCGCACTTGATGACCGCGCGAACGAGTTGCTCGGGAATTTGGTACAGTGAAGAAGCTTGACGAATCCATTCGTCGTAGCGCGTGTAGCGCGTAGGGTCTCGGTCGGTTGGCGCAACGGGAACCACACCGCTTGCAACCGAGATTCGTTTAGGACCGCCGCCGCCCCGGGAGTAGACGCGAAACTTCGCGTCTTTTGGTCTTGCATTGCTGAAGTGGATGACTCCGTCTTTGTCGGTGTACTGAAAAATATCCGCGCTCGCTCTCTCGGAGGAAAGGGCGACCGACACGGACACGAGAGCACAGAGAAGGGCAAACCGGGACACGATGACCTCTGATCGTGCAGAAGCGCGAGCTCGTACGCAAGTATCGCGCGGGTTGCATCGGTTATTCCCACACTTTCCGGTCGCAGCGCGTCTTCGGCGTCTGTTACAACTGGACACGCCCGGATGACTGATTTGCGCTTACCGCTTGTGATTCTCGCTGTCCTTTTTGGGCTGCTCGTATTGATTCGCATGCGGCCCACGGCACGAAAGAAGAGCCGCGAGAGCCGCGAGGCGCTTGAGGCAGCCGAAGCGAAGATTGCAGCTGCTCCCAACGAGGTTCTGCGTGCACTGGCGCTTTGCGAAGCAGGCGAGGCGTGCGTTGCGCGGTGGAGGCGCAACGAGCGTGCGCTGGGCTATTTCCTGAAGGCAATGAAGGCGGACCCGACGTCGACGGAGATTGTGGAGCGAGCCGTCAACGCGCTTGACCATAGGCCGCGGGCGCTCGAGGCGGTACTGTGGCGGCGGCTTGCCGTGACCGTTTGGGGTGAGAGAAATGGTGCCGCGACGAAGCTTGCGCTGCGCGCGCTATCGGAAATTTACGGGACGAAGCTCCGGAATCCGACGCGAGGCCGAGCGTTGACGCAGGCGATCGCGTTGCTCGGGCGCTAAGTTCCGCCAGGCGCTTGTCCTGACGTCTAAGGACCCAACCCGCGTCGGTCACCCAGGCGGCCAGAACACCAGCGGCAATTGCCCACGGTGACTGAGCGCCAGCCAGTCCATCAGTCCGGCGACCGTCACGTGGACGAGAAACCCCTGGTAGATACTCTTGGTCCGAATGCTCAGTGACCCGAGCGCGATGCCCGCAATGATTGCGCCCACCACTTCGAGGTAGGGCTTGCCGTAGTGAATCATGCAGTACGGCACCGCCATGGCGAAGATCGCGCCCGAACCAAAGCTCCTCTTGAGCGTCGCCACCCAAAAGCCGCGAAAGAACATCTCGAGCGCGAAGAACTGCGCAAAGTACATCGCTTCCCAGATCAGAAAGTCGAACCAGCTGCGCGAGGCGTGTTTGTAAAACGGGTAGTACGCGCCAAAATCCGCCTGCTTGCTAACGACGTACATCGCAGGCAAAACCACGCCAAGAAAGAGTCCGTAAATCCAAAAGTGCTTGAAGAACCCCTTCGCGCGCAGGCCCATATCGAGCAACGAATCGCTTCGAAAAATGAGCTTCCAAAGCGAAAACGGAACCAGCACGTACCCAAAAATGCGCGTGCCGGACCACCAGACAAACGTGTAGAGCTCCTCATATTTCGCAAGCTTCACCGCAAACGGCACATGAAAAACATGG
>JAHFDY010000170.1 GCA_023248735.1 Myxococcales bacterium
ATCGGGCTCTTCGACGATCCCATTTCGCAGGATCGTCGCGAGATTGCGCGGGTCGTAGAGGCAGCCGAAAAGCGCAACTTCGCAGAGGTCAAGGTTGTGAAGAACGATCCCAAAGACACTTGGGAGGGCACGCCCGCGGTTCACGTCGAGACAGAGGCGCAAGTAGATAAGAACGGTGCCTGGTACAGCCGGCACGCCTGGTACATGGTCCGAGAGCGCAGGGGCTGTGTCGTCACGTTCCTCTACCCGAAGTCGCAGCCTGAAGAGTTCAAGTTACTTGACCGTATTGCCCGAGCGACGGTCTTCGCCAAGCCAGGCAAGACACTCGTTCGCAGCGTCGATGAGCCGGAGAACCCGTAGTACTTGAGCGTCACGCTAAGGAACCGTCACTGTCAGCGGCGGACTCTCGTCGCCTCCGACCTGCTGCTTGATCTCAAACACGTCACCCTTCGTCGCACGCATTTCGAGCTGCCAGCTGCCAACGTCATCGGCGATGGTCCCATCGACGCGATCGTCGTTCGACAGCGCGGTGTTCAAGTTAAGCGCAATCACGTAGGCGCCAGCTTGCACACCCTTTGTCGAAGCGAGCACTTTGTACCCGGCCCGAGACGAATCGCGGATGATAGGCGTAACCGGTGGAGGCAATGGCAACGTCGGAGCGGCGCAGGCGGCCAGAAGCACACCCACGAGCCAACCCTTTCCGGTCATTTGCCAAACGTTCACGCCGCGTGCTCCTCCGCCCTTCCGCCCTACCGATGCACACACTGCGCCATTGCCACTTTGCGCTAAAAAAGTCGTAACGCGCCCAGTCGATGGCAATATTGTTGTCACACATGTCACCGATGTTGGCAACCACTCGCGTGGACTACGCTCAAGATGACACCCTAGCCATTTTGTGAATAATCGGCGTCCTGTTGACCATCGCGAATGAAGCGCATCCGGCTGAGCGTTTGGAAAACGTGTCTACAGCCTCTGGTTTTTCCACAAGCTGGCTTCGGCCGCTTCCGTTCGCGCTTCTCGTCGGATTGGGCCTCGCGCTCTTGCGTAAGCCGGTCGATGCACGCACCCCGTCGTCCGCGGCGGCGCTTGCGAGAGAGCTTGCCTCGCAGGGCATGACGCTCTCGCCCGAGGACGTCACGTGGGTGAAAAACGATCTCTCCGTCGTCCTCGCGCTTTCGACGAACGCGCGAGCGCTTGTACGCATGGGCAGGGCGCAAGAGCCCGCTGATTTGTATCTCGTAGAGGCGCGTTTATCTCCTGAAGGCGCCCTTCTCGAAGTTGGCGCCGCGCATCGCCTCACCGAAACGACCTCCGTCGACGAAAGCCGTCCTGTCGTTTCCGATCGTTTTGCGGCCTACGTCACGACCGCTGATCCGCTTGTGACAGCAGTTCACTTGCTTGACGTTCGAGGTCGTCAGCAGCCTGGCTTGGCGGAAGGGTTTTCCGCCCTTCAGCGCTTTCAGGTGCGCGTCGCCAATTGGCAAATGCTCGGCCAAAGTGACGGAGTGGTGCACCACGCATTCGCGCTCGATCCACCAGCCGATCAGGTGAAGTTGTCGTTCGAAAGTGGAGCGCTCGTTGCCCTCGTGGACGGAAAGCGAGTGCGCATCGATCCCACAAAGGGGACAGTCGTCGAAGGCGGCGATCGCGTTCGCCCCACGCTCGACGAGCTCACGCGTCCTCCCGAGTTTTTGCAATGGGGCGCGGACCGCATGCGCGCTGCCGTCGGTGACGAGCGCACTCAATGGGTGAAAACGGCCGCGTTCACGGGCCTCGATTGGTTCCGCGCGAACGGCGGCGCCAAGCAGGTCACTGCGGAGTCCGTGCAAGCCGAACTCGGAAGTCTTCCAGGACAGGGCGCGAAACCCACGTTCACTGATCCCGAAGTGGGTTGGCCGCCGCCACCGCTCATGCCGCTCTTTGACAAGCCACTACCGGGCGAAGGTGCGTGGATTGTCCTCGATCAGGATCCCTTCATCGGTGAGACACCCGGCCTCGTGTCGCCGTTCATCACGACGTTCATTCGGCCAAACGTCAAGCGTCCTGACCTTCGCGTGTTCGCGACCGTTTGGGATCCGAGGCAAATCGCGACTCACATGGAGTCGGGTACCGTGGAGCCGGTGAGCGCTACGGGCGAGCGTGGCCCTGGCCTCATTCCACGAACCCCGGAACGCATGCGCCGCGTCGTTGCCGCGTTCAACGGAGGCTTCCAAGCGCAGCATGGCGAGTTCGGCATGCAGGCGAATGACATTCTCTACCTGCCGCCAAAGCCCTACGGCGCGACCGTGATGGAGCTCAAGGATGGTTCGACGGCTTTCGGCACTTGGCCACCCGGTGCAGACGTGCCCACTGAAGTTCTCAGTCTTCGTCAGAACCTCACGCCCGTGGTCGAGTTCGACAAGTTCAATCCTTGGAACCGCACGTGGTGGGGAGGGACGCCTCCTGGTTGGTCTGACAACATCCACACGGCTCGAAGCGCGATTTGCCTCACGAAAGAGAACAACGTTGGTTACTTTTGGAGCATGAGCATTTCCGCCGAAGATATCGGCGCCGCAATGCTCGCTGCGCGCTGTTCGTACGCCATTCACCTCGACATGAACCCGGGTCATGCGGGGTTCGAATTCTACAACGTGAGACCCGCATCGGAGATGAAGGCGCTCGGACGTCCGATGCAGACGGACTGGGAGGCCGAAGGCAAGATCTCACAAATGCCAGACTGGGCCTTCCGCGGACGTCGAATGATTCGCGGCATGGGGCACATGAATTTCCCGCGATACATCCAGCGCGAAGGGCGCGATTTCTTTTACCTCACCGCGCGCCCGATTTTGCCAGGGGCAGACATTGCGACTCCGGTCACTCCCCGCGAGCCGGGCGAAGGCACTTGGCGCGTCAAGGGTTTACCCCAGCACGGGTTTCCTTACGCCATCGCAACGACAACGCTGCGCCCCGACGCGACGCGCGCAGACCTTCGCGTGAGGGTGCTCCGAGTCGATCCGCACACCCTCAAATTCGGCAAGGCAGGCGATGCGAGTGCCGTATTCTCGATCGACGGCGCGACGAAGGATCATGGCCCGGCACTCTGGCTGACGCGCGGGGAATTCGCGATCGGTGAGAAGCAACCTCCAGGTGGAGAAGCGATCCTTCGAGGCGCAAGACAGGGTGCGGTCGCCCGAGCCGTACTAGGACTCGACGACGACGAGGGCATGCTCACTTGGGTCGAACTTCCATCCGGCCACAGCGAATCGATCGCGAACACCGAGGCGATGGTCAAGTTACTTGATCGCATGGGGTGCAAAGAGAAACTCATCGTTCCTATTGAAACCCACGCTCTACTCGGCGCGAATCTCGACCTCGCGGGTGAAACCGCACCTGCGCCCAAGCACATCAGCGTGACCCTTACGCGAGGACAAGCTCCCGGAGCGCACCTCATGTTTGAAGACACCGCCCTCGTCCCTTACAATACCTGGCACCCCTTGCAGGCCGCCAAGACACGTCTCAAGGGCCGCACGAAGCCGTAAAACGCGGTATCGCTTACCTTTTTTGTCATTTGCCAGTAACGTTCCACGCCGGGATGAACGCTGGTTTCCTCGAGGGCGGACTTCAAGCGTGAGCGACCCCCTTGCCTCGCAACGAACGCCGCAAGTCTTTGGGCGTTACGAGATCGTCCGCCGCATCAGCGCGGGCGGAATGGCGGAGGTGTTTCTCGCAAGGGACATGGAGACGGGCGCGCCGGTTGCGCTCAAGCGCATCCTGCCGCACATCGCGGAGGACGAAGCGTTCGCGGCGATGTTCGCGGACGAGGCAAAAATCGTCTCGGAGTTCACTCACCCGGACATCGCCCGCTGCCTCGATTTCGGAAACGTATCGGGCACGTGGTACATCGCTTTCGAATACGTGCACGGCGAAGACCTTCGCGCGATCTGGGACGCAGCGAACGAGCGGGATGACAAGCTACCCCTTCATTTCGTCCTCCACGTGATAGCCCGGGTGGCACGCAGCCTCGCGTACGCGCACGAAAAGGTCGATCCGAGCGGAACGCCGTTTCACGTCGTCCATCGCGATGTGTCACCCCAAAACGTCATCGTCGGCTTTGACGGTTCAGTCAAGTTGATTGACTTTGGCGTGGCCAAAGCATCGGGAAAGCTGTCGCGCACGGAGGCAGGCGCCATCAAAGGGAAGTTTGCCTATTTGTCACCCGAGCAGGTGCGAGGTCTCGAGGTTGACGCGCGCGCGGATATTTTCTCGCTCGGCGTTTGCCTTTGGGAGCTGCTCACCGGCGAAAGACTCTTCGCCGCTGACAACGAAGTTCTCGTGCTCGAGAAGTTGCGAACAAGCTTGGTACCGCTGCCCTCAACGAAGCGCAGTGGCCTACCTTCGGCACTCGACGCGATTGTCATGCGCGCTCTCGTAAAAGATCGCGACGATCGCTACCAGACGAGCAGTGCGCTCGCCGATGACCTTGAGAGCTTTGCGCGGCGCTCGAATCTGCATTGCTCCGCACATGAAATCACGCAATATATGCGGTCGCTCTTTGCGCTCGATGTTGAAAGCGCTGAAGCGATCGCAACCGGAACGGAGACGAGGGTGATGTCCGATAATAAGGGTTCCGACCTTGATATTTTTGAAGGCCTCGGGAAGAAGACCAGTTCCTCAACAGACGTCCTGGTGCCGGACGCGATGTCGTCGGTGCCACTTCCGCCACCCGCCACGTCTTCGCGCTCGGTTCCGCCGCCGCCACCCGCGTTCGCTTCGGCGCCTCCCCCGCCCCCGCCTCCAGGGCTCGCGAAACAGACGCTGATGGGAATTTCCGCTCTGCCCCCGCCACCATCGGCGTCGATGCGTTCCCCAACATTACCACCTCCGCCACCGCCCGGCCGCGCCACACTTCCGCCCGTGGCAGCCCCACCCAAGGCAAGCGGGTCTGGCATGACGCCCATTCCACCGCCGCCGCCGATGGGGCCACGAAGTGTTCCCCCGCCGCCGTCGGTCAAGATGGCCACGCCGCCACCACCGCCGCCACCACCCGCAACGACGAAGCCTGCGCCGACATCTGAGCCGCAGGCGATCGAAATGGATTGGGACGACGAAGAGGAAGCCACTCACATCTTCGACAAAGAGGATACGTCGCGAGCAGAGGGCCCTCCCGGCCCACCGAAACCGTCAGCTTTCGGACCGCAGACGGGAACGTCCTCCCCCAGCGATTTCTCACCAAAGCGCACCCTCGTCATGGGTGGCGCCGTGCCGCTTCCACCGGTACCGCCACCTACGCCGGTGCCCATGCGGCCAAGCCAAGTGCCGCAGATGGATCAGCAACCCTACGGTCAACCTTCTTACCCACCGGGCTACGGTCAGGCTGGGAGCGCACCGCCACCTCCGCACACGCTGCAGGGAATGGGGCCGGCGGCGGACTCCGGACCAACCTACGGGCAGCATGGTTCGACCGCGCCGCTTTCTTTGCCTCCGCACCAGTCCTTCCCTCCCCAGCACGCCGTACCGTCCGTCCTTCCGCATGGTCCGATGGAGACGACAGCGGTGGTGCGTCCCGAAGCCCGCTCGTCGGGCAAGGGCGTTCTCATCGCACTCGTCGCGGCCATCGTTGTTGTTGCGGGCGGCATCGGCGCGTTCTTCATGATCCCGAGAGAGGGCAAGGTCGAGGTCGACGTGACCGATGCAACAGGCAAGCGCGTTGACGAATTCGAGATCTTCGTCGACGGCGCAAGGCAACGTTGCGACACGCTTCCGTGCACGGTCAAACTTGAAGCGGGGCCTCGTCGTATCAAGGTCGCGACGCGCGGAAATGGGACACGCCTCACGGACGAAAAAGTCATCGAGGTTCGTACTGGCGAAAAGCAGTCGCTAACCCTCTTTGTCGGGCAGGCAACCCCTGCTGAAGTTCCGGCGAACACATCCGTCCTGCACGTTGCGAGCACGCAACCTGGCATCAAGCTCTTCGTGGATGGTAAAGAAATTGGACCATTGCCACAGGACGTAAAAGACATCGCGGTTGGCCCACACACACTCAAGTTTGCTGCGAGCGAACGCTATGCCGAGCTCGAGAAGTCGGTCACGGTTGAAGCAGGCAAGCCGCTCGACGTTGGCCCGATTCTTCTCAAGGTGAAGAAGGGCGTCGCGAAAGTCAGCCTCAACACATTTGGTGCGCGCGTTTTTCTCGTCTCGGGCGGCAAACGCAAGGAGCTCACCAACATGCCGCTTTCAGTCGACATCGACACGAGTGAGCAATGGGTCATTGAGGCGAGCAAGCCAACGATGATCGACTTCCGACAGGCGATCACGTTCGAGGACGGCCAAGCCGAGCGATCATTTGCGGTCACGCTCTACGCAAAGGGCGAAGAACCAAAGGAGAAAGACCCGAAGGATCCAGCAGCCACGTCGGCAAGCGCCGCAGAGTCGAGTGCACCAGGGTCCATCTTGATGAACTCGATTCCACCTTCGATGTGCTTCCTCGACGGCGCCGCACTAGGTCAGACGCCTCAAAAAAGGGACGTCAAACCCGGGACCCATACCGTCAAGTACGTGAACAGTGAGCACGGCGTTTCACAAGTCGTGTCGGTGAAAGTCGTGTCGGGCAAGCTGGCGTCCGCCGCGGTGAAGCTGAAACTCAAGGATTGAAGTTGATTATTGAATAGCGAATAGAAAGGATAGCCGTAGGTAGAAAGTTTGGAGGGGTGTCCGAGTGGTCTAAGGAACCGGTTTTGAAAACCGGCGAGGGTGCAAGCCCTCCAAGAGTTCGAATCTCTTCCCCTCCGCCAGTTGTTGGATTCTGAGATGTCGGCCAAGAGGCCGAAGGGTTTTCGCACGGAATATGCGACGGTCTCATCCAAGAGCGTGCAGTTCGATACGCCACATTAGAAGACGGCCTTCGCCCCTCCGGGTCGCCCGCGTCTCGTGCTCGATTGCCCCTTTCCTAGCTCGCCTTGTGGGCGCTGGCATGGCGATGCGCTTACCCCGATCTCGACGGTCGCTGCGACTTGTGCAAATCAACGCCGATGAAGCAGACCTTCGACTACGACAACAATGTGATGACGTTCCGTGCAGGCGCTATCGGGAGCTGGCTCGGCGTCGCATTGTATTCCGCGTTTTACGCGACTGGTTGGGAAGTGCGTTTCATTGCTGTTTGGCCACGAGAAGTACTGCTTCTCATGATCGTCGCCATGTGCGTTTCGGGTGTTTACTTTCCCATCATTCGGATGCGCAGAAAAACACACCCCCATCGAATCGTGGTTGACGACACCGGGATTGAGGTTCCGAACTCCCGCATGAGTACGACTCACATCCGAATACCTTTCGACCGAATTGAGTCGGTCAGCATGGGCGAGCTCGGCCTTGGATTCCACGTTCTGGACATTAGCTTCGAGGGGCGCAAGTTTCGCATCGCAGAAAATGTGTTTGCAGCGCGCGATGATTTTCGTGCCGTCGTCGCCGCGCTTGGTGGGAAGCCTAAACGCTGAAATTCACGACGCCCACTTCTCCAACAACCCAACGCGCCCCCCAGAAAGGCGTCGGTGCCCAGCAGCGACTTCGCGCGAGACGAACGCACGAGATCTCCGCGACCTGCTCGTCGACTCCCTTGGCGATCTTGATCTGCCCGCCCCAACCGTCAGTCCGAACGGGGTGCGCAAGGTTGCTCACGGCGTGGCGGAACCCTTCGATTGCCGTTCGATATTTCTCGCAACGAGCATGGCGGGGATCACGATTAGGAACCCGACGAGGTAGCCCAAGTTCTCCTCCCCAAGTTGTCGTCCAACAACAATGCTGGCGCAAAAAGCTAAGGCGCTGCCCATCACTAGCGCCAGTATTTTTCCGGTGTGAGGCCCGCGTTCTGGTCTTAAGTTCATGAGCGGTAGACGGCGGCGGCTCAAGCGCATTCATCTTGTAAGCACAGGCTGGCACACCTTGTCGTCTTTACGTTCCTTCCTAAACGGGGCGACGAGTCGCTGGGCTGTCGCTTGTCCGAGTGGGCAGCGACGATACGGTTGGCAACCGAACGATGCCCACGGAAAGCGGCTCGATCGCTCCGCAAGACACCGCAAGGTTTAGGATGGGTTCGACGAATTCGCCTCGCTAAGAGATACTGCGGCCCATGCCAGACAAACCACGACTGCGTACCCTGGGGTTGTGTGCGTGGCTTGCCACGGGGTGCGCACCCGCTCTCAGCGAACAGCGCTTGAGCGCTCCATCGTCGACGCAAAGCACGGCTGATTCCGATGACGCGCAGGTCCGTACACTTCAGGCGCAGTGGGACGTCCGGATCGACGCACCTGGAACGTCAGGTCGCTTGACCGATTCGATTGGCGTTGATGTGCGCGTGGGCGATACCGCATGGGTCAGCCATGCGTGCGACGGTGCGCTGCCCCACGACCACAATTTCATTCGCTGGCTCAACGAGCACCAAGTGGGGCTGGTTTGCAATGGGCGAGACCTAAAAAAACTCGCATCAATGGACGCCGCCACGCGCCTCGAGCGCCTTCGGGTCGAATCCGCCACAGATATCGAGTTGGCGACCCTTGAGCTGTTCCCAAATGTGCGCGAGCTCGATCTGCAATATGGAACCGAGTTGACCGATGCGGTGATTGCCGATGTCGCGAAACTACAGAGCCTTGAGATTCTGAATCTCGAGAGCACGCACGTAACCGATAGCGGAGTGTCGCAACTTTCAGTGCTGCGGAAGCTCCGACGGTTGAATCTTGCTGGCACAACGATCACGAATGCTTCGCTTGTCACACTGGCAAGGTTCGAACAGCTACAAGCGCTCGACCTGGGTCGCACCCAATTAACGGACGATGGCGCCGAACACTTGCCGAAGCTCACGCACCTGCGAGAGCTAGGTCTCTCCGGGACGAAACTGTCCGATGCGACCACGCCGTACCTTGCGCAAATGTCAGGGTTGCGTTCATTGGACCTTTGGAGCATCCCGATCAGCGACCGGGCACTCGTCGAGTTAGCGAAGCTCCGGGGGCTTCGGGCTCTCGTTCTCAGGAACACGAAGGTGACGGACGCAGGGATCGCAAATCTCAGCGGCCTTACCCAACTGCGCAAGCTGGACCTTGGGTTCACGACAACAACAGACTCCGGAATCAGCCACCTTGAGACACTCACGCAACTGCGCGAACTCGACGTACGCAATACCCAATTGTCCGACGCCGGACTGGCAGCTATCGCAAGACTGGTCCATCTGCATGAGTTGGCGATCCCAGAGACCAAGATAAGCGACAAAGGCCTCCTCCACCTCTCAGCGTTGAGAGAGTTGCGCACGCTTGCGCTCGGAGGCACGCAGGTGACAGACGCGGGTCTTGCGAGCATTGAGTTACCGCCACAGCTGCGCGAGCTCGATTTGATCGACGCGCACGTCGGAGACGCTTCGCTTGCACGAATCGGCGAGCTGACTCATCTCCGCGAACTTAGGTTGCAGGGCACCGAAGTGACCGACGCAGGCCTCGTTCACGTTAAGAAGTTGAGGGAGCTGCAGGTGCTTAGTTTGGGTCCACAAGTCACCGATGCGGGAGTTGTTCATTTTTCAGCGCTTACGCACCTAGGTGAGCTGAGTCTCTGGAAAACGCAGGCAACCAATGCTTCGCTTGCAGTCATCGAAGGGCTTCCGTTGCTTCGCATGGTCAACGTGCTTGAAACGAAAATAACGGCCGCAGGGGC
>JAHFDY010000017.1 GCA_023248735.1 Myxococcales bacterium
CCAACCGGAGACTCCGAAACCTACGTCGAGGTTGGTGTGGCCTTGATCGGCAACGAGTCGAATTTGATCGGTACCGTTATCGTCGTCTTCGATTTCAAGGTTGAGTTCTTGCGTGTCGAACGGGTAATCGTGCAAATCGAGCGGCGACGAGAAAGTACCCAAGAAGCGATACATTTTGAAGGTGGGCTTGTCGGCCATCACCTCTTTCAGATCGACTTTGCCGTTCGTGAAGATCGGGTCCATCGGCGGCATCGCTTTGTCGCTCGTGAACGTGAGGAAAAAGTCCGCCTCGAACGTGCCCTTCTGAACGTCGTAGTTCCGAACATTCGTGAGCAAGATGCCGACCTTCACGATCGCGGGACCGCCAAACTTCGGATGCGCAAAGGGCGACTTGAACTGCCCTTCGTTGTGGATAGGCACGCCTCCTTCGGGGCCCGCCTTCGAATAGTCGATGGGTTCTTCGTACGCGGGAGGAGCCGCTTCACCCGCATCGGGTGCCTGTGGCGCGGCGGAGGGAATCACGTGCGCCGCCAATCGTAACGATGGCCGATCGTTTTTCTCGCGCGGAGCCGCTTCTTCTGCGCCCACCTTTCGCGCGATGAACGCGAACAGGCATAGGCACGCCACGAACGCAAAGAGCAGAAGCGCTGGGACTCGGCGCTTGCGTTTGGAAGATGACAATTCCGTCATGTTGCGACGGTACAGCTTCTCGAAACCGCATGCCAAACCTTCCGGCGAGAGCCGTCAGATCATCGAACGCCGTTCAACGGCAACAGCCGTCGGCAGCGAAACGCGGAAGCACGCACCCGGCAAATCGCCGGTCTCTCCCGACACCAGCAACAGTTCACCGCGATGAACGCGCACAATCTCTTTGCTAATGGCAAGCCCAAGACCTGCTCCGTCTTGAATCACCGCTCTCGTGGTCGGAGCCCGATAAAACGGCTCGAAAATCCGGTCCTGATCTTCGATCTTCACGCCAGCTCCTTCGTCAGAAACCGTCAAGTAAATGAACGTATCGTCAGCATGCGATCGCACGCGCACCCGACCTCCTTTGGGCGTGTGCCTCGACGCGTTCTCGAGCAGATTGCGGAAAAGGCGTTCGATATCGCTTTCGCGACCGATCGTTTCGCCCTCGCCTACGTGGTTTTCGAACACCACACGGCCGGGCTCAAACGCTGCCGTGACCTGCGCAATCACGTGCGCGACGAGCGGCCCAAGCTCGATACGATTGGCCGTCCCTACCGGCCCACCGCCGACGCGTGCCAGGGCCAGGAGGCTCTCAGCCAGATCGCGCAAGCGTCTCGCGGAGTCGAGTGACTCTTGCAAGGCTTCTCGGTACTCGTCCGCCGTTCGCGGTCGTCGAAGAGCGAGCTGCAGTTCGCCATAGAGCGCAGTGAGCGGCGAACGCAACTCGTGTGCAGCGTGCGCAATGAACTGCTGTTGGGACGACACGAGCACTTCTAAGCGCTCCACCATGTGATCGATGTCAGCCGCAACGGGCCGAACTTCTGGATCTTGATGCACGTGTCCAACGCGCACACTGAGATCTCCATCCGAGACCCGGCGCGCCACCTCAGCGATCGCGCGATGACCGCGTGTATAGCGGCCAACGATGTAGGAAACGAGAGCGCCAACCCAGATGACCGCCACGAGGACGGCAAGCCCCATAGCGCGACGGATGAGCGCTTCATCGCCTTGCATGTCCTTCAGCGTGACCGCCATCAGAAGGCGTTTGCTTGGGTGAGCGGGAATCGCAATAACGACCCCGCGTAGGAGCTCGCCACGAAGTTCGAAGTCAAACGGCTTGCCCAACTTTGAAGACGCGAAGGACGTCGAGGGCGGCGGCACGGCGTCAAAGTGGATGAGGGCAATCACGTTGCCATGATCGTCGTAGACAGCACCGTGCTTCAGTAGCGGACCGGTATCATCCACGTCGAGGCCCGGCTCCGGCGAAAAGGTAAAGCCGGTTGACGCAAGATGCGTTGCCTCCTCGCGCGCGAGGCTTAGCAACGCTTCGTCGAGATGTTGCAACTGGGAGCTTACAAAAAGCCGCCCGACGCCGACAAAGGCGCCCCCCATCACGAGCAACGTGACGAGACATACGAGCGCGACGATGCGCTGACGGAAACTCATCTTCTCCTAGGTCTTCTTACGGCGGCGTGGCGCGAAGGCGGTAGCCAACACCACGAACGGTTTCGACCATCCACGCGTGGTCGCCGAGCTTGTCGCGCAAGCGGCTAATGTGGACTTCCACGAGATTGGAGCTGGGGTCGAACGAAAGGTCCCACACGTTGGCGAGGAGTGCCGTGCGTGACACCGGTTTGCCGTCCGATGAGGCTGCAAGATAGAGAAGCAATGCGTACTCTTTCGTCGTAAGGTCAAGTAGCTTACCTGATAGCGAAACGCGGCGGGACAGCCTGTCGATCTCGAGGTCGCCGATGGTGAGCGACGCAAAGCCGGCGGTCCTGCGCAACAGCGCTTTCACGCGCGCAACCAACTCTTCGACTTCGAAGGGTTTGACCAAATAGTCGTCGGCGCCCGCCTCGAACCCCAGCACCTTTTCCCGAATCTCACCTCTCGCGGTGAGCATCAAGATGGGGCCAACGTACCCAAGGCGTCTTAGCTCGCGGCAAACGTGCAATCCGTCGCCGTCGGGGAGCATCCAATCGAGAAGCACGAGATCGTAGAGACCCGTTTTTCCCTGCGAAATAGCCTCTTCACCGGAGGTCACGAGGTCAGGTTGGTATCCCTCCTCCGTCATCACGCGTGAAACGAATCGTGCGAGCTTCTGGTCATCCTCAACGATCAAAACCTTCAAAAGGAGGCCTCCTGCTGAACAGGATAGGCGATCGTGGACATTGTGCAGCTGTACGCGATCATTTTATCGAGACGCGAAAGAAGATTGACGAAGCGCAAGTTGCCAGCGAATCTTTCACGTCGCGAGACGTTGCGCGCTGAAAAATGGCTGGAGGAAAAATGGCACGCGGTAAGTTCTTTTTTGGCTTCACAGCGTTAATTGGGTTCAGCGGTTTGCTTGGGTCAGCCTGCGGGACCCAAGCAGCGAACACGCGTTTCCCAGATAGTGGAAGCGTCGGATCAAGCGACGCCACAACCGCCCAGACTGATACGGGGCTGGACTTCGGCGATTCGTCGAAGGTCGATACTTCGACTGAGTGCAACGCCGTCACCGTTAACGCCGCAAAGGTTCCTGTCGACATCATCTTCGTCATCGACAACTCGGGCAGCATGTCCGACGAGATGACGCAGATCAAAACGAACGTAAACACGTTCGCATCCAAGATCGGCTCGAGCGGTCTCGACTATCGCGTGATCTTCATCGTCGCCAAGGGAACAGGCAGCTTGCAGATCTGCGTGCCGCAGCCCCTCGCAGGTCCAAATTGCGCTGACAAGCCACCGGAGTTCTACCACGTCGCGATGAACTCATCGGGCGTGCAAAGCAACGACTCGCTCTCGCTCATTCTCTCGACCTACGATACAGGCACGACCCCGTGGAAGAACTACATCCGCGAGGAAGCGTTCAAGGTTTTCATCGAAGTTACCGACGACAACGCGACCGGATCGTACGTGCAATCCGATACGTTCGAAAAGCTGTTGTTCGCCAAATCGCCCGCGGGAATGTTCGGCGACACCACCAAGCGCAAGTACACGTTCAATAGCATCGTCGGGTGGAAGGAAGGCACGGCCTATCAGTCGACCACGACGTGCAGCGGCGCGGTGAACGTCGGACTGGAATACCAACGCCTCTCGTACACGACTGGCGGCTTGATCGATTCGGTGTGCAAGAAGGACTACAAAGACGTCCTCGACAACTTTGCGAGCAACATCCGCTTGCGACTCGCCTGCGAGTACAAGGTGCCACAACCCGAAGCAGGAACGGCCAATCCGAACCAGGTCGTCGTCAACTACAGCGCCAACAGCGTGCCCCCGGGCGTCAAGCTCACCCGCGTCACTGACGTGTCGAAGTGCGAGGCCTACCCGAACAGCTGGTACTTTGACGACAACGTTGTCCCAACGAAGATTCTGTTCTGCAACGACACGTGCAAGACCATTCAAGCAGACGCCAACGCGCAGGTTGACCTGCGACTTGGCTGCGACGCGCCGGCGCCTTTCTGATCGAGTCGGGGATCGCGGTTCGCGTGGAAGTGCTGGACGGCACCACCCACTCATCGCTTTGCGGGTGCAACGTGCGTGAGTGTCGCGTGGGTGGCGGGGGGGGCGGTGTCATCCTGAGCACCAAGTGCGAGGCTCCAAGCCGGCAAGAATGCGAGGCTTTGCGAGCATTATGGCCGTGCGTCGGAGCGACCGAAGGGAGAGGACCCCCTCCAGACCCCGCTCCTCCGAAGCGCGGCGCCAAAAAGTAGCCCCGCTGCCTAAGAAAACGCGACACTTCGTTCATGAGCCATCGCTGCATCGTTTGCGACCTTTCTGACGCGCGCGCCCTTACGCGCTTCACGTTCCGCTCGGGTGAGCATTGTTTCCTCTGCGGAACTCACGCGCTCATGGCAGAGCGCGCCGGCGTTTCGTACATCTCGACGAACGCGCTGAAGGAAGCGCTGCGCGAAAGGCGGGCCGGCAATCGGCGCAGCGCGCATCAAGACGAGCTCGCCGAGAGCCTCGCGCGCGCGTTCAACGGCGAAAAACGCGAGCGCAGCGACCGTCGAGCATTAGCCTAACGCGCTCAATGTCACGCGTTCTTTATCACTTTCCCATGTCGCCGTTCTCGCGGCGCGTCCGCCTGGCTCTCGCCCACAAGAACCTCGCTTGCGATCAGCTCGACGCTCGGTCCAACGACGCCCTTCTCGTACAGGCCCGCGAATCGTCAACCCAGATGACCATTCCAGTGCTTGTCGATCAGGGGCGAGCGATCGGCGACTCTCTGGCGATTATCAACTATCTTGACGTTGCCTATCCCGATCGACCGAAGCTATGGCCTTCGAACCCAGATGATGCCGCGCTCGCATTCGACGCCGTTGCGGCAATTGATGGCGCGCTCGATATCCTTGTCGACCTTGGCTCGCGTTACTTCACGCTTTCATCTCACGACCATTGGAGCGCCGTTTCATCGGAGCTCGTCGGCCGTGCGCAGCGCAATCTCGATCGGGTGGGCAAGGTGATCGACTCGCTTGCGCGGAGGACCGTCGCTTCGAGTGGTTGGTGTGCCGCGGACATCACGCTCATGACGAGCGTCCTCTGGCTCGAAGGCCTTCCAGCGCGCGTCGGTACGTACGCGCCGGTCGACCGCATCGTGAAGCTGGGCTGGCGGCTACCTGACGTGCTTTCGCACTGGGCCGATGCGCATCGTGGCCGCGCTGACGTCATGGCTCTCTAGTGGCGGGCGGGGTGCGAACAAATGATGGGCGCCACTTCGACGACGCATAGCGCCCTCGCATCGGTTCATCGTGTCCGTAGGGTGACTCGTGCAGCAAGAGCAATGCATTGATGACGGCATGCCACGCGGTGAGGAGCGATCGTTCAGAGCAATCCCCGCACATTCGAGCGCGGAAGCACGCGCCATCGTCGAAGCAGGGCGACGAACGCAACGAGCATCGCGAGGGCGCCCCCCGAGGCTGGCGCGTCAGCTTGCGTGCTGCACCCGCCTGACGTGCCCGGATTTGTCGCCGCGTCCGCACTCGCGTTCTTTGCATGGGGCGAACTTGCGTCGGCCTGCGCAGTGCCTGCATCGACGGTGCCCGCATCGTTGCCACCGCCCGCGTCACTCGTACCGCCGTCGGCCGTTGCTAGCATCGGCTCAGACACCGCATACATCGCGTAACTCTTGGAGCCTTTTTCGTTCGTGTGCGCCGCAGCCAATATGACCGAAGAGTCGAGCGTATCCATCCATAGCGCAGAAGTGGTTCCCTTCCCCGGCGCAAGGTCGCCAAGGGATTCGGTGCCCGCTTCCGTTCCATCGGTCCTTGCGATCTCGGCTCCATGTACACCGTCGTCGGCGTAGAAATACGCGCGCTTGCCCGCCCAGCCGGCGACACCTGCGCCTGGGTCGTGCTTCACGTCGGTTTGCCCGCCTGCGAACACGAGCGTTGTTCCAGCAAGCGTGAGATCGGAGACATAAACGCTGCGAGCTTGCGCGTTCGCGGATGGGAGCGCGAAGAAGATGGCCTTGCTTCCACCCCTCATCTCGTATTGGGCGTCGAAGGGGAAGGTTGCGCTGGTTGTGCCGTCACTCGTGAAGGTTGTGCTGGTTGGCAAGCCACTTCTGAATAGAAAGCGCGAATCGGTTGACGTACCGAATCGCAGAAACTCACCCGACACCACCTTCGTTTCAATCCACGACGACAGAGACAAATCGATCTTCACGATTGCACCGTTGTTTGGATAGAACGGCACAAAGTAAAGAAAGTTGCCTATACGTGCACTGTCGAGCCTGTATTGATCCGTGCTGTTCATGACGGGCTTCGGCGAGAGGAGTCTTGTACCGACAGTCGTCCCATCCGTTACGTAATATTCGACCATGCGTCCGTACGTGGCCGAGTAGGAATGACGTGCAAGGACCGCGCTGGTTGCAGTCGTGTTGATAGGGACGACCGTGGAGGCCGAATCGCCTGCGGCGACCGCCAAACTCGAGACCAACTTAGTGCCCGCGTTGGTGCCGTCGGTTTCGTACAGACCGCTCGAGCTACAAATGAATGCTCGAGCGCCCAACTGAAGGGTAACTGCGTGGAAGGAAATTTGCGGCGTTTCGACCTTGCCCGTTGGCGAAACGAACACGACGTTCATCGCGGGGTCCCAGTTCTCAACGCCGGTGCCACCTGAGGAAGTCGCGAGGACTACGAAGCCATTCGTTGCGGGGATCGCGCTCGCGATGATGTTGTACTTGGCGTCGAGAGATAACTTGCCGACGAGGGATGCGCTAACCCCGTCTGAGCTGTAGAGGTTAGTGCCAGCGGTAAAGTAAAGTGTCTTACCTATCGTCCCGAGGCGCACGCTTGCTTGAGAGGTCGGTACACCCATGACAAGTGTCGTCGCGGGTGTCGCGCTGGCACGTTCAGATGCAAGCGCCAAGAACGGAACTGACAGGACCAATAGAATGGAAGTGTGACGCATGGGCTCCTCAGGCCCCGTACCGGGGCGGTGCTTAACATCGCTCCTCCTCACGCGCAAACGCTCTCTGGTGTGGACAAAATGGGGTCCACGTTGCTTTCGTTTGCTCGCCGCCCTCGGGAACGAAACCGCAACCGAACAGCCGAATGATCGCTTCAGGCCATGGGTGAAAGAGTTGCTTTCGCCTACGCCCTCTTCCAGCGCGCGTGGGCACCTACGTGCCGGTCGACCGCATCGTGAAGCTGGGCTGGCGGCTACCTGACGTGCTTTCGCACTGGGCCGATGCGCATCGTGGCCGCGCTGACGTCATGGCTCTCTAGTGGCGGGCGGGGAGCGAACAAATGATGGGCGATCTCAAGTGGTCAGCGCTAGGGTAGGCCGATGGATTTGCCAAGCGAGGCCGCGCGCCGCACCATCCTCACGACTCTCGCTCGCCACTTCGACGACTGGGAAGACGCGCTCGGTACGGCAGCGCTCGTGCTCCCGAACGGCGACTATTTTCCCGATCCATTCACCAATGATCGCGCGAGCGTTGAACGCCTCTTTCAGCGCATGTGCAGTTATTTGCCCATCGCGAGCGACTTGCCGATTGAGCTCGTCGCCATCGAGGATGACGATGAGAGCGGCCACTGCGGCTCGGGCGCCTGCGACAGCGGTGCGAAACTTCTTCCAACGAGTTGTCTCGCCGAAGACAACGGGCGCTATTTCGTGCCACTCACGAGTGGCGCGTGCACGAGCTCAATTGCGCTGACCACCGCGTTCGCGCGAAGTGCCGGAGCGCTTGTTCTCGCCGAAGCGAGTGAACCCTACAACGTACCCGGCGGAGCCGAACTTGCGGCCGTCGCTTGCGGCCTTGGACCGCTTCTGCTCAACGGCGCCGCCGTTTACGCCAAGGGCTGCGGCGGCCTGAAGTTTCACCAGGCAACCGAACTCGACGCGGGCGAACTTGGGTTTGCCACTGCGGTGTTCGTCAACCGATTTGACCATAAGGCAGGACCCCTTCGCGGCCTCTTAGCGGCCACCCAGAAAGAAGCGTTCGACGGCGCGCTCTCGTGGCTCGATGCGCAAGCCGATCTCAACGACCACTTGCGCCAAAGGCCTGCACTGCTCGCGACGGGCCTGTTCGAGTTTCGAGCGAAGGCGGGACTTCTGTCGCGGCTATTTGGGTAAGGCCGAGGCACGCGCACATGCGGTTTGCAGGGCGTTGCTATCCGCGGCACTGGTAATTCAGTCTCCATCTTGCTAGGCATCTGCCGATGTCGACCTTGATGCGCGCAGCTTCCGTTCTTTGCCTCGCGACTGCCACCGGATGCGCGTCGCCAAGCGGCGCACGCACGGAAAGCCGCGTGCCCAAGTCGGGGAGCGAACCGCTCGGCATGTCGGGCAACGTTTATCCCCACTACGACAACATGGAGTTCGAGGAACTCGACACGAATGCCGACGACCTGCTCGACGCGCATGAACTCACCGAAGGCATCTTCCAGCGACTCGACAAGAATGCTGATGGCGCGATCGACGTCGGCGAACTCAAGAGAGCGCCGGCGAGGGCGCGGTGGTACGCGCCCCAGGCCGATACCGATGGCGATCGACGGGTCACGAAGGTGGAGTGCGAAGCGTTCATCAAGAAGCTGATGATCAACGCTTCGCCGCGCGAACAGAGCCGGCGCTAGGGTCGCCCAAGCCATGAATCAGGAACGTCCGAATCCTTACGCAGCTCCCACCGCACAGATGCCGAGGCCTGTTGCGTCAATGAGCGCCACTGGCGTTGGCGCTTGTCCTCGTTGCGGCAGCTCGGCCACCAAGAAGCCAACGTTCACGTGGTGGGGAGGGCTATTGGGTCCGAAACTCTTCAGCCACACGATTTGTAGCGCGTGCGGTTTTGGGTTCAATTCGAAGACCGGCGAATCGAACACGGGGCCCATCGCGATCTACTTCGTCGTGATCACCGTGCTCATCATCGGCGCGTACGCAGTCGCAGGCAGTCGCTAACGTCACTACGCTACCGCTCGCAGCGCCCGCTCACACACTTCGGCGTGCAAGCCCACGGAGCGCATTGGTGCGGCCATGCACACCCAAGGCGATGAAACTCGTCTTCCATTTTTCTGAGGGCAGCCGCAGTTACAGAGTCGGTGACCCCTCCGCAACCGAGATCGCCGTGCACGGGATTGTAGCAAGCGCAATCCAGATCCTTTTTGCATGCGCCATTCGCCTCGTCCACGCGCTTCTTGAACTTCGCTTGAACCACAACGCACGGGTGCGTGACAGGATCGGGGGTGGGGTCGATCCGATTCCGCGGGACTGGCGATGCGGTTTCGCTTGGTGCGACTGAGGGCGTTGCAGGTGCTGACGCGGTCGCTGTCGCCGGTGGGTTTGCAGCCGGGGCCTTGCAGGCCGCGGTTGCGATCAACGCCGACGCAAGAAAGACAGGCCCGCGAACACTCTTGTGACTCGTTTCCACGTCACCTACAGCATACAAGGAGAAGCTCATGGTTGGCGCTACAACCGTCAGACCGACAAGGCTGGCGCCGCCAGATCGATCCTAGCGAACATCGATCTCACCGCTACCAATTTCGACGAGCCCCGACGGCGTCTCAACGATAAGCGCTCCTCCTTGCGAGATGCCACGGGCAACGCCTGCTATCGAGCCGTTGGCTGTCGTACGCCCGAGCAATGCGTCGGCGCGTTCAATCTCTTCGTGAAGGGCGGAAAACCCCAGACGGAACGCCACCTTCACACACGTTTCGACATGCGCGAGCACGCTGGCGAGTAGTGCACTTCGATCGAATGCGTGACCAGCCACGTTTGCGATCGAGGTCGCGCGCGCTCGTATCGATTCTGGAAAGTCCAGTTGGTTGACGTTAATGCCAATACCCACAACGAGTGTTTCGACGATACTCGCCGCTACCGAGCTTTCGACCAAGATCCCGGCGACCTTACGCAAGTCATCGCGCATCACAATGTCGTTGGGCCATTTGATGGCGAGTTCATTCGACTCGATCGCTTCGGAGAGCGCACGCAATACCCCGACACCAACCGCAAGCGTGATGGGAGGCATCTTTTTCACAAGGACCCCCGGACGCAGGAGCACGGAGAAAAGAAGATTCTCTGAATCCGGCGCATGCCACTCCCTCCCCTGGCGCCCTCGCCCCTTGGTCTGATAATCGGCGATCCACACCGACCCTGCGGGGGCCCCTTCTTTCGCCGCGGCACGGGCGTCGTCGTTGGTCGACTCGGTCTCGATCGCATGATGCACCGCCCCGCCCCACTCGCAACCGCGGGCTCGCAGTCGATCGGCCAGCGCCGCGAATTCGTTCACTTAATTGACAACTCGAAGTCGAGACCGATGTCAGCGGCCGGAGCCGAATGCGTGAGCGCGCCTACAGAGATAACGTCGACGCCCAAAAGGGAGAGTTCGCGCACGCGATCGAACGTGATTCCTCCCGACGCCTCGAGCACCACACGTCCAGCGGCCATGCGCACGGCTTCCCGAACGACATCAGTGCTCATGTTGTCGAGGAGCACGATGTCGGCACCGGCGGCAATCACTTCTTCAAGCTGGTCGAGGCGATCGACCTCACACGCGATGCGGCAGGTGTGCGTGGCGTGCGCCTTAGCACGCAAGACGGCCACGCCCGCCCCACCACACGCCACGATATGATTGTCCTTGATGAGGACGGCCGACCCAAGATGGTCGCGATGATTGTGCCCACCGCCCTTTCGAACCGCGTATCGTTCAAGCACGCGAAGACCTGGAGTCGTCTTGCGCGTATCCGTAACGCGCGTCTTCGTTCCTGGCGCAATCGCGGCAACATAGCGAGCGGTCAACGTCGCCACGCCGGTCATGCGTTGGGTCAAGTTGAGGGCAACACGCTCGCCTGAGAGCACGCTTGCCGCGCCGCCGCTCACCGTCCAGAGGCGCGCACCCGCCGAAACGTGTGCACCGTCCGCAACGTGAATTGTCACGAGCAGTGATTCGTCAACTTTCTGAAATACCCGAGCAAAAACCTGGCCGCCGCAAGCAATCATGGGCGTGCGCGCTACCGCATGGGCAACGGCGGTCGCTTGTGCGTCAACGCAGGCTTCGGTGGTGATGTCACCCGCAGAGAGGTCTTCGGCAAGAGCGCGCGCGATGATCGCGTCGAGCAAAACGAGTGGCAAATCCATAAATGCGTCTTACCAAATCTCGACCGGCCAACCACGTGCTTCTGCGATCCGCGAAAGACGCATGTCAGGATTGACGACGACAGGATGGGCAACGGCCTCAAGAAGCGGCAGGTCGGTGTACGAATCGGTGTAAAATACGGCCTCCCGTAAGGCAAAACCGACTTTTCGTGCAAGACGATTCGCGCGAATTACCTTGCCAACACCGTAGCAAAGAGGTTCGACAGGGCGCCCCGTAAGCGCGCCGCTCACCACCTCGAGGTCGCTCGCAACGACATTCTCGATGCCGAAGTAATCGGCGACTGGACGCGCGACGTAGGGCGATGCCCCGGTCACGACCGCAAGGTGGTCGCCTCTCGCTTTGTGGTGGGCCACCGCAACGCGCGCGCGTTCGCTGATGTGGGGCAAGATGTACTTGCGAAAAAGGGCCTCACACTCTCCTTCGAGGTCCGACTCCTTCGTGCCCGCGAGCACCATGAGCGCGCGCGAAGCGACGTCTGGAGCATCAATGACGCCCATCGTGTATTGCGCAACCCACCATGCAACGCGGGCGGTGTCCTGCCACGAGCCCAAGCCGCGATCGCGACGCGACTTGACGTAGAGACTCGCCGTTTCCCGTCGAACGAGTGTTCGGTCCATGTCGAAGAGCGCAACGCCCATGAGTGGCGGAGCGTGTAGCACGAAGGGGGTGCGCGCACAGTTCCTCCTTGGGGGGTTGTTCCTACCCGGGGGTGAGACCTCGCTCCAACGCCGCCGCCATCAAGTTGCAGAGCGCGTGAAAGGCCATCGATGCGCCAATGCCGCCTGTTCTTGCGCGCATCCAGCCAAAGAGAAGCGAGGGAACGAACACTGCGAGCCGTTGCGGATGCGGCACCGTGATCAAGTGGCCGATCGCGAAGATAGCGCTTGTGACGACCAAGCTCAGACCCACGTGAGCCCCGAAGATACGCACCCTTGCTGTGAATTGGCGATCGAACGCGGTTTGCAAGTAGCCGCGAAAAAATGCCTCCTCGGGAAGCGCCACCGTAAGCAACTGCGCCAGAGGCGAATCTCGAACCACGGCCTGCCATGCGGACGCCCAATGGATGGGGCCGAGCATGTGGTGCCACCTTCGGTAGACGAACGCATAGGGAACCAGAACGACGCCTGCCACAACAACGAAGACGACGAGCGCGCGGACCGATCCGGACGCTGCGCCACGCCGCTCGTGCAGCATCAGCCCACCAAGGGCGAGTCCGTGTTCCTTCACGACGGAATCGTCGTGCCGCCAAACCCAGAACCACACTGGAACGAGAAAAGCGGCCGCCGTCGCCTCCGCCGACAAAGGCAAGGTCTTCGACACGACCGCGACTGCCACCATTGTAACCACGACAGTTACCCACGGGTGCCAAGTTTTTCGGGCCTCGATCATCGATGACCCCACGAGCTAGCGACAGATTAAGCGCGCGACAAACGCCTCGTTGCGCGTGCCCTCGGGCGCAAGCCACGTGACGTACCACTCCGAAGGACGCAAGCCGCGCGAGACGGACGGACGCGCATCGGCCTGCGCGCGTCCAAAGGTCGTTGCCGCACCAATGCCGTCGCGCGTGAGCTCAGCAAAGCGAATTCTCCCCCCATCGATAAACGCAACGCTGCCGCGTCCATCGGTCCCGATATCAATCGAAGGATGCGACGCCGACCGGGTAAGGCGCTTTCGCCAAACAACGAGACCACGCGTCACGTCAAGCAGCGCAATTTGTGACCCACCCTGTGACGAATGCCAAACGACGAAACAACCCTCCTTGCTACACTCGATGACGGGTAGCGCGGCGTCGCTCTTGTCTTCGTTGAGCAGTGTAAGGTCACCGATCTCGCGGTCCTTGTGTTTGGCAGAAACGCCCCCAGGGACGGGCGCTTCTGGCGCCTTTTCGACAAGTCCGGTGACGAGGTCTGGTGAATCAAGCGAAATTCGCAAACCATAGACAAGTTTGTTTTTCGCCCGCTGCACTCCAAACGCAACGTAGAGGGCACCTTGGGCGTACGCAACTCGTGGAGCAACGACTTCCATACCCTCGCTGTGAGCACGGTCGTACCAATAGTCGGTGACTTTGAGCTCGGGGCTCAAGGGTTGCAAATTGAGACCGAACCTTCGCAGAAACAAATCGTAACCCTTCTTGTCACGTTCTTCCTGCCAGGCGACCCAATATCCATCGGGAGACCGAGTGAGTGACGGCCACTGAGCCGTGCGTCCCGTCGCCACTGGAACGCTCGGGCCGGCAACGCGCCCTTCATCGTCTACCCATCGGGCCTTTACGCCAGCCTCGCTCCCCGCCTGATCGAGGTAGAGCAAGACGAGTTTGCCTTCATGCACGTAGAGCGATGGGCGGGCGGCGCGATCGGCTTCAGGCGTCACATCGCGCGCCGCACTCAACGCCGCTCCCGATGGGTCGAGATGCACGGCGTAGGCATGCTCGTGCCCCGCTTGCTCATGGTCGTCGGTGTAGACAGCGATTGGCCCCTTTGATCCGGCGGCGATCGTTGGGCGACCAGAGGAGCCTTGAGTATTCGTACGCGGGCGTGCAATGCCACCGAGTCGACATGGGCCGGCGCTGCTACCCGCAATCGTCAGATGTTCCACCAAACTGCGCGCGCCGAGACCCGCGCCGGCAGCCTCGGCTTCATGTAACTTCGCAAGTGCAGTTTCGGTCTGTCCGCGCGCCACGCACTCTTGTGCCTCAACGACGAGGCGCTGCCACGGCTCGAGAGGCGCCGCATTTGGTAAAGCAGATTGACTTGATGAGGGCTGGGGCAAAACGACGGCTGATGGCACGACCGGCCTCACGAGAGGCTCGGACGACTTGCCCGGCATCACAACAACGCCGGTCAATGCAACACCGCCGGCGATACCAAGAACCACCAAGGGAACCCGTGATCGCTTGCGCGGCGGCATCGTCGCGACGCTTGGCGCAAGCAACTCGTTGGCATCCACCTGTCGCTTTTGCGTCGTCTCGGGTGCGGTGTCGGCGGCGAGGCGAACGTGGCTGCTCGAGAGCGCCATCGCGCTCGCAAGTCCCTCATTCGTCACCCCGGAGAGTGAAGTAGCGAGCGCGTCGGCAAGCAAGATCGCGTCTTGAAATCGATCCTCGGGCACTCGTTGCAGGGCGTGACAAAACCACGCATCAAACGCAGGTGGCAGCCCTGGTCGAATGCGCGACGGAACGGGAAGCGTTCCTGCTGCGATCGCGGCAAAGGTCATCGCGACACCTTGCTCAGTGTTCCACACGGGCCTGCCTGTCAGCAGTTCGAACGCGATGCACGCAAGAGCCCAAAGATCAGCACGATGGTCAACCGACCCGTGCCCTTTGACTTGCTCGGGCGACATGTAAGCGGGCGTTCCGAAAACGGCGCCCTCGCGTGTGAGCCGCGTCGCCTCTTCGTCGCCACGGGCTGGGGTGTAGAATTTGGCGAGTCCGAAATCGAGAATCTTGGTGATCTCGACGCCGTCTTCACCGATCGTCAGGTGGATGTTCTCGGGCTTCAGATCGCGATGAACGATGCCAGCTTGATGAGCCTTGATGAGCCCGTTCGCGCAGTCTTTGACGATGCGAACAACATCGGCTGCTTCGAACAAACGGATCCGCGCCATGCGATCGTAAAGGCTCTCGCCCTTCAGTAACTCCATCGTGATGAAGGGTCGCGCGTCGTCGAGTCGGCCAGAATCGTAGACCTCCACGATGTGAGGGCTCTTTACGCTGGCGATCGCTCTCGCCTCGCGAAAAAAGCGCTCCGTGACCACACGCGAGCGAACAAGCTCCGCCGCCAGCACCTTAACGGCAACTAAGCGTCCAAGCGCGATGTGCTCTGCCTCATACACCGCGGCCATCCCGCCACGTCCGACTTCACGTATGACGCGGTATTTGCCGGCTAGCAATGTGCCAGCTTGAATATGCAGTTCGGGGGCGGCAGCCATAGAAGGGCTCGTGAAAGAGTACGCCTCTTTGCTAGAAAGCGGCAATCCAACGGCAGTCTCGGGCAGCGCCCCGAGCTTATTTTCTCCTCAAGAGGGCGCACATGTCCAGTGAAGCGATCGATCGGCTGAACCTCGTTGCGATGGCCATCGGCCACGAACTTCGTAACGACATGTTATCTATTTCAATGCACGCGCACCTGCTGGCCGGGCGTCTCCCCGACGACCCGTCCGCTGCGGCTCTCGTGCGTTCCGCCGAGCGTGCGCGCGCCACGGTCGAGGACCTCGTCGCGCTTGCAAGAGAGACCAAGGCATTCGAGGCCGTGCGCATATCGTCTGTCATCTCAAGCGCTCGCCTCGAACTCAATGCCATTTGGATCGATCACCTGGTTGACGACCCATCGGTACGCGCCCACGGGTCACTTCTCGCGCGAGCGATCGCAACGCTCTATCGGAATGCGATCGCGATGTCGCAAGGAAGGCCGACTATCACGACGCGCGTGTCAACTCGCGCCAATCGCGTTGTCATCGAAATCGAGGACGACGGACCCGGCGTAGCTACTTCAGTGATGACCACGTTGTTCGAACCCCTTGTCAGCGCGAGGCCGGGCGGGACGGGAATCGGTCTCGCCATGTGCAAGTGGATCGTCGCGCTTCATGAAGGAGAGGTTGCGCTCGTGCAAGGGCAGCCACACGCTGTGTTTCGCGTCGACCTTCCGCTTCTTCACTGAGCCCTACCATGCTGCCCATCGTCCTTCGCGGCGCGACCACGCACAACCTCAAGAGCGTTTCCCTCACGCTCAACCCCGGCGAGCTGATCGCAATTACTGGCCCAAGCGGTGCAGGAAAGTCGTCTCTCGCACTCGACACGCTCTACGCGGAAGGTCAGCGCCGCTTCGTTGAGAGTTTCAGCCCATACGCGCGGCAGTTTCTCGAGCGCATGGAACGACCACCATGTGAATCGCTCGACCCGATCGCCGCAACGATAGCGGTTGACCGCAAGGCGCCAATCAAGTCCAGCCGGTCGACCCTCGCGACGATGACCGATCTGGAACCCTACCTCGCCGCGCTCTTCGCTTGCGAATCGGTTCCGACGTGCCCTGAGTGCGGGCTCGCCGCCACCTTCCAATCAGCGCGCAACGCCGCAAAGTGCATCTCTCTGGATCTCGATCCTAAGGCTACGGTGAACAGCCCACAAAAGATCACTGTTAGTTACGATTTGTCGTTCGGCGACGCGGAGACATTTCTTGAACTTAGAGACTCACTCGCCAAGGAAGGCTACCGACGCCTCTACGTCGAAGGCGAGATTCGCGATCTCGACGAGGTGCGGCCAAGCGAAGCTCTTGCTGCTGGGGCTCGACCGAGGGCGATCGTCGACCGGCTAACATCGAAAAAGGACGACGTTGGACGGCTGCAAGAGGCCCTCGAGTCCGCGTGGGCGCGGGGCGCAGGGCGCGCTTACGTGCACGCAGTCGACGAGAACAAGACCACGATCATCGCACAGGGACTCGTCTGTCCGAAGTGCGCGCGAACGTTCGATCCACCTGCGCCTGCGTTGTTTTCGTACAACTCGGCGCTTGGAGCCTGCGAATCTTGCAAAGGATTTGGGCGCGTCATCGAGGTCGACTGGAACAAGGTCATCCCCGATCCCTCGAAATCGATCGTCAAGGGCGCCATTTCCGCGTGGTCTGGAAAGACCTCCCAGACCGAGCGCGCGCTATTGCTCGACTACGCCAAGAAGCACGACATCCCCGTTGATGTTCCCTGGAGCGCACTCACTGAGGCACAGCGCGCGGCGGTGATCGACGGTGAGGGCACCTGGGATGGTGGAAAGTTCCCCGGCGTGAAGCGGTGGTTTACGTGGCTCGAGACACGTACGTACAAGATGCACGTGCGCGTTTTTCTGGCACGCTACCGCGACTACGCAACATGCAACACGTGTCACGGGTCCCGCCTTCGCCCATCGAGCCTTACGTATCGAATCGCCGATAGAAATCTCGCCGAGTGGCACGCACTCACCATTGCTCAAGTCCACGCGCAGCTGCCACACACACCAGCGCGCACCGCCGGTGGAGCGCGCGCCCGTGAGGCCATTCTGTCTCGGCTATCGTACCTCAGGGCTGTCGGTCTCGGATACCTGACACTCGATCGGCAAGCGCGCACGCTCAGTGGTGGCGAAGCGCAACGTGCCGCTCTCACGACCGCCCTCGGTGCCACTCTCACGGGCACGCTTTTCGTTCTCGACGAGCCCACCGTCGGCTTACACCCAACTGATGTGCCGCCGCTGCTCGACGTGATGCGCGCGATTGCCCAGGCAGGAAACACCGTCGTCGTCATCGAGCACGACCAAACCATTGTTCGAGGCGCCCAGCGCGTCGTCGAACTTGGCCCTGGCGCTGGCCCGCATGGGGGTCACGTCCTCTTCGACGGAACGCCGCGTGCCCTTGCGAAACGCAAAGACGTACCCACGGCAATGGCGTGGCGACAAGCCACAGAGCGGAGATCGCCTCGCGATCCAAAAACGTGGGTGGTCATTGAAAACGCGACTGAACACAATCTCCGGGGCGTCACCGTCTCATTGCCCCTCGGTGTTCTGTGCGCTGTAACGGGGCCTAGCGGCTCCGGCAAGAGCACGCTCATTCGCGACATTCTCTTTCGTGCGGCCGCGCGAGGCATCGGTCATTTCAGGGTCGACAAGGCCGGCAAGCACACCGCGATCACTGGCCTTCGCGGTGTCAAGTCGGTCACCTTAGTTGACCAATCGCCACTCGGCCGCACAGCCCGTGGCAATGCTGCAACTTACACGAAAGCGTGGGACCGCATCCGAACCCGATTCGAAGGCGAACCAAAGGCTCTCGCGGCAAAGCTCACCGCGTCACATTTTTCGTTCAACGTCGATAAGGGTCGCTGCGAAACGTGTGCAGGTGAAGGATACGAGACGGTCGAGATGCAGTTTCTCGCGGACGTCATGCTCCTTTGCCCTGTGTGTCGCGGAAAGCGCTTCAAGCACGCGGTGCTTGCGATCCACCACCAAGGACGAACGATCGCCGACGTCCTGGAGATGACTGTCGCTGACGCGTTCAGCGCATTTTCGCCGCCGAACGCGCGTGACTATGTCCTCGAGCGCGCACTTCAACCCCTCCTGGATGTTGGACTCGGCTACCTCCCGCTTGGACAACCGCTGTCAACGCTCTCCGGAGGAGAAGCGCAGCGACTCAAACTTGCTAGGGCCTTGGCCGACGAAAAGAACGGAGCGCTCTTCGTACTCGACGAGCCATCGGCCGGCTTGCACGGGCTCGACGCCGCGTTGGTCGTCAAGGCGCTTCACCGCTTGGTCGACGCAGGCGCGAGCGTCATCATGGTCGAGCACGACACCGACATGATCCGATCTGTCGATTGGATCGTTGACCTTGGTCCTGGAGGAGGTCCAGATGGTGGTCTCCTCGTCGCCGAGGGAACGGTCGAAGCGGTCGCGCGCGGAACGACTCGAACGAGCGAAGCTCTGCGCGCCTTTGGGCTCATCACCTCGTGCCACGAGGCGCTCACGCCGGTGGCACCGGTTCTGGCGATCACGGTTGAAGGCGCGAACGAGCACAACCTCAAGCACGTCTCCTGCAGCATCCCCCACGAGACACTCACCGTCATTACCGGCCCGAGTGGATCGGGCAAGTCGTCGCTCGCGTTCGATGTCATTTACGCCGAGGGGCAACGACGGTTCATCGAGACGCTCACGCCGTATGCGCGTCAGTTCCTGCCAATGCTTCCGCGCCCAGACGTCGAACGCGTCTCTGGTGTCCCGCCCACCATCGCGCTCGAGCAACGAACATCACGCGCCGGAGCAAACTCTACCGTCGCTACGGTCACCGAAGCCGCTCACTACCTACGTTTGTTATACGCAAAGGTTGGCGATGTTCACTGCCCGAAGTGCGACGGGTTGGTCAATGCGGTTGACGCTGGCGCGCTCTACCAACGATTGACCTTGTCTGCGGGTGAGACACGCCGGACGGTGTACGCACCCGCCGTGCGCGCCAGAAAGGGAACGTATCTTGATCTATTTACACTGGCGACACGCGCGGGAGTCCGCACCGCACGAGTCGACGGTGTTCTCGTCACGATCGAGCCGCCGCCCAAACTCGCAAGAGCGAAAGAGCACTCCATCGATCTCATCGTCTATTACGGAAAGCTCGCTGAGCTCGATCGCGCCACCTTTGATCGTGCGCTCTCGTGGGGAAACGGCGCTCTCGCCGTAGGCGAAGGTGCGCCGACTCGAAGTGGCGACACAGATACGTTCATTTCGACGTCGCGCGCGTGCACCAGGTGCGGCACCGGGGTGCCCGAAATTGATCCGCGATGGTTCTCTTTCAATACGAAGCAAGGTCAATGCGGCAGCTGCGAGGGATCGGGCATCAAGGGCGGTCCAGCAGCCGCACTCGAAGGCGTCACTTCGCGATGCCCTAGCTGCAAAGGAACGCGCCTTGCGCCACTGCCACGCGGCGTGCGCCTATTCGATCAAACCTACCCCGCGCTTCTCGCAAAGAGTACGACCACGATCCTCGAGGAAGTCAAGGATTGGAACTTTCTTCACGAGAAAGCAATCGTGGCGAAGGCGCCTCACGCTGAACTGCTCAGGCGCCTCAAGTTCATCGATCAAGTCGGTCTCGGATACTTGAATCTCGATCGGTCAGCGCACACGCTTTCAGGCGGCGAAATGCAACGTTTGAGACTCTCGGCGCAACTTGGTGCAGGCCTCACCGGGGCGCTCTACGTGCTCGATGAGCCCACCATCGGCCTCCATCCTCGCGACACCGATCGGCTGCTCAAGAACCTCCGCCTGCTCGTCGATACTGGCTCCACCGTCATCGTCGTCGAACACGATGCAGAGATGATCAAAGCCGCTGACTACGTGGTCGATCTAGGCCCAGGCGGAGGCAGGAATGGCGGAACAATCGTCGCATCGGGCAGCGGGAAAAGTGTGCTCAAGAATCCTGACTCTCCGACCGCGCGCGCTCTCGCAGAAGGCCCGATTGACTCGCGACCGAAGCGCAACCGCGCCGAGACAAATCTCGAGATCGTTGGCGCGTCGGCCAACAACTTGAAAAATGTAACTTTCAAAGTACCTATTGGTCGAATGACCGTGGTCGCGGGGGTGAGTGGTTCGGGCAAGAGCACGCTTGTCGGCCGCGTCTTCTATCCCGCGCTGCGACGCGCACTCAACTTGGTCGCCGCGGAGCCGGGCGCGTTCAAGACGCTGCGCGGTGAGAAAAACGTCAGACGGGCATTGCTCGTCGACCAAGCGCCGATTGGCCGCACGCCTCGGTCGGTTCCCGCCACTTTTCTTGGCATCTTCGACGAGATTCGAAAGTTGTTCGCCTCACTGCCCGACGCCCAAACGCGCGGCTTTTCACCCGCACGCTTCTCGTTCAATACGCCGAAAGGTGGACGATGCATCGAGTGCGAGGGACAGGGCGTTCGAATCAGCGAAATGGCCTTTCTGCCCGACGTCGCGGCTCTCTGTGAAACATGTGGCGGCGCGCGCTTCGAGCCGAGGACGCTCGAGACAAAATACAAGGGTCTTAGCATCGGAGACGTCTTGCGCCTCACCGCAAGCGAGGCCGCGGTCGTGTTTGAGCACCATCGAAAGATCGGGCCGCCGCTTCGCACCATGACCGATTTGGGCCTCGGTTACATTGCGATCGGGCAAGGCTCAAACACACTCTCGGGCGGTGAGGCACAACGCCTCAAGCTTGCGGTCGAATTGACCGCGGGCGTAGCGCATGAACCGACCGTCTATGTTCTTGACGAACCGACGACGGGGCTACACTTGTTGGACGTTCGTCGCCTTGTTGGCGTTCTCGAAGCGCTCGTCGCTCGAGGTGACACGCTCGTCATCGTTGAACATCAGCCCGATGTGATCGCAGCGGCCGACTGGGTGATCGAGCTCGGACCGGAGGCAGGGGCAGCAGGCGGAAGGATTGTGTTTGAGGGTCCACCAAGCGAGTTACGGAAGGCGAAGACGGCCACGGGCAAAGTGCTCGCAAGAATGAAGTAACTGGGAACGCGCCACACTTACTTCGTCGACAAAGGAGGCACCGTCGTCGCCGGCCTGTCGCGCAAGCACTTGTCGAGCGCACTCTGCGATGATGCCCCCATTCCCTTCGGGAGGCTCAGTTGACTCGTCATCACGGAGCGACCGATACGTGAGCCGTCCATATGCGTCCCCGCGTAACTGAACCAGATGAGCGAAGCAGGGCCACGAAAATTGGCGAACGGTACACCGCCGCCTTTGCCGTCCCACCAGAAGCGAGAGTCGTGACTATTGTTGCGGTTGTCTCCAAGGACGAACGCCTCATTCTTGGCGACGCTGAAAGGGCCTTGATCACCGGTTCCATCACCGATCGCGTTGAGCACAAAGTAGGCCTCCTTTCCCAAGTACTCGACGTAGAGGTCGCCATCGCTGTCGGCGCCCTTGTACGGCCCGATGAGGCAGCTCGGGACCTCCCATCCGTTGAGCCAGGGATGACCGCCCTTCACTTCGATCGTATCTCCAGCGAGGCCGATCACGCGCTTGATGAAGTCTTTCTCCGGTTCCTCGGGGTAGGCAAAAACGGCAACGTCGCCGCGCGCGGGAGGAAAGTTCTCCCATAGGCGAATCTGCGTAAACGGAACCGTCGGCCCATACTTCAACTTGTTGACGAAAATGTGGTCACCAATTTGAAGCGTAGGAACCATCGAGCCGCTCGGAATCTTGAATAGCTCTCCGACCGATCCGCGAAATACGAGCAGCATGACGACGATCGGCAAGATGACTTCGAGCGTGGCGCGCAGATCGCCTTTTCGAAAGCGCCCATACACGCGCGCAAAGAGCATCTCGGCCTCGCCAAAAGAAAACACGAGCGCCTCGGGTCGAAACGGCTGCTGGGCTATCGCGCTTCGTAGTTTCGCGACTGATTCATCAACTTCATTTACTTCTTGCTCAGAAGTGAGCTCGATTAATCTCGCCCGCTTCTTGTGCATGCCCTGAAACTCCTCGAGCAAGGAACTGGCCCGATCGAACAACGGCGCCATGGTGAGGGGCACGTTGCCGAGCTTCGGCCGATACGCATAGGCCGCGAGCGGCAGTTGATAGCGAACGACTGAAAACGCAGACGTCACGAGAAGATACAGTGCAATTGCACAGGGAATCGGCTGGTCGCGAAGCCACTGCGAAAGGAGATCGGCACCACGAGGCTGCGCCAGAGCGAAGGCTCCACGCACGATGCAAAGAGGCACGAGAGCGTACCAGAGCGTCCAGTAAAGAGCTGCGAGCGTGCGACTTGCTATCACCTTACCCATGAATTCTCGTCGCGCCGCATCGTCAACATGCTTTACTTGGGCGCGGGCGGATTGGTAACCGAGGGCCTCTCTCGCATGCACTTGTCAAATGCAGGACCGAGGCCATCCATGCCGTTGATGAGCCGCAGCTTGCTCGGCATCACGAATCTCCCGATCCTTGACCAGTCGATGTCCGTGCCTGGAAAGCTGAACCAAATGAGGGAAGCGGGCCCGCGGAAATTGGCAAACGGAACGCCGCCACCTTTGTTGTCGTACCAAAACCGCGAGTCTTTGCTGTTGTTGCGATTGTCCCCCATCGCAAAGGCTTCGCGCGGCGCCACGTAAAATGGACCCGTATCGGGTGTGTCGAGCGGCACCGTCTGGAGCGTAAAGTAGGTTTGCTCACCGAGGTACTCGACGAAGAGCGTGCCGTTGCGCCATCGCGACGTTGGATCGTCAGGCGTTCCGTCGTGCCAATATTTGTAGTCTCCGACCACGCAGCTTGGAACTTCCCAACCGTTGATCCAAGGGTGCCCGTTCTTCACGTCTATCTTGTCACCCGGAAGCCCAATAATACGCTTGATGAAGTCTTTGTCCGGCTCTTCGGGATAGGCGAAGACGGCCACGGCACCACGCGCAGGCGGCATGGTCTCCCAGAGACGCCTCTGCGTCATCGGCAACTGGGGTCCATACTTCAACTTGTTGACGAAAATGTGATCGCCCACGTGGAGCGTCGGGATCATTGAACCGGTTGGAATTTTGAAAGGGTCTGCGAGACACGTCCGAAGCAAGAGCGCGACACCAAACGCAAGCGCAAGCTGCTCGACGATTTCGCGCACCTCTCCCTTGCGCCACCTTCCGAGAATGCGCGTGACGACACCATCAGCCTTGCGCAGCGCCTCGGCGAGGTCTTTCTTCCGAAACGGCTCGCGATACATTGCGTTGCGCAACGCACGCAGCGCATCGTCAAGTTGCTTACGTTGTGCCTCCGACGTCTGCTTCGCGTACGCGCGTGCATTCTTGTTTCGAATGTGCACCGCTTCTTCACACAGCGCGCGAGCACGCTCAAAGTCGGGGCGCAACTCGGTCGAAACGCCTGCAGGAATCGGCAAGTGCGCGTGCGCTGCCAACGGAAGCTGATGGCGCGCAAACCAAACGACGAGCGTAAAGAGCGAGTAAAGGCCAATTGCCATTGGAATCGGTTGCTCGCGAAAGAGACTGCGCAGCCACCCGAACGCCCCCTCTGCCACGACGCCGAGATCGGGCATGAGAAACTTGAACGACAGATAGATCGCAACGCAAGGCACGAGGCCAAACCACACCGCCCAATAGGTCAAGCGAAGCACTCGGGACTGCGCCGGTAGCGCTACGTCGACGTCGGCCTCAGGAGGGGGCGGGCGCGGAGAGCCGGATGGCTCTGATTCGTCGTTTTCGCCAACATGTTCATCCTGTTCGGCGTCTGCATCCTTCTCGATGGTGCTCATGGCTAAGGCGCATCTCCGACTTGCAGGGCATAACTCACGCTGGCAGAACGATCGTCAAGTAAGTTGCCCGAAGGCATCGTGGGACCCGCAGTCGCAGTGTTATCGAACACCACGTAGTAGGTACCTGCTCTGACGGGGACGGTGCGGCGATAGGGCCGTCCTTGAATGACGACGTCGTTGAGTGTTCGCGACGGAGGCATGGGCGCTGGGGCCACGGCATCGATGTACGCACGCATCGCAGGGTCGGCCTCGTCACGCGCGTAAACGAACAGATCAACAGCCGCCGTTCCGTCGACCGTCGCATTGAGATAAATCGCCTGGCCTGAGTCTTTCACCACGATCGGCCCGATGAAGTCGCGCTGGTTCTGATGGACCTCGACGCGCGCATTCTCGTACGTTCGCTTGCCTTCGGTTGAAACTCGAAACGGCTTTTGTGGATGCTGACCGACAGGAATGATGCCAAGGCCGAATTCGATATCCTCGTTGGTCTGCCGAATGACGGTAAAGCCCTCGCCAAGCTTGCCCACAAATAGCTGGCGGCCAAATGTTTCGGCAACCGGCGTCACAAAGCCCGAGAGAAATCCGCCTCCCATGCTCCCCACCTCGAGCTGCTTCAAGTTGAACTGCGATCGCTCGACGTTGCGTGTCGGAAAGTAGGCATAAATCGCGTCGTCGGTGGAGCAGCGAAAGTCAGGCGCGTACTCAATGCGGGCGCCTGTCGTGAAGGTGAGCTTCTTCGACACATTGGTATAGGCGTAGCCCTCGCCGTCGAACTGAATGACGATGCCGCCGTTCGGTAACTCCTGATGTACACAATTGCGCGGATAGAAACGCCCGATGATCGGCGCATCATCGGCGAGCTTCAGGGGCGCGTTGCGCGAGAGCATCTCTTTGCACGTTTCGCTCGTGCCGTAGCTCAGAAGCTGCCGCCGAAGCGTAAGGTTCTCCGGATTGTTGATGCCCACCTGGCTGCAAACCGCGTGCTGTTGGCAGCTCGCGCAACCTTGCCCTCCACCGAGCACCGCAAGCGCAAACAGGCCTGCGCACCGCCAATTCTCGAAGCGTCTTGACATGCTTCTCGCAGCATACAGCGTAACCGCCGAACGAGCGTGTTACTCTTGCGCCAGGCCACGCGCCTGAAGCACGCTGGGGCTCGCCCTTCTACATCGCCTCGACGAAACAAGCGGCTTCTGCGGAAAACCAGCGCTCACGACAGGAGCAACTTGATGAAACACTGGCTTTCAGTCTCGGCGACCCTCCTCACGTTGGCATCGACCACCAACGCGTTCGCGCAGTATCCGCAACCCACACAGCCGACGCAGCCCTATCCGACGCAACCGCAGCCTCAGCAGCCGTACGGCCAGCCCACTCAACCGTATCCGTATGGGCAACCCACACAGCCGGGATACAACCCGCAGTACCCATACGGCGTACCCGCCGCGCAGCAACCAAAACAGACGACGCGCGGCGGAGGCGAGATGATCTACCTCCTCGGCACGAGTGCCGCCTACGGCATCGGCACGGGCGTTTGGATCGACGCGCTCGCCGAAACGAAGGATCCCGGCATTGCGGTTGTCGCGCCCATCACGATCGGCGCCGCGGTTCCGGTCGGTCTTTTTCTTTGGGACAACTACAGCAAGATGGGCCGGGGCGTGCCAAGCTCAATGGCTACCGGCATCTTGCTTGGCGCCCTCGAAGGCATGGGAGCCTCCGGAATGCAGTCGTCACTGAGCAGCAACGGTTGGTCGTTCAAAGGCCACTCGACGCTCACCTTTCTCACGGCGACTGTGGGCGGCATCGGCGGTTACTTTTTCGGCGACTACTATCGCCCCGACCCACGCAACCTCTCGTTCATCGCGAGTGGGTCCGGCATGGGGGCGATTGCCGGTATGGCCTTCGGCGCGGGCTCAACCCCAAGGCGCACCGATGGCACCACCGCCCAAGCGTCTGACTACGTAGCCGTCGGCGGCTTCGTTGGATTTAATTCCGGCATGCTGGCCACTGGTGCGCTCTCGATCGCCGGCGTGACGCCTTCGTACCAGACACAAAAGTACATGTGGGTCGGCTTCGGAGCAGGTGCAGCCGTGACCTCCGTCGTTTACATTTTTTACCTCTTCGGCGATCGGCCAGAGGTATGGCACGGTCTCATCGCAAACGGTCTCGGAGCGATTGCGGGCGCCGCGCTCGGAGGCATCATGTCGGCCGATTTGAAAGACGACGTGACCGCCAAGAAGACATTTGCGCCGCCATTTTTCCTGGGGGCCGGACCGGTTCCAGGGGGTGGCGGGATGCTGAGTGCATACGGCACGTTTTGATTGAGTTGGGGAGCGCGTTTCGCGTGGAAGTGTCGGGCGTGACCACCCACGCACAAAGCAAAACGAGCGGATCTCTTCAGATCCGCTCGTCCCAGCTGGGGAGCTCGAGGCTCAGGAGCCTCCTCCCCTCTCGACCGTAGTCTTAGTGCGCTGGCGGAGGCGCATCACCCGAGTGCGCAGCGGGAGCTGCTGCCGAAGCAGACGCTTCCGTCGTCGTGTTACCGGGGGTTTCCGCAGGCTTACTGTCGCCGCAAGCCACCGAAGCGACGCCGAGAGCTGCCATCGCAGCAAGAAGTGCAACCAGGACCATGTTCTTCATCGTTAGATCTCCTCGTATGCCTCGCACGCGACGAGGCGTTGGCCGTCACACTGGCGACCTTTGGTACTCGCTTATGCCTGAGCTCGACCTATGATGTCAATTCTGCGTTAGTCTCCGCAAGCATTCCGCATGCCGATTCTTCGATGGTACCCACCCCAGGGCTCGCCGCGCGTCTTCGTGCTGTATAAGCCCGTGTCGACGATTGGCCACGCGCTAGGCAACGACGTCGCGGTCCCCGGATCAGGCATGGCGGATACCCATGCGCAGATCGTGTTCGACGGCCGCGACTTCAACCTTGAGGAAATCGACCGCGTCGGCGAGATCCTCATCAACGGCAAAAAAAAGCGCCGAACCCGCTTGATTCACGGCGATCGGCTTACGCTCGGCACGAGCGACTTCGCGTTCAGCATGTTCGATGAACCCGCGAGCCGGGCACGGGGTGAAGGGCCAGCACCGTCGTCGTCGACCCCCGTAAACAGCGAAACGCAAGCGCATGCGACCAGCCAGCAATTGGCGGGGCTACGCAAGCTACATGAGTTCAGCAACAAATTGATGACGATGCGCAATCTCGACGAATTGCTCGAGACGATGCTCGATTCCGTCATCGAGGTGACCGGCGGCGAGAAGGGCATGATCCTCCTTCTCGAAGATCGCGACGAAGGCGGGGCGCCCATGGGCAAGCCCATGGTGCGCGCAGTGCGTCATGTACTGCGTGAGCAAATTCCCGATCTCAGCGTCTCCGACAGCATCGTCCGCAAGGTGCTCGACACGGGCCGACCTCTGATTGTGAGCGACGCGCTCAGCGACTCCCAATTTTCATCGAGCGAGAGCGTGATTGCGTTTCGCGTATCGAGCGTCATCTGCGCTCCGCTCGTTGCGCAGGGCCATGTAATCGGTGTCCTCTACTGCGGAAACGACCGCATCAAGGGCCTGTTCGATCGATCGCAGCTCGACGTGCTCTCCATCTTCGCGATGCAAGCGAGTCTGATTCTCGAGAACGCGCTGCTCCTCGACGCCCTGCGCGCCGACAAGGAAAAACTCACCAAGGAGCTAAAGGGCAAGCGTTTCGGGGAGATCATCGGTGCGTGCCCATCGATGACCGAGGTATTTCGCAAGCTTCAGAAGGTGGCAACCACCGACATCAGCGTGCTCATCACCGGCGAGACAGGCACCGGGAAAGAGCTCATCGCGCGCGAGCTTCATCAACGATCGAATCGCGCGTCGGGGCCCTTCATCGTCATCAACTGCGGTGCCATTCCGGAGAACCTCATCGAGAGCGAACTCTTCGGTCACGTCAAGGGCGCGTTCACCGGAGCTATCGCATCGCGACCTGGTAAGTTTCAAGCGGCAGATAAGGGCACGCTCTTCCTCGACGAAATCGGCGAGCTGCCGCTCAATCTGCAGGTAAAGCTCCTGCGCGCGCTCCAAGAGCGCATCGTCTTTCGTGTTGGCGATTCGAAACCTGAAAAGGTCGACATCCGCATCGTCGCCGCAACCAACCGCGTGCTCGAAGAAGAGATCCGCGCGGGACGCTTTCGCGAAGATCTCTACTACCGCCTCAACGTCGTCAATTTGTGGTTGCCCCCACTTCGCGACCGCGGTGACGACGTGCTCATCATTGCAAAGGCGCTGCTCGCAAAGTTCGCAGAAGAGATCGGCGCAAAGGCCACAGGCTTTTCACCCCAGGCGCTGGTGGCCATCAAGAAACACCACTGGCCCGGCAACATTCGTCAGCTCGAGAACCGCCTCAAGAAAGCGCTCGTGCTTTGCGACAAAGCGTTGCTCGGGCCCGAGGATCTCGACCTTGGCAAAGACAGCGAAGTGCCGATCGTTCCGCTCGAGAAGGCAAAGGAAGAGTTCCAACGCCGTTACATTTTGGAAGTGCTCGAGCGCAATCAGGGCAATCGCACCCAAACGGCACGAGACCTCGGCGTCGATCCGCGCACAATCTTCCGCTACCTCGAGCGCGAAACCCATCCGCCTCCACCCGGTTCAAACACAGGCGAGCGCTAATACAACGTGCGGTGTTGATGCACACTCTGCAGGATCCCTGCCCTCCCAAGACACGCACTGATCTCGAGTGGAATCGGCTCCTCTTTGCACTCGCCGATCGTTGCGAGAGCACGACCGCGAAGGACCTCGCGCGCGCGCTACCTTTCGCGTCAACACGACAAGAGACTCTTTCGGTCCTCGCGGAACACGAAGAGGCAGCGCACCTTCTCGATCATGGTTCGCCGCTGCCGATAGTTCAGTTACCTGACGTTCGTGATGCGCTTGCCCGCCTGGGCGTGGGAGGCGCGTTGGGCCCAATTGAGCTCCGCGACGTCGCCAGAATCGCCGGTGCCGGTCGCGCCCTTCGCAGGTTTCTCTCGGCGAATCGAGAGAGAGCACCACGGCTCGCACAGACGCTTGCAACTGACCCGACGCTCGACGCGCTCGCGGAGGAGATTCACAAGTGCTTCGATCCAGACGGCACCCTAGCCGATCACGCATCGCCCCGATTGCGTGAGTTGCGGGGCGAGTACCAGGCATCGCGCCAGCGAATTCTCAATCGCATGAATGATCTCATGTCTCGTTACGAATCGATCTTGCAAGACCGTTTCGTCACAGAGCGTGAGGGCCGTTATGTCGTGCCGGTACGTTCAGATGCCCACGAACGATTCCCGGGTATCGTGCACACAACAAGCGCAAGCGGCGCGACGCTCTTCGTCGAGCCACGCGCCGTGATTCCGCTCGGCAATCGCCTCAAGGTGCTCGAGGCGGATGTCGCACGCGAAGAGTTTGCGATCTACGCGCGCCTTTCGAGCCTAGTAGGCGATTCGTTACCGAGCGTAATCGCTTGCGCGAGCGCATTGGCATTGGCGGACGTGAGGGCGGCCGTTGCGCGATTCGCCGTAGACTTACAATTGCGATTCCCCGAGGTCCTTGAAGAGCCACGTCTCGAGCTCCACCGCGCGAGGCACCCACTGCTCGTGCTCGACCTGCCGAACGTAATCCCGAGCGACCTCACAGTGCGGCCTGCGAACGCACTCGTCGTTAGCGGTCCGAACGCGGGAGGCAAGACCGTAGCATTGAAGACCCTCGGCCTATCGGCGCTCATGTTGCGGGCTGGGCTTCCGATTGCATGTGGTGATGGAAGTCGCGCTGGCATCTTCGAAGTGGTCCTCACCGACGTCGGCGATGATCAGAGCTTACAGAAGAACCTGTCGACCTTCAGCGCTCATGTAACGAATATTGTTACCATTATCGACCAAGCGATGCCCGGGGCGCTCGTCCTCTTCGACGAACTCGCGGGCGGCACAGATCCTCGCGAGGGGGAAGCACTTGCGGCTGGCATTCTCGATTCGCTTTGCGCGCGCGGTGCGACCGTCGCGATCACCACGCACTATGAGGGTCTCAAGGTACTCGCAACTGCTGACGATCGATTTCGAAACGCCTCCGTCGGTTTCAACGTCGCGACTCTTGAGCCTACGTTTGCCGTCGCAATGGACATACCCGGCAGCTCGAGCGCACTTGCGGTTGCTCGACGCTACGGCATGCCCGGCACCGTGCTCGAACGCGCCGACAAGTTTCTCGACCGCAGCGAGCAGGACTTCGAGACGGTTGTTCAAATGCTGCACGACGAACGTGCCGCGCTCGAGCTCGCGCGCGCGGCCACAGAAGCCAAAGGGACTGAGCTGGAAGCGGTGCGTGCACGACTCCAGGAAGAGCGCGAGTCCATCCGCCAAAGGCAGGCGACGGCGCTCGATCGCGCGACGGAGGAGCTGCTCGACCGTGTGAAACTTGCGCGCGACGAGCTGCGCACAGCGACCACGAAGCTCCGCCAGAAGAAGCTCGGAGAGAGCGATCTGCGCGAGGCCCAGCAAACTATCGACCGCGTCGCAAACGAAGTTGCAATCGGCGGCGACCTCGAGCGAAGACCCCCACACGCGCGAGAGAACGCGGCGATCGTCGACGCTACCGACCTCAAAAAAGGTAAGCGCGTCTACGTTCCGCGCTTGCGCGCTGAGGCCGAAGTTCTCGAAGTACTGGGACGCGAAGTACGCGTCGCCGCTGGCTCGCTCAAGCTCACGGTGAGCATCGCCGAGCTGCGCGAATCGCGCGAACCCCAAAAGCCGAGGGCGGCAGGGAACCCACGAGCGAGCGAGGCCAAACTCGAGGTCGCCGTTCAAACACGAGAGAATACGTGCGATTTGCGCGGTCTTCGTGCTGACGACGCAGTCTCCATGGCGATCTCGTTCCTCGACCGCAGCATCACCGACAGCCGTAAAGTTGCTTACCTATTGCACGGCCACGGAACCGGCGCGCTGAAGGACGTTTTGCGCAAAGAACTCGCGGCGAGCCCATACGTTCAGGCGTCACGTGCGGGCGAGCGGCACGAGGGGGGCGACGGCGTTACGGTTGTCTGGCTTCGTTAGGGTTGCCCAAGACGCCCCGAGTGCTACACCAACTGCGCGCGGATTCTAGGGGTGGGGGAAAGCCAAGCGTTCGATGATCGCCAGTGGTTTGTTGCGTGGCGTGTCCATATCGGTCCTCTTGCTGGGGCTCGAAGGTTGCGCAGGGGAAGCGCCCCCCATCGAGGAAACGGACGAAGCGTCGTCGACAGGTGTCATCGACATCATGCGGCCATGTCCAACGTGTGCGAATCAGGGTGTGCCCTCGCTCGTCATTTCCAATTTCAACAACGTTGAAGTCCCAGCGTGGATGCCAGCGAACGCTGAAATTCGTTCGACGCCGAAAGGATCCTTTCAGTGGACCTTTCGATCCACCGAGCAAAACAGCGCCTACAACAACGTCACTGTTGAGCTTCGCGGCCACATGGTCGATCTCGTCGCACCTGGCGCGGCACCCAATTTGACGACGCCTGGGATCGCCGTGCCTGCGGTGCCGCCTTCGACGGTGGGACCACGTGTGGTGACTGATCCTTACGCCGTTGTTCTGCCCGTTCCGAACAGTCGAAACGCCCCTCCCGTACCGTCGGCCTACTCGACGAGAGGCTGGGCGTACAAGGACCTAAGCAAAATACCAATTGAAGTGCTCGTCCCCGACGCGTTTGGACGGTGCGTAGTCGACCAGCTGTGGAGGAAGAGCGAGTACAGCCAGATGCACACCGTGACCGACGTGTATTGGGCGCTTCACCAAGTCGGCGAGCTCGACAGCAAAGGGCGCCCCAAGTTTGGACGCAATGCATGGTGGTTTCTCGCGCAAGAGTGGTCGGACGCTCCACGCGGCATCTACATGGACTATCAAAATTGGTATGTGGCAGCCACACAGGGCTGGGCGACGGATGCTGAGCGCGATATCGCGCGCCGGAATCTCGCAAATGCGGGCGCGAAGGAAGCGAGCGACATTCAGACCATTATCCTTCGCCTATTAAACGGGATTCGCGGAACCAAAGGCGTTCACGCCATTTGTGCGCGCAGCAGTGACTCAACCGCATTCGACCTCGCAATGCGTCAAGCAATCAAACTCTACGATGCAGCTTCCTTCACGCTGAATCAGTGGGCACGCCATCTCGACGTGGACGAGTACTTCGTCACCTGGGCACCAAGCGGCCGCGACGAACACAATTACGTCCTCCCTTGGTTGTTGGGGGGTGCACGCCACGATCAGATCTCCGGGTACACGATTGAGCAGCGGCTCGCCAAGACCGGCGAGCACCCCGATCTTGCCTACTTGAAACCGCTGAGCTTCGAGAGCGCGGTCGCCAACGGACTCGCAATCCCTCCCGACGTCGCCAAGTCGCCTGAACTGGCTATCCCCGTGGAGGTTGCCGTTGGGTACCAAGACGTGTGCGTGAGGCGCGGGGATGGAAGCGTTGCGTGCATCGACCGCGGCGGGCAGAAAGAGCGGACTGGCATTGGAAAGAGCGCGAGTCTGTCGATGGGGTGGCAACAGGAGGAGAGCAACAGCGGTGAGAGACTCGTGAGCGCTCTTGCATGTTCGTTGTCCGTCGAGGGCCAAGCTTCCTGCTGGAATCGCAACGGCAACGTCGACGTTACAAATGGCGACTCGCACGATCACGCGAGCTTCGCAGTCGCCAGACGGCCCGTGCGCGCGAAGGCGTGGGCCGATGTTTTCGAACGCCCTGGCTACTGTTGGACTACCCAAACCAACAATGGGCGCGCGTGGTGTGATCCGAACTCGGTCCTCGGTCGCCAGTACTTTTGGGAGCCGCACTTCTTAGGCGAGACGCCAACGACTGCCGTCGTGCGAGGAGAGGGATATGCATGTGCGCTACGAAAAACGGGTAGCGTTGAGTGTGGAATATTCGACAGCAACGAAGGCGTCGGATGGCTCTCCGGAGTCACGGGTCTGCCACATGTGACGGCGATTTCAGGCGGGCCCAACCACGCTTGCGCGCTGACGGACGAGGGCAAAGCGCTTTGTTGGTTGGCAGACGCGACGGCTGCTAACGAGGTCGCCGGCGTGGCGAACGCCGTTCAATTATCGTCGGGAGAGAACTTCGCTTGCGCACGCGATACCCTCGGCACCGTTGCTTGCTGGGCGATTTTTGGCCTCTCGCCTCCGACGTGGCTTCCTCCTACGGGCGTCAAGACGATCGTTGGCGTTACCGCCGCGATCGACCTGTCTGCTGGTCAGGATGCCGCGTGCGCGATCACAACAGGCGGAAAGGTCGTGTGCTGGGGTGGGGACACGATCGTTGCTCCCGGCGCTGCGACGCAAGATAAGGTCGTCGAGATCGCCTTTTCGGCGCCCCCTGCAACGGCGCCCGCTGCAACGGCGCCCCCTGCAACGGCGCCCACCGCAACGACATCCGCGTCAACCTGTCCTGAAGCCGCGTGCCTGCGCATCGGCGAGTACTACGAGGGCGCCGGCAGTGACAAGGCCATCGAGATCGAAAATCGCTGCACCGGTTCGATCAACTTGGCCGACATCGCACTCTGCGTAGAGTCGAATGCGAACACGACTTGCTCAAACGTTACGCTCCCGTCCACGGGGACGCTCGCACCGGGCCAGGTCTTCGTCGCATGCAACAGCGGAATGTCATCGACTGAAAAGTGCCAGACAACTTCCGCCAGCCTCAACTTCAACGGTAACGATCGCGTCGTCCTCAAGCGCAGCGGCACGATCGTTGACGCCTTTGGTGAACTCGGACGTGATCCAGGTGCGATTTGGGCCGATGTAAACTATCGCCGCAAGCCCCAGTGCGGCACTTACCTCGGCGCCGGCGCGTTCAACGTCAACGATCTTTACGATACGGCAAACGGCTTGAGTCTCACTCACCTTGGCGTCGCGCCGTGAAACACAGTGCTATCGCGCTGCGCGAAGAGTAAAATACCGGCGCGTGCAAGGGACTCCGTCACTGATGCCCAAGCGCGAGGCCCTACACGCTGATCGATCCCTTGCGGAAGTCGCTCTTGGCGATTTTCACATTCACGCACGCTGGCTTGTTGGCAGCGAACGCCGCGTCGAGCGCCGGACCGAGATCCTCGACGCGCTCAACCCAAAAGCCAAGGCCGCCACACGCCTCGACTACCTTCTCGTAGCGCGTGTAGTCGAGCGCCGTCGCAACCGCTCGTTCTTCGCCATACATCTCCACTTGACCTCGGCGAATTTGCGTCCAGCCCGCGTCGTTGCCAATGACGGCAATAACCGGAATTTTCTGTCGCGCCATTGCCTCAAACTCGAGCGGATGGAGACCAAAGCTACCGTCGCCGTACACGAGTACAACCTTCCCATCGGGTCTGCACAGCTTCGCAGCCATCGCATAACCCGGTCCGACACCGAGCGTTCCCAGCGGTCCCGGATCCATCCACAGTTGTGGCCACTCAAGTTTCAGCACGTACGCGGCTGTCGCCACGAAATCGCCACCGTCACCGATGACAATGTCGTTTGGTCCCAAACGTTTTCCAATCTCAGCGCACACGCGAAGCGGATTCGGAGGCGACTCGGTGGAATCGATCTCGGCGAGCATCTCGCCGCGCCGCTTGGTTTCTTCGGCGCGCACAGAAGCGAGCCACGCGCTCGACGTTTTTTTTCCGGATGCTGCGATGAGTTGCTGAAGGACGAGGCCACTGTCACCGTGGATCGGAATGTCAACGCGGCGATTGCGACCCAACTCTGCACCGTCGAGATCGACTTGCACGATCTTCACAGACTCTGGCCAAAGCGGCGTGCGCCCGTACTCAACGCGAAAGTCGAACGGTGTCCCAAACATGAACACGACGTCTGCCTGAGTGAGCGCGAACTTGCGCGATCGCGACATGAGTCCGGTGTGCTCATAGGGCAACGCGCCGCGTGCCATCCCGTTCAAATAAAACGGAACCTGAAACGCATCTGCAGCACGACGTACCGCCTCACGATCGGGCGACCAACGTATTTGGGACCCCACGATGAATACTGGGCGTTCGGCAGATTTCAATAGATCAGCGGCCTTGCCAATGGATCGCGGGTCGCCGCCGGGACGCGGAGGCTCCGTCATCGCTGCCGTCGCAGGAAGATCATTCTCTTCGTGCATGTTCAAAAGGAGGTCGAGCGGCATTTCGAGAAAAACGGGCCCCGGCACGTTGCTTTGGGCAATGCGAAACGCGCTGTCGAGGTACTCCGCAATGCGCCGCGTCTCGGGTACCTGCACGCTCCACTTTGTGATCGGGCGCATGAGGGTGACGCAGTCCATGTCCTGCAGCGATCCCATATCGCACAAGAGCTTCGGGCCCGCGCCACCGATGATCACCATCGGAATTCCCGCGCGTTGCGCATTGGCGACAGCCGTCACGACGTCCGTAATCCCCGGACCCGCGGTGACGGCGCAAACGCCCGGCTTGCCCGTTACGCGCGCGTAGCCATCTGCGGCGTGCCCTGCGGTTTGTTCATGGCGCGTATCGACGACGCGGATGCCCTCGTCAATGCAGCCGTCGTAGATGGCTTGTATGTGCCCGCCGCAAAGCGTGAAAATGTGATCGATGCCGTGACGTTTCAACGCCTGTGCAACCAAGCGACCACCGTGTACGTATGCCATGCGTGCTCCTCCCGAGAAAGGGAGAGGGTAAGTTACCAGCAGTGAAACTCAAAGACGGTCACTGCGTTACGACAACTTTTGTGCGCCCGCGTGCGCCCTGAAAATGTGCACTCACGAGCGCTCGAAAGCGCTCGACCATCAGCCAGCGTCGAAGACCATCGCGTGCATCTTCAAACGTGGCCCCGAACTCGTGGTCGTCATTCGAACGAAACGCTTGTCGTAATTCTCCATCATCAAAGTTACGAATCGGCGCAATCATCCGGTCGACGTAGTGAACCGCACGCGCCCTACGCGTAAACCAGATCGTCAACTGCGATGACGAGATGCCAAGCTGCGTCGCAAGCTGGTTCAACGCAAAAGGCCCGCCTACTCGGCGTTCCTGTTCCGAGCGCAACTCCCCCACAAGGCGTTTCTCGTCAGCCTGCGCGAGCAGGCGTTCGTTGGGAGAAAGGCTGAGAAGCGTCTCTCCAATCTCAAGCTCAAGCGCCAGGCGCACATGCCGCTCTGATGGCGCACGGATTCCCTCGCCGAGCGCCTCAAGCGTAGAAGCAAATGCGAGCCATCGCTCACTTATCCATTTGGGGTGCGCGACGCCGCCCGTCTCGGCTGAGAAAAAGCGAACCGCTACCCGATCGGCAACGACACCTTTGCCCGAGGGCGTGTCAGCGCGCGCGTGCGTCGCCGCGGCAAAGAGTACGCACGCGAACGCAACGGACCAACGGCGCAGAGTCTCGGACAACGACCCCAAGTTGCGCCTCAAATTAAGCTTCGTCGCGCGATTGGTCGGCTCGCGCGATGCGGTCAGACATGTGTTCGTGATGGTGAGCGAAGCCCCGTGCAGCGCGACGCGCTTTGAGGAACTCAGCAAAAGCCACGACCATGTCGAGATCCTTCGGACCAAGCTGCTCTGCGAGATCGTGCAACGCAGGCCGGAGCGTCTCTGGCGTACGAAGGCGACGACCGCTCGACGACTTTGGAATGTCATCGGCCGCGCCACCCCCAGCAGCAGCTGCGGTTACTGAAGGCGCCGACTCTGCCGGATCGCGCGACACGCTGCTGAGCGGTTCGCTGTCTGGCAATTGGCCAGAGGGTGCGTCGATCCACGTTGGCCGTGGAACGGCAACGATGGCATGAGCCGCGAGCCACGCTTCCATGAACGTGCGAAGGCGCTCGCTTCGGAACGCGAACCACCGCTCACGGTCTACCGCGTAGTGAACAAGCACATCTTTGAAGCGTCGGAATGCGCCCTTGCCGTCGATGGCTTGCATGAGTTTGGTTCGAAGCTCGATGTCTTCGACGATCGGAATGAACCGCTCCATCCACCGATATTGCTCGCGCGAACTTACGGGATCGATGCGAAGGTAATTCGTGTCAGCAGCGATGCGCACATGCATCTGCGGGTCCGCAATGCCGTCGACGACTCGCAAGACCTCTCCGGAAACCGTGTGCAGATAACTGTGGACTTCAGGCGCGTTGTTTTCGAAAGCGTCTTCGAGGGCTTCCCAGTCGACGGGGACCTGGCGATCCCCGTTGCTTCCGCCTTCGTTTGTTCGATCTGTCATCTTCTAGTCTCCGCAGGAAGCAAGCGAGCTCTCTTGATAAGAGGAGCGACCACTAGTCCAGACTGTGCAGCGTCTTATTGACAACCCAACCACAGCAATACGAATAACAAGAGTGACACGTCTATTGGGGATCTGAAAGGTGCATCCCTCTTGAACGATCAATTGCTTGCCGCCATCCCGCGACTTTTGCTTGCCTTTCGGTTCCGGTAGCCGTCGATTCAAAGCGTCGCTCGACCTGCACGACACGACTCGCTTCGGCCAATCCGAAGAGACCCGCTCCAACACCTGCAAGCAAGGCTGCTCCGCGTGCCGTGGACTCGAGATCTACCGGGCGTTCAACGACCGCCCCAGTGAGATCGGCCTGCATTTGCATAAGCAGGTTGTTCTGGGCAGCGCCGCCGTCGACGCGCAGACGGGAAAGAGGAATGCCGGCATCTCGCCGCATAGCGTCAACCAAATCATACACCTGGAAGGCGATTCCTTCGAGCGTTGCGCGCGCAAGGTGCGCGCGAGTCGTACCTCGTGTGAGGCCACAAATGAGACCGCGTGCATCCTGATCCCAATGAGGCGCCCCGAGCCCGGCGAGTGCCGGAACGAAGTGCACTCCGTCGGTCGTCGGAACTGACGCGGCGAGGGCCTCGACCTCGCTTGCGGATGCGATCAAGCCAAGCCCGTCGCGCAGCCATTGGACGGCGGCTCCGGCAATGAACGTGCTGCCCTCAAGCGCGAAGGTCGTCGCTCCCGCAATGCGCCACGCAACCGTGGTCACAAGCCCGTGGCGGCTCATCAGTGGCGTTTCGCCGAGGTTCATCAGGACGAACGCGCCCGTGCCGTAGGTGCACTTGACGTCGCCTTTTTGGAAACATGCTTGACCAAAGAGTGCCGCTTGCTGATCACCGGCGATGCCCGCAATCGGAACGCCATCGGGCAAAAATGAAACACCTTTTGTCCGGCCAACGATCTCTGCCGATCCAACGATCTTGGGGAGCACAGCCCTCGGCACGCGAAATCGTTCGAGGAGCCAGTCCGACCAATCGCCATGACGAATATCCATGAGCAGCGTGCGCGACGCGTTGCTTGCATCGGTGACGTGCACTTCTCCTTGGGTGAGGCGCGAAACGAGAAAGCTATCCATCGTGCCGAACGCAAGGTCGCCGCATTCGGCTTTCTTGCGGGCTCCATCGACCTGATCGAGCAGCCACTCAATCTTGGTTGCGGAGAAATACGCGTCCAGCACAAGGCCGGTGCGCTCGCGAATGGCATCCGCGATTCCCACTTCGTTCTTGAGCGCATTGCAGCGAGCCGCCGTCCGCCGGTCCTGCCACACAATGGCGCGATGAATCGCCTTGCGCGTT
>JAHFDY010000249.1 GCA_023248735.1 Myxococcales bacterium
ATAGCTCGGGTCCATTCGCTCAAGTTTGCGAATGAGCGCAGGCCACAAGATCACCTCGCTGGCGGCTGCCGCGCCCATCGATCCGATCATCACGTTCTTTTCGATGACGGCCTGTGCAGTGGGGTGAAGCGAACGCCCTTCATTGCATTGGGCAAGCGTTCTTACTTGCATGGAGCAGGCACGTTCGAGGAAGTACATGCGTGCGAATGCGGCGGCGACGCTCGTCCCAACTGTGAGCGTGCCGTGATTGCGCAGCAGCATCGCGTTCTTGTCGCCCAGATCTTTTTGAAGCCGAGGTCGCTCCGCGTGATCGAAGGCGACGCCCTCATAGTCGTGATACGCAAGGTCACCTGTGACGAGCTGCGCGGTCTGGTTGAGAGGCAGCAGACCCTCCTTGAGCGCCGCCACGGCATTGCCGTCAAGCGTGTGAAGATGCATGATCGCTTTTGCGTCTTCACGCACTTGATGGATCGCTGAGTGAATGGTGAACCCAGCGGCATTCACCGGATATCCTGTGTCGAGAAGGATATTGGATTCGAGGTCGACCTTCACGAGACTCGAGGCCGTCACTTCCTCGAAGAGCATTCCATAGGGGTTGATCAAGAAGTGATGTTCCGGCCCAGGCACGCGCGCCGAGATGTGCGTGAACACCAAGTCGGTCCAACCAAAGAGCGCTACGAGCCGATAGGCCGCGGCCAATTCAACACGAACCTTCCATTCATCAGCGGATACGCGTTCTCGAATGCTCATGGGCAATAGCGTATCGTGCTATGAGCCCGGCCCCCAATGAAAGAGCGTGTCATCGTAGCGATGAGTGGCGGCGTCGATTCCGGTGTAGCAGCCGCAAGGCTCGTCGATGCAGGCTACGAAGTCGTCGGCGTCACACTTCATCTTTGGGACTACCCGGGCGATGGCCCCGGCTCGCACGGTCGCTGCTGCGCACCCGAAGATCAGTACGACGCCAAGCGTACCGCAGACGCCCTCTCTTTTTCGCACTACACGTTTGATCGGCGCGAGCTCTTCCGCGAAGCGATCGTCGATCCGTTCGTCGACGCCTACCTCAATGGCGAAACGCCCAGCCCATGCACCGCGTGCAACCGCACCGTCAAACTTCGCGAACTTCTCGCAATCGCGCGACGCCTCAACGCAACCAAGATTGCAACCGGACACTACGCGAAAGCCTGCACCGACGAAGAAGGCCGCGCCTACATCGCCGAGGGCAGAGATAAACAGAAGGATCAAAGTTACTTTCTCTACGCAACGCCACACGAACTCGTCAGCAAACTTGTCTTTCCGCTTGGCGACAGCGAGAAGGCCGAAGTGCGCGCCGAAGCCGTTCTGCGCAACCTTCCAGGCGCCACCAAAGGAGAGAGCCAAGAACTATGCTTCGTTGGTTCACGCCAGGGCGCGTACGCGGAATTCATCGAGCGGCGCGCCAAGGAGCGCATTCGTCCTGGCAACATCCTTGACGAAAATGGTCACGTCGTCGGCCAACACCAAGGCTTGCACACCGTGACGGTCGGCAAACGCAAGGGCCTCGGACTATCCCTCGGGAAACCCGCATTCGTAACTTCGATCGATCCTATTTCAGCCACCGTCCACGTCGGGACTCAAGAAGCCCTTGGATGCGTCCAAGCCACTCTCGACGACGTCGTGCTCGCGCCGGGAATCGTTCTCACCACCGGTCAAGAAGTTCGCGCGCGCGTGCGATACAGGCACGACGGCGCTGCTGCGATTGTCTCTGCGGTGGACCGCAACCATATGTCGCTTTCCTTTCCGAGCCCGGTGCGCGCCGTAGCAAAAGGACAGATCGCGGTCCTTTACGAGGGCGAGCGCGTGCTTGGCGGCGGGCGCATTGCAATGGGAACGAGCTGACGGCAGAGTTTCCCAGCTTTTTCGAGAAGGCGCACAGGAGCTGGTACGTTCGTGGTCACAATGTTCCGAAGACGTGCGTTGGCTCTCTCGTTCTGTGTCGCGGCAACAACTCTAATGAGTTGCTCGCTCGCCTCAGGCGAGGGCGCCGCTTCGGGATCGCTCAACGTCCGCGGATGCTGGGAGGGCGAATTCAACCTGAATCCCGATTTTTTCAGCTCGCTTCCCTACCGCGAAAATACACTGATGTTTCGCATCCAAAATGGCAGCGACTACGAGAACTTTGCGGACGGCGTCTCAATTGTAGTCAACCAAAGTGACAATATTCGCAAGAAGTTCCTTGGGCAGCCGCTACTCGTGGGCATCTCGCCCGAAATTACGCCACCCGGCGTGCCACTTGTTCCCGAGCCCAGCCCCGCGATTGTCCAGGCAACGCTCGGTCTCGGTCGCAGCTGCCATACGCAAAATGTGGTGCTCTACGCACTCAGTCGCGTGCGACTGGGTCCCAACGGTGAGTGCTCTGACGCCGCGGGTTTGCCTCCCGATACGTGCGGCGTGAAACCCACCCGCGAAGGCTCGAGCACGATGACGTTTACTTCCCTCTTCACGGGTGACGTCGCAGCCGCCGACGCTCAAGAACGCCTCAACGAGGGCTCGTTCGATCTCTATCTCGCCGATCCACGCGAGGTTTGTTCCGACGGAAGCGGGTCTCCGCCACCCTGCCGCGGGCATATCACCGGCAACTTTCGCTTCTTCCACCAGCGAGGAAGACCTGCGCAACCGTTTCCGTAAGTGCCCGCCCCATTCCTTGCGAGACGCCGCTAGCCCGGGATACCCTCCAAAAGTGCGTTTCGCGCTCTCGAAGCTGATTTCGGCGTGCGTCCTCTTGGCGCTTGTCGCCGGTTCGCCGCGAGTCGGTTTCGCACAAAACCGTGCATCCAGCGCACAGAAAACGGATGCCCCCAGTGATACGCGCGGGATTGAACTCATCACGTCGGCCCGCAGCGGCTGGGAACAAGGCAGCCTCGAGCATGCGGCGGTTCTCTACCAAAACGCACTCGACGCCGGAAAGCTCACCACTGACGAGTGGATCGAGGCG
>JAHFDY010000018.1 GCA_023248735.1 Myxococcales bacterium
CTTTAGCGCAGACGCGGGAAACATCGGCGGACCACCGAGCACGCGGTGTGAGAGTGGAATGTAACCAATCTGGTTCTGATTCGTGGCGATACCGAAGCCAACGAGTTCCGCGCGCAAAATATCGTGGCGATCGAACAGAGGCTCGATTGCGAGGGTCCGATCCGTCGCTGTCGTTAGGAATTTTGCCAGCGCGTCGTCCGACGAGAGCACGGTGTATGTCGCCTCGGTTCGACTTGGAAGCGTCGCTATCGGCAAGATCGGCTGCGCTGGTTCCTTTGCAGGCGCCTGCGCAGAGCTTAGCTTGTCGAGCGTGGTAAGCAGTCGTGTGAACTCGAGCTCGGTGAAGAGGCGGGTAAGCTCGTTGACGTTTGCGCCGCCATAGCGCAGGTGGTCAAGTTCGAAATCGAGCGCGTCGTCGGATTTGAGCGTGACGAGCTTTTGGCTCATGCGCGCGTCGCCCTCGTTTGTGGCAAGCGCTTCTCGGAGCTTGGGTCGCTTGACCGTGTCGAGTGCTCGATAGATGCCGTCGATCGTTCCGAATTGAACGAGGAGCTCGGATGCCGTCTTCGGGCCGATGCTCGGCACACCAGGAATGTTGTCTGAACTGTCGCCCGTGAGCGCCAAGAAGTCCCTTACCTGACTGGCTTTGACTCCGAACTTTTCTGTGACTTCGTCGGGGCCAAAGACGCGATCTCGCATCGAGTCCCAGAGCAGGACCCTCTGATCGTCATCGCGAACGAGCTGCATCAAGTCTTTGTCGGCACTGACGACGACGACCCGCAACCCGGCGGCGATCGCAAGACGTGTCAAAGAAGCGACGAGGTCGTCGGCTTCGACGCCTTCCTTTCGGTAGCAGGGGATATTGTAACCGCGAACGATCTCTTCGCAACGCTGAATTTGTTGAGAAAGGTCGGGTGGCGCTGGCGGGCGAGTGGCCTTGTAGCGGGCGTCGAGCGCATGACGAAACGTCGGCTTTCCGGCATCCATCGCGATGGCCAGAAAGGTTGGCTTCCGGTCGCTTACGACCTTGTTCAACATGTTGACCGTTCCCAGCACGGCGTGCGTGGGCTCGCCCCTCGAATTCGAAAGGGGCACAACCGCGTGATAAGCCCGGAAAATGTAGCCTGACAGGTCGATCACGTAGAGCGTGTCGTCCGCGCCCGCGGGCGGCAGCTGAGCTCGAGTCATATTGCGGGTCATCCTTAGCGCACTCGGACGATGTCGAGTACAATGGCGGCTGATGGGTTCTTTAGCGGAGGTCCCGCCGGTCAGCGGTCTTATCGCGGGCAAGTACCAAATCGTACGCTTGCTCGGCCGTGGTGGCATGGGCTCGGTATGGGAAGGCCGCCACGCCACGCTCGGAACGCGCGTTGCCATCAAACTCATCGACAGCGAATTTCTGGACAGCCAAGAGGCACGTCAGCGCTTCGAGAACGAGGCCCGCGCTGCGGCGTCGATCGAGTCGCGGTTTGCGGTGACGATCTACGACTACGGCGTGAGCGACGAGGGGCACCCCTATATCGTCATGGAGTACCTCCAGGGCGAGCCGCTCGACAAACGCATCGCGCGCCAGGGCCGATTGTCGCTGGACGAAACGTGCAAGTACATCACCCAGACTGCTCGCGCGCTTCAGAAGGCACACGCCGCTGGCATCGTTCATCGTGATCTCAAACCCGACAACATATACATCGTCGATTCCGACGATGAAGAGATCGCCAAGTTGCTTGACTTTGGCATCGCCAAATTTCGCGCCAAGGTTGATGGGGATTCGCGCGCGATCAGCTCATCAACCAAGACGGGTACGGTAATCGGCACGCCCTTCTACATGTCTCCGGAGCAGGCGCGAGGTCTTCGTTCGGTCGACTACCGTACCGATCTCTGGTCGCTCGGCGTGATTGCGTACACTTGTGTCACCGGAGCGTTGCCGTTTGATGGCGAGAGCACGGGCGACTTGCTCGTCAAAATCTGCACCGCGCCATTGCCGATTCCGACGCTCTTGGCACCCTGGTTGCCGGCGAATTTCGACCTGTGGTTCGCACGCGCGCTTCAACGCGAGCCCGGCCAGCGCTTTCAGAATGCTCAGGAGCTCGCAGAAGCACTCACCGCGGTCGCAAGTGGCTACCCCCTTCCGTTTGCTGCGGTCCCGCCTGGAACTCCGGCAAGCCATGTTCAAGCGTACGGTGCGGCGCCGGCGGCGCTCCCAATTGCGGCAGCTCAGTCGGGCTTCGAGTCCTTGGCCTCCCCCTATCGTTCAGTTCCTCGCGGCGGGACCGACGCTGGCCTCGCGATGTCGCCATCGGGTGTCCGAAAAGGGTCAACCTCGTTGATTATCGGTGCGGGCGTGGCTGCGGCTGTCGGCCTCGTTGCGGGCCTTGCGGTCGTTGTCTTGCTCGCATCGCGCAAGCCAAGCGCGCAAGGTTCCACAGACACAGCGGGGACGACGAGCACCGCGGCGCCGCTTGTCGAATCCGTCCCAACCAATACCGTCCCTTCGCTTAGCGTCGAAGACGCGGGTCCACGTGTTGAAATGACGCGTCCTGCGATGCGGCCCGCCGAACACCCAGTCGGAAAGGTCATTCCGATTATTCGGCCACCGAGTCGCGAGCCACCGCCAGCGCAAAAGCCGCCTCCTGCCTACACGCCGCCCAGGCAGCCGCAGCCGCACGATCCCGCGGGGTTTTAGTTGAGTCGGGGAGCGCGGGTCGCGTGGGAGTGTCGGACGTGACCACCCATTTATCGCTTTGGCGGATGCAGCGGAGCGGGGTTCGCGTGGAGTGCGGACGTCCGGACCTTCGGTCCCTCCTACGCTGGGCCATAATGTTCGCAGACCTCACATTCTGATCCGCTCGGAGCCTACCCATTTATCGCTTTGGCGGATGCAGCGGAGCGGGGGTCGCGTGGGAGTGTCGGACGGCCGGACCTTCGGTTCCTCCTGCGCTGGACGCAGTCATCGCTTTGGTGAGATGCGCGCAACCTCGACCGCTCTTCCCGTGATCAGGTACGATGCTTGAGTGCGACATCTTCGGGCGCGGTTGCTCACGGCTTTTCTTCTCGTAACGTCGGTAGGCACTTTTTCGCCAAGGGCGCGTGCCGAGGCGACGGAGGCGGAGAAGCGAACCGCGCGCGACCTGTTTCTTGAGGCTTACAAAGGTCAGCAGGCGGGGCGTTACGCTGAGGCGCTCGAGAAATTCGAAAAGTCGCTCTCCTTGTTTCAGGCGCCTACGACGCTCTATCGCATTGCGCAGTGCCAAGCTGCGCTTGGGAAATGGGTCGAAGCTGCGGAGAGCTATCGATCAGCGGAGTCGATGCCGCTCGCCGAAAATGCGTCGAGCGCTTTCAGGGACGCACAGGCAAACGCTGCGACCGAGCGTGCGACACTCGAAGCGCGAACGCCCACGCTTACAGTCGAAGTCGCGCCGCGCGAGGGAGCGACAGTTACGTGGTCGATTGACGGTGAAGCGTTCAAGACGGGCCTCCTTGGAACGGCAATCAAAATGAACCCAGGTTCTCGGCGCATCCAAGTGAGCGCCCAGGGTTATGAGCCGGTAGAGCAGACCGTGGTGCTCAAAGACCGCGAGCGTCGAACCGTTCGCATCGCGCTTGTTGCGCAGGCGTCCTTGTCGGTGACGCCACCGGGCGCTCATGTCGAGCCTCCTCCTCGTCAGGAAACTTTACCAGATGCGCCCGCGCCGGTTCCGACAAAGCCCGAGCCTGCTTCCCCCGGCAAGCTGACCAGTACGGGGTTGTTGTTGGGCATTCGGGGCGGAGGCATGTATTTGAATGGCGGCCCATCGCTCGCGCGAGGGACCGGCGACGGTCTGTTCGGTGGTTTCGGCGGTATCGTCGCGGGCGAAATAGGGCTGCGTTTTGCCAAGGTCGTCGTGATTTCCGCCTATCTCGACGGCGGCGGCCTCCGCGCGCCCGAGGCAGGTGCGCTCGAGGCATTCGCCAACCAAAACGTTTCGTTCACGACGACGGCCAAGACGCTCGGATTCGGCTTCATGCTTTCGCTCATCGCCAATCCGCAGCGACCCGCATTCTATTTCGAGCTAGGGGCGGGTTCGCGCCGAAACACGCTCACCGTCAGCCGATTCGATAGCGACGCCGGCGCGCAGACGGACTTCAACTATCAGTTCACCGGCCCTGAAGGGACGATCGGAGCTGGGGCGTGGATCCCCGTCGGGCGGTCGTTTGCGGTACTTCCAAAGCTCTCGTTTTCGGCGGGGGTTCTCAATCAACTCGAATGTACGAGCACGGCAGCCTGCCCCACCGACGAGGACTTCATCCCGCTGGGTGACGTTTGGCACAAGTCACCGCACACGACCGTGATGCTCAACTTTGCAGGTTTTTACACCCTGAACTTTTGACTTTGTTCAGGATTTCGGCGTTGCCGCGTTGCGACAATTCTTCGCAACGAATTACAAGTCAGTGACAATTGGCGTGGCCTCGCATGACACATTTGCCCAATGTACTGGGTCCTTTGTTCGGGCTACTTTGCCGTTCTTCTTCTTCTCTCGGCGTACGGACTGCACCGCTCGCACCTGGTGCTGACGGTTCTTCGCAACCGCAAGCGCCTCACGGACATGAAGGCGCGCATCAAGTCGCTACCGGTTGAAGGCATCAGCAAACGCCGCGATCTGCCCCACGTGACGATCCAGCTGCCGCTCTACAACGAGGCGACGGTCACCGCGCGATTGCTCGATCACGTTGCGAAGATCGACTACCCACGCAGCCGACTCGAGATTCAGGTTCTCGACGACTCGACCGACGAGACGCGCACAATCGCGCGCCGTCATGTGGAGATGCTCGCGAATCAGCATTCGCTCGGGGAAGAGCCGCTCGACATCGTGTACCGGCATCGCGTTGATCGCGTCGGGTACAAAGCGGGCGCACTCGACGAGGGCCTGCAGGTCGCAAAAGGCGAGCTCATTGCCATCTTCGACGCGGACTTTCTTCCGCAGCCTGACTTCTTGCGCGAGCTCGTTCCACACTTCGTCGACAATCCGAAAATCGGCATGGTGCAAGCCCGTTGGGGGCACCTCAATCGCGAGCACTCGTTGCTCACGCGCGTGCAATCACTGATGCTCGATGGCCACCACTTGGTGGAAAATCGCGGTCGGTCTGCAGCGGGGTGGCTGTTCAACTTCTCCGGCACTGGCGGCATGTGGCGGCGCGAAGCCATCGACGACGCAGGCGGCTGGCAGCACGATACGCTGACCGAAGATCTCGACCTCTCGTACCGCGCGCAACTCAAAGGATGGACCTTCGCCTACCGCGACGACGTGGTCAGCCCTGCGGAACTCCCCGAGGATATCAGCGCCTTTCGTGCGCAGCAGTACCGCTGGGCAAAGGGGACCGTGCAGACTTCACGCAAGTTGCTCGGCCGTGTGCTCACGTCGGACTTGACGTTCAGCCAACGGCTCGAGGCGTTTTTTCACCTGACGCCACACTTTGCATATCCGCTCATGGTGCTCTTGAGTGTGCTGCTTCTGCCAGCGCTCATCCTCATGCCTGCAACGAGCCCAACGACAATGTTGCTCATCGATTTGCCGCTTTGCATTGGGACCACGGGTTCGCTCGCGGCGTTCTACTCAATGGCCGAAGTTGCCCAAGGTCGTCGTGCGCGCGATGCATGGAAGGTCATGCCTGCGCTCATCGCGCTTGGCGCGGGCCTCGCGCCTCATTTGTCGAAAGCGGTCTTCGAAGGTTTTGGCTCGATGGCCGGCGAGTTTGTGCGAACCCCGAAGAAAGGCAACTTGCAGGGCCGCTACCATGCGCGCGCCGACTTGCCGATCACGGAAATTGGACTCGCGTTGGTTTCGTTGGTCTCGACGATTGCGTCGGTCCAAACGGGCCACTGGTTCGCTACGCCGTTCGCGGCGATGTTTCTCGGTGGGTATAGCTACGTTGCGTATCACGTGATGGCGGAGCAGACCTTGCGTCGCAAGGCGACGGACGTGGCGGTCGTGACAGAACTCGCACCGCGGGCAGATGAGGTTGGCAACGAGCTCGCGGCGTAATTGGGGACGGGCTACCGCGTCTTTGTTACCGACGAGGACGCAGGGTGTATCGATCCACTCGCCTCGCTCTCGAACGACAAGATGCCTTTGTCACTCGCTTTGATCCCTTTTCCATCGACCACGCGAAAACCCTGAGCGCCACCTGACGGGGTCACCGTGATCGCGTACTCGGCGTTTGGCTTCACGGACGTGATCACGTGCAGCGTCTTTCCAACCGGTAGGCTGTAGCTCACGTCAGAGAATGCGTCGGTGAGTTTTCCGGCGTTCGAAAGCACAGCGTAGTTTTGCGTCTTCTTTTGAAGCAGCACGCCGCTCGTCTTTCGATCGGGCGCCGCTTTGTCGCTTGCCGAAAAGAGGGTCGCCTTGCCAGCAAGCGTCGCGTCGTTCGCAACGTCGAATAGGGTGATCCATCGCTGCTCGGCCGATTTGTCGCTCGGCCGCATCTCGAGACGGAATACTTTGTTCTTCTTGAACACGTTCACGATGCTCGCGCTCGCATGGTTGGGGAGCAGCGAAATTACGCTGCCAGCATAGGTGCGACCGTCGCCGACTTCGTATCGCTTTCCGGCCTCTTGAGGCACTTCTTTGAGCGCACCGGCAAAATGGAACGCCTGCCACTGGTCGGTTGCACTCGCGTTAGTTTCTGTGCGGTCGTCGACGATGAAAAGTTCGGGTCTGAGGTAAACGATTTGGCGGGACCACGATTTGACCGGACGCTTGTCGCCATCGATCGCGCGGTACATCTCTTCGAGCTTGTCGCCTCGCATCGCCACATAGGCGCCACCGTCTTCGAACAAACCGACGTGGGTGTGCACTTCTGGAGCTTCCGCGGAGATCTGGCCGTAGTGCGCGGTCTTTGCGTAGAAGATGTTGTAGATGGTGCGGTTGCCGAGCTCGCGATCGGCATCGTTGTTTCCAAAGAGATCGTTGTAGAGCGGTTCGTTCGCGCTCTCGCCGTCGGTCGTGCCGGGGCTGTGTCTGTTCATCGCGCCGCCGGTGTTGCATAGCAACGGCCTGCCTCCACGCACGATTGCGAGGCTTCCCTGGTCGAATGACATCTCGCCGGAGCCTGGATAGTTCACGTGCGTGCCAGACGTGAACGTTGCCCAAACGGCGTCGCGATCCCACGAAGAGCGTGCCTCCACGGTTTGCATGCCACGCGCATAGAACGATAGCGGCTGCGATCGGTAGTCCGCCTCGGGCGCCTTCGGATTCCAGAAAACGAAGAGCTGCCACGGCGGAACGTCTTCGAGTTTGTGCAGGTCGATCACCTCCTGCGTGAATCGATGAAAGCTGGGCGCCAGGGGATCGTTCAGAAGCTCGAGCGCGCCTGCGAAGAACGTGAAAACACTTGGCTGCGTGCGAGACGGATTCGCGTTGCCGTAAAGTGCGCCGCGGTCGTCTAGCGTTGCGCGGTTCGGCCAACTGTAGTGGAGGAGATTTGCGGCTTGCTCGACGGGAAATCGAAAGGGTGCCTTGGCATCGCTCACGAGGTCGAGGCCCTTTGCGGTGTGTGCGCCGAGGACAGGGAGCACCATGTTGATCGACGCGAGCGGTCCGTAATTCCAGCCCTCGGGCCAACCTCCGCCTGCCATGTATTGTGCATAGAACGGCTGTACCATCTTGCCGTGGAGACGCGAGAGCCAGTCCTTCCATTGAAGGTCGGCGCTTGGGTTATCGCCGTCTGTTGCAAGTGCTGCGAGGCCTTTCGCGGCGTAGTAGCCGGCGAAGTAGTTTCCCTGTGCGTGCTCACGGCCGAACCCTTCTTTGTCGAACGCGTCGATCCAGCGATTGAGCTCAAGATACACACGCTTTTTCTCTGCCGCGCTGAGTAGCGGATAAGCCCAGTCGTAGCCGAGAGCCATGCCGATTCCGAAGTTGCGAATGCCGTAGCCGTGATCGCGCAGCGGGCTCACGGAATGCGGGCCAGTGGACTCGCTCATCTTAGTAAGGATGTCGACGACCTTCTTTCCGTATGGATCAGCCCTCGAAGGGTCGAGCGTCTTTTGAACCTGGTAACAAACGCCGAGGTTGAGGATCGCATCGATGTAGCCACTGCCCTGATAGCCGTGACCGATGTGAGGAGCGTCGGCGTAGCTATTTCCGTCCGGCCATTCGACGTGGCCAGAAAGGTACTTGTCACAGTAACTTTGCAAGCGAGTCCACTCCGACGACTGTTGCTTCGCGCGCTTGGCGAGCTCCTCGAGGTACTTTGGCGTCAGAATGAGTCGTGGGCGCACGCCAGGGGGCGACGGCGAAAGCAACTGGCTCGGCACCAGGTTGGTCACGACCACTTCGGCAGGTGTTCCGAGCGGTGACTCCACATGCGACGAGGCCGCGTCAGGCGCCGCATGTTCGGCATCCACCGGTGTGGAAGCGTTGCACTTCGCGCAACCCGATGTGAAGAGAAGCCAAGCCCACGCGCTCCGTTGCGCCAATTGTCTGTGAGAGCTCATGCGCGATCCGCCATGTGGAACACCCATTCGACTTGAATCAAAAGAAAGGCGATCGTGGTGACGATCAACATCGTTCTGCGCGCCCTCGGTAGCTCGCGCCACTCGAACTTCTCGCCGCCGAGCAATCGGCTGAGGGCGTCGGCAGCGAAGATCCCAAAAATCGGCACCACCGCGAAGTGATACGTCGGATGGGAAAACGATAGAAAGTACGGCAGGGCGGTAAACAGCGCTGCGATGAAAGCAAGTTGCAAGGTGTCTCTTGCCAAGAACGGCGGCGATGTCGCCGCACTCGTGGAGGCCTCAAAGGCCGCTGCAGGTCGTCGCCAGTAGATGCCAACGATCGCAAGGAGCATCGTGCCCAGGTAAAAGAGCGCGTCGATTCCGAGAATCGCGTAGCCGACTTTTTTTGCCGCGCCCTTCTTGACGAACTGGGCGCCGGCGAAAGTGTCGAACGCAAAGAACGTGCGCACACGACTCAGACTTCGCACGGCGAACAGATCGGGTCGTTCGCGAATATGTTGCATCGCGCGCGCCGAAAAGGCCTTGTCACGTTGTGCGGGACCCGTCGCCGAAAGGCGAGAATGCTCTTCGACGAACTCGTCTGGAACGCCAGGTTCGCCGCGTTTGTGCGAACCGAACCACCACGTTCGGTAGAGCGGCGTCCACGGGTTGTTGCCGTAGTACATGTTCTGCGAGTTCGAATTGTTGATGAACAGGTAGCGTCCCGTCATGCTGTGGGCCTTGTAGGTCCACGCGCCGAAGAGAAGTGCGAAGGACAACGCGGGTCCGATGATCGCCGCGACGCTTCGCGTGCGCACGATGACGAGCAATGGAATCGCTGCGCAAGCCAGGAGGTTTGGCGGTCGCGCGAGCACGAGCAAACCTGAGAGCGCTCCAAGAAGCAGGAACCACACGAGCTTTCGCTCCGCGATGCACAGCCTGCCGACCACAAGAGAAGCGAGCAAAAGGGCTGCAGCAGGAAGCTGCGTCAGTGGCGTAACGGATACGAAAATGTAGGACGGATACATCGCGAAAATAAGAAGCGCGATGTTGGCGGCACGTCGGTTGGCCACGCTGCGCGTGAAGGAAAAGAGCGCAGCAGAGAACGCCACGTAGACCGGGATCATAAGGATCCGGCCGACGATCGGATTTTGCCCAAAGATCTTGTACCCGAGCGCGAGGTAGTACGGCACGCCCGGCGGCCAGTCTGGCTCGAATGGGAGGCCGCTCAGAAGTTGAAGTGCCATGCCATGGTAGTCGAGCGCGTCGTCAGCGAGTGGGCGCGACACCAAGACCACCAGCATCGCCGCACGTATCGCGACGCCCAAGAACACAATATGCAAGGCGGCGCGAGTCGACTCGAGCGCACGTCCGAATTTCTCTACTAGGTTCTTCAATCCGTTTGCCCCTCGTTCGCGTCGCTCCAAGGACATGTCGACGAGTGATTCGTATATCACTTTCGCGGCGAAGGTTGTGTCCGACGCAAGCGGGGACACTGCATGTTTTGCGCCAGACATAGGCTCGTATTTTTTGGCGAGTGTAAGGCGCGCATCCGGGTACTATCGCTCGCTCGCTATGACGAAAGCTGAGATCGCAGCTGCGGTTCAAGACGCTGTCAAAGGGCTGTCGCGCAAACGTGCGAACGAGCTTGTCGATCTCGTATTCGAGACGATGAAGGAAACGCTCGGCCGCGGAGAGAAGATCAAGGTCAGCGGCTTCGGCAACTTTATCTTGCGCGACAAGCGATCACGCACCGGACGCAATCCACAAACCGGCGACCCGATGGAGATCAGCGAGCGCCGCGTGCTTACGTTCCACGCGAGTGCGAAGCTGAAGCAAGATCTGAATCGATGACCGGCGCAGGCGCGCTCAACTCAGCGCTGGAATCGTGCTTTTGACGTGTAGGCACAAAAATGCCATCATGTAGGCATGCGGCAGACTTCAAAAGAATCGCAATACACCATTCGAAGGGTGCCTCGCTCGGTGGACCGAGCGCTTCGACAAATAGCTCAGCGACGGGGAATGAGTCTGAATGCTGTTCTTCTCGACGCCGTCACCAAGGCGGCGGGAGTCACCGGGGAAGCCACCTTGCACCACGATCTCGACGGCTTCATCGGCAGTTGGACTGCTGACCCTGAAACGGACAGCGCATTGGTGAGCCAACGCAACATCGTGCCCGGCGACTGGCCGTGAGAGTCGCTCTCGATACGAACACGTATCGCGCGTTCATGGACGGTTCCACGAGGACAATTGAAGTCGTGCGAATGGCGGAGCACGTGTGGCTGCCGGTGCCGGTCTTGGCCGAGCTTCGTTTCGGATTTCGCAAGGGGACCCGCGGGCGAGTCAATGAGGCGACTCTCGTCAAGTTCTTGGACTCACCGCGGGTGGGTCTCCTCACGTGCGACGAACAGACCAGTCACTTCTATGCAGACCTCAAAATCCAACTCTTCAAGCAGGGGACCCCCATTCCCATCAACGACGTTTGGATAGCTGCACTTGCGATCCAACACGCGGTTCCGTTGCATTCGCTCGATACGGATTTTGATCGCATTCCTCAGTTGGCGCGCGTGTGACCGATCGCCTACCGATGCACGCGTACGACAACTTTGCGATCCGCCGACGTGAAGTAGCCCGTCCCGAAGTCGGAGCTGAGCGGCTGCCAGTCGTAGGTGAGCGCTTCTCCCTTCGAGTCTTGCACCACGATCGACACCTTCAGCCGCGTCACGGCTCCGCTTGCGACGAAGAGCCGCGACCCAAACGCCGCCCGAGCCCGCTCGAGCCCGCGTCGCAGCGCTACCGACGGCTCGCCGACAATGCTCGAACGAACCAGGTGGCCTTCCTCGTCGATCTCAATCTCGATCGCTGCCGAACTTGAAGATCCGATCTCCGCTTGCGCCCAAATGGGATCCGCTCCCGACGAAAGCACAAACGCTCGTACAAACGTTTGCCTTACATTGACCGCGCGGCTGTCTCCCACCGCTCCAAACGAAGCCGAAGCTGACGCCGAAGCTGACGCCGAAGCCGAAGCCGACGCTGACGCTGACGCTGACGCCGAAGCCGACGCTGACGCTGACGCTGACGCTGACGCCGAAGCCGACGCCGACGCCGAAGGCGAAGCTGCCTCCCGCGAAGGCCTCGGTGCCGCCGGCCTCACTTCCGCGGCCACCCGCCTCACTTGCGTTGCCTCAGGCTTCATCTCTTCCTGAGGTTCAATATCGATCGAAGTTCCCACGATGGGCGGCAGCGCCTCGGTCCGCACAACAGGCAATGTAATTCGCCTCTTGTCGGCAAGGAACGTTACCGCGACCAGCAAATGGCACGCTGTCGAGATGAGGAGAGAACGCCACACGTCGGTTTTGACCGCTGCGATGGGCGAAAGTTTCGCCGTAACATCCAGAGATTTCTTATTGTAGCGCAAGCAATGCGCAAAGCGGGCACAACGGTCGGTCTCTTCTCCATCCATAGCGAAAGAAGTTGGGGTATCGGCGAGTTGGGCGATGTGCCCGATCTCGCACGCTGGCTCAAGCGCGCAGGCCAGTCCTGGCTTCAGCTATTGCCGGTCTTTGAGATGCCGCGTGGCGAGTCGAGCCCATACGGTGCGCTCAGCGCCTTCGCGATCGATCCTGTGTACCTCACGTTGGGTGACGTCAATGGAGTTGACGATGCGCTCCTTCGAGCGGCGCTCGGGCCTGAGGGTCTCGACCGCCTCGCGCGCGCCAAAGACTCAAAGCGTGTCGACTACCTGACGGTGCGGGAGCTCAAAGAGAAGGTGCTCGACGCGGCGTTCGTTCGCTTTGTCGAGAACGACTGGGCGTTTCATGGCGAGGAGGCGGTGGCGCTTGCGCAGTTTGCCGCGAGAGAGGCCCATTGGCTCGAGGACTACGCGCTCTTCATGGCGCTTCGCGCGCAGCACGCTGAACGTTCTTGGCTCGACTGGCCGGCTGGCATTCGTGATCGCGATCCGCGGGCGCTTGCCGAGGCGAGACTCTTTCACAACCGTTCGATCTTGAAGCGCACTTGGATACAAATGCATGCGGCTCGGCAGTGGGAAACCATGAGAGCTGCGCTTGCGATCGATGGCGTCGTGCTCATGGGTGATCTTCCATTCGTGGTGACGCGCGACAGCGCTGACGTTTGGAGTCACGGCAAGGAGTTTCATTTGCACCTGTCACTTGGCGCGCCACCCGATGCGCTGTCGGCTGAAGGTCAAAACTGGGGACTCCCTCCTTATGACATGCCCAGGATGGCTGAGTCGGGGTGGCAATGGATGCGAGCTCGCACCAGGCGGATGGCGCAGCTCTTTGACGCGTTTCGGGTCGATCACCTCGTCGGGTATTTTCGGCAATGGGTTCGTGAACTCGAGGGCGATCGTCGTGGTTACTTCGACCATGAAGGTGACGAAGCGCAGGCGCGTCGTGGGCGCGAGCTCATCGACTTGTTTGTGCACGAGGCGAAGCCCGCGCGGGTCATCGCTGAGGACCTCGGTATCATTCCGCAATTTGTTCGCGACAGCTTGGCGCACACAGGAACGCCCGGATACAAGGTGCTCCCCTGGGAGCAGGAGAACGGCCAGTTTCGCGACCCGCAGGCATTTCCGGAGGCGAGCGTCGCAACGTGGAGTACCCACGACACGCAGCCGATCACGGCTTGGTTCGATGACTTGCAGCCGTGGGAGCAGGCCCAGCTCTGTGAGAAAATGGGCGTCTCCGCTGATGCGAGCGAAGATGAGAAGATGGTCAAGCGCCTTGCCTGGCTCTACGGCGCGCGGTCGGAGCTGGCCCTGACGCTCGTACAAGAACTCGTGGGCATGCGTGAGCGCATCAACACGCCCGGAACGGTATCAGCTGACAACTGGACACTGCGTCTGCCTTGGTCGCTCGAGACGGTGACGGCCGACGTCGCAATGCGCGCTCGATTCGACGTTGTCCGCGACCTGGTTGCCGCCTCGACGAGATTGTAACCGATGAAGGTACAACTTGGACGGCATGCGCCACTCGGCGCGACTTTTGATGGGCGAGGCACTAACTTCGCCGTCTTTTCGGAGAACGGCGAAGGCGTTGAGCTTTGCCTCTTCGATGCTCGCGGCGTTGAGACGCGGTTTGCATTGCCTGGGCAAACGGAGCACGTGTGGCATGGCTACGTCGAAGGCGTGGTGCCTGGTCAACGCTACGGGTATCGCGTCTTTGGCAACTATGAACCGACGAAGGGCCAGCGCTTCAACTCGGCGAAGCTGCTCGTAGATCCGTATGCTCGGATGCTCGACGGCAAGGTGCAGAACGACCCATCCGTATACGGATTCGACGCCCGGAGCGCCGTGCTTGCCGACTCTCGTGACAGCGCGCCGCACGTTCCAAAGGGCGTCGTATGCGATGAGACGTTTGACTGGGAAGACGACCGCCCCCTGCGCACGCCATGGGAAGATACCGTACTCTACGAGTTACATATTAAGGGCATGACCGCCACTCACCCTGAGGTGCCAGCACAATTGCGTGGCACGTACCTTGGACTCGGCGACGAGTCGGTCGTTGCGCATCTGCGGTCGATCGGTGTGACCGCCGTTGAACTTCTGCCCGTGTTTGATTGCGCGGACGAGGGATTCCTTCGCGACAAGGGCCTTGTTAACTACTGGGGCTACAATCCGATCTCGTTCTTTGCACCTGAGCAACGTCTCGCGACGCAGTCTGCAAAAGCACGCGACGAGTTTCGCGAAATGGTCAAGCGCCTTCACAGGGGTGGCATCGAGGTCATCCTCGACGTTGTGTACAACCACACAGGTGAGGGCGGGGAACAAGGGCCCACGCTCTCTTTGCGTGGTATCGACAACCAAGTTTACTACCGTGTGAAGCCCGCTCAGCGTGATCACTACGAGGATTTCACCGGCTGTGGCAATTCGCTCAACGTAAGCCACCCGCAGACGCTCAAGCTGATATGCGACAGTCTTCGCTACTGGGTAACCGACATGCACGTCGACGGCTTTCGGTTCGATCTTGCGGTGGTGCTCGGGCGCCATGGGCACCACTTCGACCGTCACGCGTCGTTTCTGAGCATCCTTCATCAGGATCCCATTCTCTCGTCTGTGAAGCTTATCGCCGAGCCTTGGGATCTCGGTCCCGAAGGTTATCAGGTGGGTAACTTCCCTATTATTTGGAGAGAGTGGAACGGCCGTTTTCGCGACGTCGTTCGCAAGTTTTGGCGTGGTGATCGCAGCGTGATGTCCGAGTTGGGATACCGCGCCACAGGTTCGAGTGACCTGTTCGGAGACGATGGGCGCGGCCCTTCGGCGAGTATCAACTTTGTGAGCGCTCACGATGGCTTCACGCTTCGCGATTTGGTGTCGTATGAGCGCAAGCACAATGACGCAAACCTTGAGGACAATCGCGACGGCTCGGACGAAAATTACAGCCGCAATTTCGGCATAGAAGGCGAGACCAGCGACCTCGCGATCACTGCGCGGCGGCTCTCACAAGTGAAAAACTTCTTCATCTCGTTGTGGTTCGCGCAGGGCGTTCCCATGTTGTCGATGGGCGACGAGCTTTTCCGAACGCAGCGTGGCAACAACAACGCCTATGCGCAAGACAACGAACTCTCGTACGTCGATTGGAGCGACACCGAATCGAGTAGGAACATTCTTGCATTCGTGCGGGCGTGCGCGGCCTTGCGCAAACACGAAAGCGGATTTCGAAGAGGCTCCTTCCTGCGCGGTGCTCGCCTTGGGCTGGGAACGGACAGCGCGTGGTTTCGCACCGACGGCAAACCGATGGCACCGAGCGATTGGACGGCACCTGAGGCAGCGATGCTTGCGCTCTTCGTAGGGAGCGGCGCGAGGCACGGTTACCTACTCGTGTTCAACGCGGAGGGGCACGATGTGCGGTTTGTACTGCCTGACGTCGTTGCATCGTACGCCGTTGAGCTCGATTCGTCAGGTTCCTTGCCTATTGCTTGGGGTGCCGGCGATACGCTCATCGTTCCGGCTACCACCGCGCTCGTCCTCCGCGGAGATCGACCCGGCAAAGGCTGAGCTCTGAATCTCGCACGATTGAAAAATTGAACGCCTGGCGTTGCGAAAATGCATTCCGGCGCTAGGCTTGTGCATCCGGTGACTGAAGCTGGCATTGGGGCAGTCTTGCAGATGAAACTCGAACTCATCGAGCATATTGAAATCGCGCTTATCGAGGTGAAGGGCGTTGCCCAACCGAACGATATCGCTGAGTTGAGCAGCCTGCTGCTCGATGCGCGAGAAGCCGACAGCGACGAGCAATGCGTCGCGATCCGCTTGCAGGTCGACAACCTTAGGAAGTTTTGTGAGTCGCGACGGATGAGCTCGGGCGTGCTCCCGGCGATCGAAGTCAGAAGTCGCTAGCGCGGCAGTTTCGGCGTCAGGTGATTCGCACAGGCGTGTAGATCGAGACCCCACGCACATTCGCGTCGACTTGCAGCGGGTGCTTCAGCGAAGGGAACGCACGTTGCTCGCAGTCGGTTCGGTCGCAGACCCTGCATGTAACGCCAACGGGAACCGCCATCGCAAGATGATCGACGTCGACGCCGTCTGCGTACACGAGCGCTTTCGCGTATTCGATCTTGCACCCAAGTCCAATCGCGGAAACGGGCTGTTGCGAATGGTAGCCGCCCGAGTCCTTGTGAATCGTGCGCGCGATGCAGAAGTAAGATTCGTTGTCGGGCATGGTCGACAACTGAATGCGAAGCATACCCGGGGTCATGAAAGCGGCGAAGACGTTCCACTTCGGGCAGGCGCCGCTGAACCGTGCGAAGCGAATGCCTGACGCGCTGAAGCGCTTCGAAATATTGCCCGCGACGTCGATGCGAATCATGTGAAACGGGATGCCTTCGGCGCCTGGTCTACGAAGGGTCGTGAGGCGATGGCACACCTGTTCGAAGCCGACGCGGTAGCGACGTCCGATGACTTCGATATCGTAGCGCTCCGCGCGGGCGGCCTCGAGAAATGGGGTGTATGGCATCAAGACGGCGCCGGCGAAGTAGTTCGCGAGCGCGAGTCGTGCGAGCCCTCGCGATTCATCGCCCGTGAGGAGCGGATCTTGCGCGATGCGATCGAGGGCTGCTCGCTGTGTGATGTGCGCGATTTGATGTGCGAGCTGAAACGTGCGGCTGCGCGTCGGTAAGAGCTCGCTCAACGTCAATCGTTTCGCGGTCTCGTCATATCGCCTGACGAGCCCCGGTTCGTCGCCTCTTCGCGCGATGCGAACGGTGATTCCGAGAGACTTCTCGAGGTATCGAATGAGCCCCGGATAGAGTTCCTCGCGATCAAGGTGCGCCTTCTTCCAAAGTTGTTCGGCGGCATCTTCGAGCTCTGGAAAGTAATTCAAGTACTTCTGAACCAGGTCGTTGACCTCTTCGCTCGGGATGCGAGAGCGTTCGACTGGGCCGAGCTCTTCACCCTGCGAGATGCGCTGCGCCAGTGACTCGTTCGCGTCACGCGTCGCCTGGTAGGCCTGATAGAGCGAGAGAATCGCCCGACCAACGCTCGGGTGATTGGTGGCAAGGTCGCGCAGGTCGACGCCTGTTAGACTGTAAGCATCGAAACTTGGGTCGGAGAAAACCTCCATCAAGTCGGAGGTGAGTCGCGCATCGTTGTCGCTCGCGAAGTCCTGGATGTCGACCGCAAACTGCTTCGCTAGCGCGATGAGAAGGGCAGCCGGAAGTGGTCTTCGATTTGACTCGATAAGGTTGAGGTAACTTGGTGAGATCCCAAGACGCTCGGCAAGTTGAACTTGCGTCAGCTTCTCGCGACGACGGAGGGCTCGAACTTTCGCGCCGAGTTTTGGAGGCTCTTCGGTCCGCGTGGCCATCGTAGTAGTGTATGACAAGATTGACAGATTGACAGTATCCTATTTTCTGGGCTTTACAGTGTCTGCACGACGACACCACCCTTAGCTTGACCCGCGCGCCGGCATCCTGAACCTTAGAGAGCCATGACGGCTGCTTCGCTCCCAGACGGGCTCACGCTGACTGTTCCATCCGAAGCGCGATTCGAGGTCATTCTCACGCCGCCCGCGCTCGTATTCGTTGCTGCGCTTGCGCGTACGTTTGGGCCTCGCGTTGCAGATGTTCTCCAGCGTCGCAAAGACCGTCAGGCGCGCTTAGACAACGGCGAAGAGCGTCTCGACTTTCTTGTCGACACCGAAGCGGTTCGTAAGGGCGCTTGGCAGGTCGGTAAGCTTCCTGACGATCTGCTCGAACGCCGCGTCGAGATCACAGGGCCCGTCGATCGCAAGATGATTATCAACGCGCTGAACTCCGGTGCGCACGTGTTCATGGCCGACTTCGAGGACTCGAACACACCAACATGGGAAAATCAGCTTTCGGGACAAGTCAACCTGCTTGACGCAAACGAGCGCACGATCGCGCTTGAGTCGAACGGCAAGCAATACAAGTTGAACGACAGGGTTGCCGTCCTCTTTGTGAGGCCTCGTGGGTGGCACCTGTTTGAAAAGCACGTGCTTCTCGATGGCGCTCCAATTCCAGGCGCGCTCTTCGACTTCGGCCTCTACTTTTTTCACAATGCGAGGGTGTTGCTCGCGCGCAACAGCGGGCCCTACTTCTACCTGCCCAAGATGGAGAGCCATCTCGAGGCGCGGCTTTGGAACGACGTTTTTGTGTTCGCGCAAGAATGGCTCGGTGTCGCGAAGGGGACCATAAAGGCGACGTGCCTCATCGAGACGTTGCCTGCGGCATTCGAGATGGACGAGATTCTCTACGAACTTCGCGATCACTCGGCCGGTCTCAATTGTGGTCGGTGGGACTACATCTTCAGCTTCATCAAGAAGCGCTGTCTCGACGCCAATGCGGTTCTGCCAGACCGCGCGCAAGTGACGATGGATAAGGCGTTCCTCAAGGCCTACGTCGAGCTTCTGATTCAGACGTGTCACAGGCGGTCGGTGCACGCGATGGGCGGGATGGCGGCCCAGATTCCGATCAAGGATGATGCTGCCGCCAATGACGTCGCGATGGCGAAAGTTCGGGCCGACAAACTCCGTGAAGTGCAGGCTGGCCACGATGGTACCTGGGTCGCGCATCCAGGTCTTGTAGGCCTCGCACATGAGATTTTCAGCGGCCACATGAAATACGTCAACCAAATTGACAACAAGCGACTCGATGTGAAGGTCACGCGCGAAGATCTCCTGCGCCTTCACGAAGGCACGCGAACGGAAGAAGGGCTGCGCCACAATGTGCGCGTGGGCGTGCAGTATCTCGAGGCGTGGCTTCGCGGAAACGGATGCGTGCCCATCTACAACCTGATGGAAGACGCGGCGACCGCCGAGATTTCGCGCGCGCAAGTGTGGCAATGGTTGCATCACGGCTCAAGCGTCGAATCGGCGAGTGGGCCATTCGTGCTCACCCGCGATCGTTTCTTGGCGATCGCGTCCGAAGAGATGGAACGAGTGAAACACGAGGTCGGCGAGGCAAGATTCTCGTCGGGCAAGTTCGCGGAGGCACAGGCGTTGTTCGAAAAATTGTCAACGGCTGATCGATTTGAAGATTTTCTGACTCTGTCTGCGTACGACGTACTCGTCGCGCGCGGCTTGTAAGCTCACGGCCACGTTATTCAAAATGAAGGAGAGGCTCATGTCCGATTGGATGGCAAAGCGTTGGGAAGGCATCGTGCGGAACTACAGCGACGCGGATGTTGCCAGGTTGCGCGGTTCGTTCAAGGTCGAGCACACCTTGGCGACGCTTGGCGCCAAGCGCCTGTGGGAGCTCTTGCACACCGACGATTACTTGCCCGCGTTGGGGGCGCTCACTGGCAACATGGCCGTGCAGCAGGTGCGCGCTGGCCTGAAGGCCATCTACTTGTCGGGGTGGCAAGTCGCAGCGGATGCGAACACCGCGGGCCGGATGTATCCAGACCAGAGCCTGTATCCGGTCGACAGCGTTCCGTCGGTCGTCAAGAAGGTGAACAATGCGCTGATTCAAGCCGATCAGATCGAGCACGCCGAAGGCGGAGCGAAGCGCTACTGGCTCGCGCCGATCATGGCGGATGCCGAAGCAGGCTTTGGAGGTTCGCTCAACGCGTACGAGCTCATGAAAGCGATGATTGAGGCCGGCGCCGCGGGCGTTCACTACGAGGACCAACTCGCTTCGGAGAAGAAGTGCGGACACATGGGCGGCAAGGTGCTCATTCCGACCGGCCAGTTCATTCGCACGCTCACGGCGGCGCGGCTCGCGGCAGACGTCATGGGTGTGCCGACGCTCCTTGTGGCGCGTACCGATGCTGACAGCGCGAAGCTGCTCACATCGGATGTCGACGATCGCGATCATCCGTTCATCCTCAAGGGAGAACGCACACCAGAGGGGTTCTATCGCATCAAGAGCGGCGTCGAGACCGCCATCGCGCGCGGCGTCGCTTACGCGCCTTACGCCGACCTCGTGTGGTGCGAGACAAGCACGCCGGATCTCAAGCAGGCGAAGCAGTTTGCAGAAGGTGTTCGCAAGAAGTTTCCGAACAAGCTGCTCGCGTACAATTGCTCGCCTTCGTTCAATTGGCGAAAGAACCTCGACGATGCGACGATTGCGAAGTTCCAGCGCGAACTGGGCGCGATGGGGTACAAATTCCAATTTGTTACGCTGGCGGGTTTCCACGCGCTCAACTTCGCGATGTACGATCTGGCGCGTCAGTACAAAGACGGCGGGATGGCGGCATACTCCAAGCTGCAGGACGCGGAGTTTGCGGCGGAAGCCGTCGGCTACACGGCGACGAAACATCAGCGCGAAGTGGGCACGGGCTACTTCGACACCGTCTCTGAGGTCATCTCCGGCGGCAAGGGATCAACTTTGGCGCTCGAAGGATCGACAGAGCAAGATCAGTTTCACTAATTTCTGTGTGTTGATCGTACCGCCGGTTGACGATTCTCGCATCTTCGCGCCTCGCCCAATCGTGGCGCGAAGAGAGACTGAAAAGTCGCGCGTGTGCAGGTGAGTGAATCGCACACGGGTAGCATTTCACGTGGCGCTGCGTAACGAGAGGGATGAAGCGACACGCAGCGATTGGCACGTTCCTGTGGGCAAGTTTCGGTTGTGAAACGTTTGAGGCCACCATCGCCGGAACCGATCCGGCAGATTCCAGCCTTAGCGATACGCCGACCGATACCCGTCCACCGGTGGGGCAATATGACTGCCCGGTGTGCAATGCCGCAGACTGCGACCAAGACAAGGACTCGCTCACCGATGCCGAGGAGATCGCGCTAGGCACAAACCCGTGTTCACCGGACACAGATGCTGACGGGCTGCCCGATGGTCTCGAGGTCAAAGGATTTACCCACTCGGCACCCTATGGGTTTGTCGACTACCCAAAGGTCTATGGGACCAACCCAAAGGTGAAGGACGTCCTTGTTGAGGTCGACTATCAGAAGTTCACCGACGCTCGTGGCGCGCAGCATTCGGCCCGGTTGAGTGCCGCGGTCGTCAAGCACCTCGAATCATACTATGCAGGGTTACATATTCCTTACCCCGGCGGAAGCAAGGGTCCGATTCACCTTGTCCTTGTTCACGATGATGCCCATCCGCTCGGGGATGGCGACGGCAAGCTTGACCCGCCCGGGACCGATAGCCACCACGATTGCTACTTGGGCGCTGGCTCTGACGGTGACCACTCAAGCAGCGACTTTCCGGATCAAACGTTCCGCAAGGCTTCGCTGTGCATCGGTGCCGAGGGAGGTCGTGGTCATTCGCACATTGGAGGACGCACACTCAAGCTGTCGGGACCGGAGACAAACAACCTGATTGACGGTGAGGCCGACGACGAGACCGAGCGCGCTCAGCACGTTTGGTACAGCGTCTTCATGCACGAGATGGGGCACTCACTCGGGTTGCATCATGGTGGCAATGTCGAGATGAACTACAAGCCCAACTACCCCAGCGTAATGAACTATCGATACGACAGCCGACTCGGTGACCACCCGCAGACGCTCAAAGCCACGCGCGTTGGCTACTCCACCGGGAGCTTACAGGCGTTCCCTTTGAACCCTTGCGCGCTGAGTGAAACCAACTCGTTTCCAGGCCTTAGCGCGTCTGACGTTGCATTCCTCGCGGTCGGTGGCGACGGCACCCGCCTGTCACGAGCGTACAACGTGTTTCCGGGACAGACGGGCCCACGCGTTGACTGGAATGACAATGGATCGCCCGATACGTCACTCGTGCAGGTACAAATGACCGACCCCGAAATTCCTTGCACCGGACAGCCTCAAGGCAAAGAAATCCGTGATGTGGACGATCTCGCGATCATCGGCAAATGCATGCACGTTGCCCTTCCCGCGAGCGTGTTGAAGGCCGCCGACGGTTGCCCGCAACGCGAGTAAATGCCACGTCTACAATCCGAGCGACGTTCGAATTTGTGATTCATCGTCGATCTGTCCAACGGCGCCGATGACGTTGCCTGGCTTCACGACGAGTGCGATGCGAGCGCCCGAGTAGCGCGTGCGTCGAGCGACGAAGCCTTCGAAGCTATCCGGACCGAACGGTTCGTACCCGATGATGAAGCGATCGCTCAGATCGAAGCGCTTGCGCAGCGCATCGGCCGATGCCACCGAGCCGCTTGCCCCTTGGGGATTGTCGGTCGATACCAAGATGACGTCGACACCTGCTGCCTTGAGCTGATCGAGAAAGGCTCCGGGCCTCGTCCATCGACCGAGTTGATCCATGCACGTGCTGCACGTTTCGGTCACGCCGAGGACGTACACAGCCTTCGCGCAGTTGTTCTCGATCGCGTACCGGCCACCTTGCACGAGCGAAATCACGCCTGGTTCTACAATTTTGCCAGCGACAGGACCGACGTCGCCGTCGGCCGGACAGGAGACACCCTCTGGAACGGCGGCTTCGCAGAGGCCATCGGATGTGCACGCTTGCCTCGCGCTACACGTCCCGCAACTGGCGCCGCTGGTATCGCTTCCGCACATGCGCCCGCTACACGAAGGTGCGACCACGCCGTGGCTATTCGCACCGTATGATGGAGTCGAGAAGTCGAGGTCTTCCGTCGATCGACTCGTCCGCCCCGAGCCGCATGCAACGAGCCCAAGCGCGACTGCGGCATGCAATGGGCGCATGTGGCTACCGTAATCAAGATTGCGGCCCGCGCAGCCTCAAAGCGACTGAGAGACGCATTATGGGGCTCATCCACGGCTGACTCATCCGTACCGAGTCAGCGGGCCCATGCGAATTTCGCCCGCGGAAGCGAAGACACCCATCTGTGCCGGAATCCTCGCAGGCACTAGACGCCTATCGGTCTAGAATAGCCCCATGACCGTCGCTCACTATCTTGTCGAAGGATCCACGGCTCTCATCACGATGGATGATGGCAAGGCAAATGCGCTCTCCGCGGCGATGATCGCCGAGTTGGCGGATGCTCTCGCTCGGGCGGAAAAGGAGGCCAGTGCGGTTGTGCTTGCGGGGCGCCCTGATCGCTTCTGTGCGGGGTTTGACCTCAGGGTCATGATGACCAGTCCTGAGGCGGCTCGCGCGCTACTCGGAAGCGGAGCTGATCTGCTGATGCGCTTCTATGGCTCGCCGGTCCCCATCGTCGCCGCATGCACAGGGCACGCGCTTGCGGGAGGTGCGCTCGTCTTGCTCACCGCTGATGTACGGGTCGGTGCTGCGGGCGCCTTTCGCATCGGCTTGAACGAAGTGGCCATCGGAATGCCAGTGCCAGTGCTCGCGATGGAGCTTGCGCGCGGCCGCCTTGCGCCCACCGAGCTGGGACGCGCCACCCTTGGCGCGCAAATCTACGACCCCGAGGGTGCGGCTCGCGTCGGATTCCTCGATGAAGTTCTGGCGAGCGGCGACGTCCTTGCTCGCGCTATGGAAGAAGCGGCGAGGCTCGGTGCGCTCTCACGCACGGCGTACCATGCAACGAAGAGGCGCCTGAGAGGAAAGGCGATTCAGCACATTCTATCCACGCTCGATCAGGACATGCTCTCGATAGCCGCAGGCAACTGATGGGAAACGAAACTGACGCCTTCCTCGAGCAATTGAAGCGTCTTCGCGAGAAGGCGACGGAAGAAAAGTCGAGCGAAAGCGTCGATGACGAAGGTTCTGTAGCGTCGAACGCGACGCTTTCGAGCGATCCCGAAATCGAAGCGATGAAGAAGCAGATTGCCAAGGACCCCAAGTTGCAAGAGCGACTAGCAGCGCTCGAGAAGATGATCGAAAAGAAGCTTCGGGGTGACAAGTAGAAGCGCGCCGCTTTCCACGCGCGACATAGGGACTGCTATTGTGGGTCGATGCAACGCGTTCTCATCTTTGGCGCCACATCGTCAATCGCAACTGAGGTTGCACAGATTCATGCGCAACGTGGCGATCGCATCCACTTGGTGGGCCGCAACAAGGAGAAGCTCGCGGTCGCGGCACAGCGCTGCGGAGTCTCACATGTCACAACACAGACCGCTGATTTCGCCGATCTCGACGGCAACGAAGCCGTTGTCGAAAACGCCATTCTCGCGCTCGAAGGCGTCGATACGGTTCTCATCGCGCACGGCGACTTGGGCGATCAGCTTGCGAGTGAGCGATCGTTTGCTCATGCGAATCATACTTTGGTAAGTAACTTTACGAGTGTCGTGTCGTTGCTCATTCCAATCGCCAATTATCTCGAAGGTCTGCGCGGCGGGCGCATCGGCGTTATCACTTCGGTGGCCGGTGATCGTGGTCGCCCGCGAAACTACACGTACGGTGCCGCGAAGGGCGCGCTCAACATTTATCTGCAGGGACTTCGCACAAGGTTGTATGCGGCCCGTGTGAGCGTGACGACGCTGAAGCTCGGACCCGTCGACACGCCGATGACGCGAGACCACAGAAAGCATGCACTGTTTGGGAAGGCCGCGCACGTTGCAAGAGACATCGTGGCTGCCATGGACGCTAAGACGGCTGAGGCCTACGTGCCTTCATTCTGGGGAGCGATCATGCCGGTCGTGAAGAACACGCCGGAGATATTGTTCCAGAGGTTGACGTTCTTGTCCGGGCGGTAATCATGCGCACCTTCGCAGCCTTTTCGCTTGAACGCCTAGAACCCAATCTTCCGCATCACAAATCGAGGCAACAGCCGAATCACAAACATGACAAGCGCCCAGATGCTGGGTGTGTAGAGAATCGGCTTCCTTGCGTCGATGGCAGAGATAACGTCGTTTGCTACCTGATCTGGCTCGCCCGCAAAAGGTGGAGGTTTGAGGCCCGCCGTCATGCCGGTTTTCACGAAGCCGGGTTTCACGCAGAGCACGCTGAGGCCTGCCTGGTGAAACTTGTGGTCGAGCGCTTCGAGGTAAATCGCGAGGCCGCCTTTGCTTGATCCATAGATGGCGACGGGCTTGCGGCCGCGATCACCGGCGACGGACGAAAAGACCGTGAGCTGTCCGCCACCGCGAGCGAGGAGGCGCTTGCGCACGTGTTCGCAGAAGACGACCGTGTTTGCGTAGTTCACCGTGACGAGACGGCGCGTGAGTTCGACGTCGGCCTCGAGCGCCTCTTGGGTCGCAAACATCGCCGAGGTCACGATGACGGTGTCGAAGTTACTGAGCGCGGCATCAGCAGCGTCAAGCGCCGCGGCGAACGTTTCGGGATGCTCAAGGTCGCATACGGCGTGACCAATCTGCTTCGAGCCGCGTGCCCTTAGATCATCGGCACTTTTTGCGAGATCGTGTTCTTCGAGGCCCATGAGAAAAACGTCGTCGCCTCGCGCGGCGAGTTTTTGCGCGATCGCGCGACCCATGCCGGTCGTGCCCCCCAAGATGACTGCTTTCACGTTCGTTATTCTCCAAACAGGCGCACCGACTGTGCGCTCCGCAAACGTCGCTTCGGATCCCATTTTTTGCGCGTCTCCATGAAGCGCGGCAGACGCGGCTCCATGGCTCGAAAATGCGCTGCGAGAGTAAATCGGTCCTTCGTCAGGTAAATGCGACCACCCGTCTCGATGACGAATTCGTTCAGATTGTTGACGATGCCTTGCACCTCGGGAGAGACCGCCATATCGACGGCGATTGACGTGCCTTCGAGCGGGAAGGAGAGAAGGCCCTTGCCCTCTGGGCCGCAGTCTTTGATCACGCAAAGGGGTGACGCTCCGCCGAGCGTGGTCAGTCGCTTCATGAACTCGCGCACGGCTTCGGAACCCGCAGCCCGCGGAAGAACGCATTGATATTGTGTAAAGCCGCGGGAGCCGTAGGCACGATTCCACTCGAGAATGGCGTCGAGCGGATAGAAAAATGGTTCTGGCGCAACGATGCCCGCCGAGCGGTGCGCAAAGTGACGCCAGTAGTAAAGATTGTTGAATGCCGTGCCCGTGAACGAATTCAACGCCCAGTTGGGTAGGTCAATTGGGAAAGTAAGTTGACCTCCTGCTTTCGGTGCTTCTCGCTGTGCTTCGTCCGGCGTGGCCCATCGGCCGGCCATGAGAATGCCGCGACCCATCGCGCTCCCTTGGCTGAGACAGTCGATCCAGCCCATTGTCATTGGCCACCCTGGCGCCGCAACACCGAGCGCCGAGAGAAACGCGTTGATGTCGGGCACACGCTCGCTCTCCATATAGATCCATGGGCTAGCGATGCGCTGCATCGTGAATTCCACCTCAAGGATGTGGCCGAGAAGGCCCATGCCGCCGATGGTCGCGTAGAAGAGATCGGCGTTCTCGGTCGGCGAGCAGTCGACGATGTCGTCGCTCGCGAGGCGCATCCGCAGCGAGCGCACGTGCTGCCCGAAACACCCTTCGCAATGATGGTTCTTTCCGTGTACGTCGCTTGCAACCATGCCGCCCAACGTGACGTATTTCGTGCCAGGCGTTACGGGCGAGAAGAACCCACGAGGGATGAAGATACGATTGATCTCGACCAGGCTGAGGCCGGCTTCCGCTCGGAGCACGCCTGCGGGTTCATCAAACGAAATGATGCGGTTGGCAAGTCGAGTCGCCACCACCTTGTCGGCGGGATCGGCGGGAAGCGATGAGTCTCCGTAGGATCGACCGAGGCCCCGCGAGAGGATCGCGCCCCGCGTGAGCGCCTCGAGGTTCTCGGATAGAACTTCGCGTCCCTTCTCGGGAATGCGGCCCCAACCTTCGAGCGTGGGATGTGGTTCTTTGGGCGAGCTCATCGGAGGTCTTGGCGGATGCAGTGCAGGTCCGGCAACGTAGCATCCATCTGCCGAATCACTCCAGCGTGTCACCTCCCGTCGCAGTCGCGCTTTCTCGCGTCGCACTCTACGCAGGCGTCACCCTTACGGTACTCTGTGCCTCTCTTGATGCAGTAGCTACCCGCCTGGGGCTTGTCGCTCTCGCCGATCGCACCCACCAAGTACGTGCACTCGAAATTGTCGGGACAGGCGCAGTAGGTCTCACCATCGTCGGTTTGGCCGTTGAGGTTTGCGCATCGGCAGGAACAATAGAGTGCCTTGTCGACCGGCCGCGCGACGCACTGAGGGAGAATTTCCGCGCGGGCATCGGCGCCTGTCGTGCAGGCTGCGCCCCCGATAGGTCCGACGCCGTCCGCGTATCGTCCGTAGGGGCAAGACCTGACGCCCTGGAAGTGATTCGCCAGACAGACACGCGTTTCACACTGAAGGGTGCCGTATTCGATCGTAACTTCGGCGACCGACGCTCCACCATAGTCTGCGGTCCCTTCCACAGAGAGCGCACAGGGATCGCCGACGCCCTCCACGCTAAACCGTCCACCGCTAAGCCTTCCACTGCACCCTGATCCGCCTGCGAATACGCTCATCGATACAAACGCGACGACCGTGCCAAGGCTTCTCAACATTCTGATGAGTGGCCTGCACGCGACTTTGGGATCACCTTTTGTTTCGAGGCAGTTTTTGCCTATTCGCTTCGCGGTGGAATCGTCGTCTTCCAGACGCTGAGCCGCATTGCGCGTTCGAAGGCCTCTCGGCGCGCGTGACGAATATCGTACCGCTGATTGAGCAACGCGTCGCGTGCGCGCGGAGTGAGCATGCGGTTCGCGATCGAAAGGCCGGGAGGGAGCCAGTGCGCTGGCAGCTCACCGAGGAGGCGTTGCGATGCGCGTTCGAACAGCGTGCCCATTGAGAGAAAGTCGGCGCGAAATCGGGCGAAGCTCGCTCGTTCGTGAAAATGTGCAAGATACACATCCGCAAAGGCGCGCGGCAGATCTTCCTCGATGTGGGCCTTGGCGCCAAGGAGCATGCCGCGCATGGTCTCGCGCGGATTGTCGCCGGCGCGATCCATGACCGCGAAGGTGCGACGCCAATGCGCCTCTGTCCGTTCCTGATCGCCTGCGATCCAATGGTCAAGGTTCTGAACATAGTAGCGATGGAACGCTGGAATAATTCGAAGGACCCACTCCGGTGCTTCAACGTGCGTGCTTCGCGCATGCCGTAGCTGCTCCTCGGTAACGAAGACGTACAGGCGCGAGAACCAATATTTGCCATCACCCTTGAGCGAAGTTGCGAGCGCTCGCTGCGCTTCGAGCGTGGCGCGCGCATCGAGGTACAAGCGGTCCGACACATCGTCAAGGATCTTGAATGAACGGGCGGGAGGAGGCGCGTAGTCTATCGGCGCTGCGACTTGCTCGAGCCGCCGCAAGCTCTCCTTGAGCTGCCGCTTCAGGTGAAACGCGATCACCGGCTCAAGAATGCGCGGTGCGATCTGAGCCGAGACCGTCCACTTCAGGTGAGTGCCGCCGTCACGCGTCTCGAGTTCGATGGCGCCGTCGTGTTCGTCGAGCGTGAGAGGGCCACGGACTACCCGATAGGCGAAGCGAGACGGGTAGTCGCTTGCGATGATCACTTCCTCGAGCTGTGCGACCCGTTGGCCGGCTGCGAGTACGCGAATTGTGCGGAGCGCACCGACGCCTTCGGGTCGGTCGTCGTCACCAGGCGCGCGACTCTCTACCCGTGCGAGCGACCATGCGTTCATGCGCTCGGGCAGGACGAGCCACGGCCAGAGCGCTTCTCGCGTTTGCGGAAACGAGTGCTCGACGGTGAGGTGCACGTGGTGAGTTTACCTTGCCTACGCGCCGCGGTTGCTGGTGATTGGCTTACTTACATGTACGCTTGAAGCCGCCTTGCTCAAGGGTTGGCGCGAGCTGTCGTTCGCTTCTTGTGTGACGCCATTCGCGCAAATTCTTGCTGACCGCATGCGGCGCCAGGCCCCTCCGCCTCGCTATGCTCCCTTCGAGGATGCGGTCGCTGCGTTCGAGTGCGACGTCGCGCGTGCGGCGCTGCCCGATACGCAGCGCGCAGGCGGCGCGGCGCTACCTGATTGGTCGCTCGAGCTTGGCGTCGAGTATCCGTGTACTTTGCATGAATTGAAGCGCGCGTTTCGTCGAGCTGCCCTTCGCACGCACCCGGATTGTGGCGGTTCACATGACGCGTTTTTGCGTACGCAAGCGCTCTTCGAGACGGCGCGGCGCGACATTTCGTCCGGTGTCTCTGCCGACCTGCCGATGCACGTATCGCCCTACGCGCGAAGGGCGGTCCGTCCGCCAGTACCCGCGACCGTGAGCGCTTACGCCTAGCCGAACGACTTGACGCACGCATCGCCTCTCTAAGGTAGTGTGCTGGCGTCATGAAGAGTCATTACCTAGCGCTTTGCGCATCGATCATCGGCTGTTCGACAAACATCGCCCCCCCTGACGGCGGCGCCACCGATAGCGGATTGGCCGACGTTGCCGCTGACGTTCCCTCCGAAGCCGGCTCCGACGCAACGACCAGCGATGGTGGCCCTACCGGCGGCGTGGTGATCGCAGCCGCTGGCGACATTTCCGACGCCGTTATCGCGAGGCAGCAAAAGACGTCGGATCTCATTTTCGGCAAGGGATACGACGGCGTGCTTCTTCTTGGCGACAATCAATACGAGAGTGGCGCCCTCTCCGATTACAACAAGTACTTCGAGCCGACCTGGGGTCGCTTCAAGTCGATCACCTATCCTGTGCCCGGCAATCACGAGTACGGAACGAGCAATGCGTCGGGCTACTTTAGCTACTTCGGCTCGCGCGCAGGTGAGGCGACGAAGGGCTACTACAGTTTCGATCTCGGTGACTGGCATCTCATCGGGCTCAACACCAACGACAACAATTGCGGCTTCGTTTCGTGCGACGCGAGCAGCGCACAAGTCGCATGGCTCAAGGCGGATCTCGCCCAGAGCACGAAGAAGTGCACACTCGCTTTTTGGCACCATCCCCGCTTCAACTCGGGGGCGGCCCACGGAAATTTCGTCGGCGCGCAGGCCATCTGGGACGCCCTCTACGCTGCAGGTGCGGACGTCGTGTTGAACGGTCACGAGCACATCTACGAGCGCTTCGATCCTCAGGATCCGTCAGCCGTCGCGGATGCACAAAAGGGGATCCGCCAATTTACCGTGGGCACCGGCGGGCGCGAGGTCTACTCCGTCGGCACCGTAAGGCCCAACAGCGCGGTCCGCCGCAATGATACGTATGGAATTTTGAAGATGAGGCTCAAGGTCGACTCTTACGACTGGGAGTTTGTTCCGATCGATGGTTCAACATTTTCCGATAGCGGTACGGGCCAGTGCCACTGAGTTCCCCTGGAATAGGGTCGCCCTTGGCGGACGTCTACTTCAGCCAGCTCATGAATCGACTCATGAAATTGTACCCATTATTGACGGTCATGTTCCTTACCGTTTTCCTGTGCAGCGCATGCGCTGGCGCTCTCGAAGAGCCAGTCGTCGCCGAAGGGCACGAACCGGTGCCCACCAGCGAGCCTCGTGCGACGCTGCACATTGCTGTCGATCTCGACAGACGCATTGGCTGTGAGGAAGCGTTTGATCTCGCGGTGTACTCACATCGCGCCGTTGAGCGCATTGCGTGGGAAGCGCCGAGTGCGGCATCGCCATGCACCGCGCGCGCGGCAACCGTGACCTTCGTGCCAGGCCGTCTTCCGCAGGCTGAACTGATCGCATTCATGCGCAGCAACGCGCGTTCTCTTGAGGTGAAGCCATGAAGATGAGCCGATTCGCGCTGAGCGCATTTGTCATTGTTGCATTGCTCGCGCCTACAGCCCTCGTTGTGAAGAACGCCTTTGCCGATGATGACGAAGGTGAGGAGGGGACGGAGCCTGCGGCGGTCAACGTAGGCGAAGTGATGACCTCCGCCGATTTGCCTAAGAAACGTCGCGCGGTGCTCGAAGGGCTCGCCAAAAACGACAAGATTCTGATCAACGTGACCGCGCGTGAGATGCCCGCGAGTCCCGACATCTTGAATCTCGGTCGGCGTACAGTCCCCGCGCTCGCGCGTTGCCTCGCAGACAACGTTGACAATCAACTTCGCGCATCATGCGCCAACTTGCTCGGACGTCTTGGTGACAAGGCCGCGCTCCCTGCGCTGCACAGTGCGCTTGAAGCGTGGGACGCGCAGGTTCGTCGAGCGGCGATCGATGCGCTTCGTAAGGTTCCTGATCGGTCAAGTTTCTTGCCGTTATCGAAGATCCTCGAACGTGAGGACGAAGAGTCCGGAAACATTGCTGCGGCGCTTGATGCGATCGGTGTTCTCAGCGACAAGCGTGGAGTGCCGGTTCTCGAGAGGTACCTGCACGACAAGAAGGATGTGGGCGTTCGAGCTGCGGCGCTTCGAGGCCTTTGGAAGACCCGCCACATCATGTCTCGTGCGAGCGTCGTTTCGTTCTTGAAGTACGCGCTCAGTAGTGACGCGCCTGAGCTCATCCTCGCGGCGACCTTCTCGGCAAGTGAAGTGCGCTCGCCCGAGCTCGTTGATGCGCTCGTCACGATCATGAAAAAGTCGCCTGACGCGCGAACGAAGAATCGCGCCGTCTATGCGCTTGGCAAGATAGGTGATCGGTCTGCCACAGCCGCGTTGGTCAAGCATCTTCCCAAAGTGCGCGAATCGCGCATGCTTAACAACATCGCGTTCGCGCTCGAGCGCCTCGACTCGAAAGCCTTCTTTTTGGCCGCGGCAGGACTTATCACGCACCAGCAAGCGCAAATTCGGTTTAATACTGCCTTTGTACTCGGTGACGTGCGTCGTCCAGAAGGTTTACCACTTTTGAAGGGTGCCCTTTCCGACCAGAACGACGGCGTGAAGCTCAATGCTGTGAGCGCGATAGGAAAACTCGACACTCAGGATGGCGTCGCGCTCTTGGAGCATTACGTAGACGACCCCAATGTAAGCCTTCAGAAGGCCGCGGTCTATGCACTCTACGCGCTGAGCGGCATGAAGCGCACGGATCTGGTGTTTGCCAAGCTCTACGATGTTCACAAAGACAAGCCTGCGTTTGCGCCAACGAGACTCGAAGCCGCGATCGCGCTCGGCCGAGCCCACGACCCGCGGGTCACGACGGACCTGATAGCGTGCCTCGAACTCGGAACCTGTGCGGAAGAGGACGTCGAGGGTGCGCTTCGCGCTTCGAACCTACCCGAAATTCCGGGCCGCGTTCTGGTGACATGGGTCAAAGATCGGCATGACGTGACCGACTTGGTTGCGGCGCTCAAGCCTCAAGGAGCCTCGACGGTCGCACTCGGAAAGGCGAAGGCAGGCCTTGCGCGTCGCGACTTGCCAGGCACGATTAACGCGTTGGATCTCGGTGGTGATCTTGGTGATCAGGGGGCACTCAGCGTGCTTCGTCCGCTGCTCTCACATGAGAACGCACGGCTGCGTGCACACGCGTCGGTTGCACTTGCCCGGTGGGGCGACGCAGCTGCTGATGCGGTTATCTTGGACGATCTCGAGAATGCGCCGCACGATCAGTTACCACATGCGGTACGCCTGCTGAGCCGGGTGACGGAACCCGCCGCGCGATCGAGGCTGTTGCCCGAATTCGTCAAGCGCGTTGCACATCGTGATCGGGACCTTGGGATCGCCATTGCGGCGGTACAGCTTGCGTGGGATCCGGCTGCCGGCGTGTTCAGCTTGCTCAACGCGCTTGCTTCGACCGAACGGAGGGAGCGCGATCTTGCTGAGATGTATCTACGTCGCAGTGACCGCCCAGAGACAACGGAGCTTCTTCGCCGTGCGCTTGCGCGAGAAAGCCGTACGCCCGTGCGCGATCAGCTGCGTCGCATCTTGGATTTGCGAGCGGTCACTGAAGCAACGCCCCATGTTGCAAAGAGGGTTGCCGTTTTTTCAGGTCGCCGCACGCGTTAGTGCGCGAGATCGCGGTCTAAGTCCCAGTGAGAAAGTATATTCCGGCGGCCTTCGCCACGCTCGCCTGTGTCGCTTACGACCCCGACGCGACTGCAGCCGACCCGAAGCGCGCGCTGCTGCTCCTTTTCGCGATCGTGTGCGCGAGTTTGCCGCTATCCCAATTCGACTGGAGAATGCGCCCACCCCTTCGACTTGGGGCGGTGTTCTTAGGGCTATCGGCCATCAGCGTGCTTTGGGGTCGTTGGTCGGGTGTCCTAGACCTTGCGACGTGGTGTGGTGCCGCGACCCTTGGTTGGGCCGCGGCGCGTGGCGGGGAAGTGGACGCCCGTGCGAGCGCGCGGATCGTGGCGATGTTCGTCGGCGCGATCGTTTCGGCGTGGGCGCTTCTTGCCTTCGCGATGGGCCATCGCGGTTTTGGCGTGCATGCAGGGCAGGGCAATCCGAATTGGCTTGGCCTCCTTCTCGCGATTGCACTTCCGCTTTCTCTCGATTGGAGTCCTCGTCAAGGTCGTCCGCTCAAGATGGCTGTCGTCGCTATCCAAGTGCCTGCGATTTTTGTCTCTCACTCGCGCGTTGGGTGGGCAGCGGCGGCCATTTCAGTGCTGCTTGTGGTCAGCGTGGCGGCGTACGCACGACGACGCGAGGCGGCCTTGATGCTGCTTGCGCTTGGTATCGGCTGTGGGATTGCGCTCGGAATTGCCGCTTCCGATCGCGCGGCCGCCACAAAAATTGTGACCGCCAAGGAGCTGCTCGATGCGCCCGATCGACAGGTCGAAGCGACGCCTCTTCGTTCGCTCGAGGGACGAATTTGGATTTGGCGCAACTCGATCGATGCTGCGCGCGAGAATCTTCCGTTCGGCGTCGGGCTCGGTGGGTTCGGTCACGCTTATCTTGACGCTCAAGGAAAACGACTCGGCGAATTGTCACCGCGCAGCGCAGCTCGTCAATTCGTCAATGCTACGACGGCGCATCAAGATTACTTGCAGGTCTCGGTTGAGTCCGGCCCGCTCACCCTACTAGTGCTTGCAGCTTGCCTTGCGTCGGCCTTGGTCGCGCTCTTTCGTGCACGCTGGGTGTCTGGTGCGGCGGCGATCCTCGCGTTTGCGCTCTGCATGCTGGGCGACAGTCCGATGCGGCATCCAGCGCCTTGCGTGCTCATCTGTCTGGTCCTGTTTGGCTTACCTAAGGGCGACGGTGCGCCCGACGGCAAATGGTCAATATGGTTGACTGTGTGCGCTCGACTCTCCCTCGCCGGTCTGCTCGCCATGTCGACCGAGTGCTGGATGGCGTCGCGTGCGCTGACTTCGGCTGAGCGAGCAGATCCTGCGTCGCGCGTGAGGCTGCTGTCCCGTGCGACGTCTCTTGCGCCGTGGTCGGGTGAGGCTCACCTTGCAAGGGGTCTGCACTTGCTTGGGCAAGGTCAACTTCATGAATCGGCAATATGCTTGACCAAAGCCGACAGGCACCTCGCAAACGTTGGGACGAAGACGGCGATTGGCGAGCTTCGACTCGCAGAAGGGTCGCCTGTCGCCGTCGACGCATTTCGGTCAGCGCTCGCGTGGCACCCTGGTTCCCTACGCGCTCGCATGGGGCTCGCTGAGGCCTATCGGCGTTGTGGAAAGCTGGCGTCAGCCGAGGAGCAAGCGCGCGTTGCCGTGTCGCTTGCTCCGGGTGAATCGCGAGCCATTGATCTTCTTGAGTCGATTTTGGCGGACCTCATCGACGCCGAGTGAAATCACTTCGAGAGATCTTTGATCCATGCGGTCACTTGGTCGCGAACGGCGGCGATTTCGGGATCGTCGAAACGAGCATGCCAGCCGTGCTGTTTGCCATGCACCTCGACGTAGGTGACCTTCACGTTCTTCGCCTCGAGTGACGTCTTCATGAGGCGCCCCTGCGACACAGGCACGACAGGGTCGTCGTCACTGTGCGAAACGAAGAATGGCGGATCTTTGCTGTCGACGTGAGCCGTGGGTGATGCGGTTGTGCAAATGCCATCAATGTCTGCTTTGTTTGTGCAGGCGGTCGACAAGCCGATGAACTTCTTCTCGCCGTTCTGCGGGACTCCGGCGTCGCTTGGCGCAAGCCGCTGCGGGTCGGTGAAGAGTGCGTTCCAATCGGACGGGCCAAAGTACGTCACGGCACCCTGCACCGCGCTCGATTCGCCAGCACCTTCAGTGCAGTCCGGTGGATCAAAGGCTGGATCGTTGCCCGAAGTGCCGACCATGTTCGTGAAGTAGCCTCCCGCAGAGCCGCCGAGCACGAAGATGTGGTTCTTGTCGACGCGATACTCCGCAGCGTGTTTGCGAATCCACATGATCGAGCACTTCACGTCATAGAGAGCTCCCGGGTACGCGCTGGTTCCACTTGGGAAGTCGTCGTACACGCGGTAGTTGATCGAGAACGCCGCGAGACCGTTGTCCTGAAGGTGCTTGCTGTAGACCTCTTCGGATTTGCCGGCCTTGTCACCGTTTGCAAAGCCGCCTCCGTGAATGACGAGAACGACGGGCACGGGGTTCGTTCGGTCGGGCAGGTACAGGTCAGCGGCGAGCGTCTTTCCAGAAACGGTTCGGTAGTTGAGATCGCTCTTAAGCTCCGCTTTGAGCGGCGAGAGATCAGCGTCTGGTTGCCCTGTCGATGAGTCGCCTGCGTCCGCGTTGGCTACGCTACCGTCGCCGGTGGGCGCGGCATCTTGACCGGTCGCTGAGGGATCGCTGCAGCCGAATTGGGATGCGATCGATGCTATCAAGAGTGCGGTTGAAAAACGCAACGCGGTCGCGGACATGAGCTCTCCTAGGGCAGAGGACCTCTTGGGTCAGACCGATGATAATGCACCGGCTGTGCCACTTGGCGCGCTTTGTACAGTGTCGGGAAATTGGGGCGCGTGGCCCTTGTGGAGCGAACAAACGCAAAGGTGGGGCCGGACGCGGTTGCGTTCAGATCACTCCATTTCGTAGCCAATGCCGTACTTGATTCCGACGAGCACATCGATCTTGTCGGGGTCGCCGCGCACAATGGCGAGGTTGTCAACCATCAGCTGCGAGTCCATCGCAAGCGTGAAAATGAAACCGTGGTTGCTCTCTTTGGTCCGAGCGCCAACCTGAGCTGCGAGACCCAGTTCGACATAAGGATTCAGGTTACCAAATGTCGCTCGCCCATTGATTGAATCGACGTGACCGTTGGTTCCGACAATGAAGTACCCCGAGATAGGGCGCGGAGGGCTGTAGAGCGAAATCCCGGTCGTCCAGCCGATTGACTTCAGCGTGTCGGCGTTAATGCCGAGGAGGCCCACGTGAAACCCGACCGGCAGCGCAAACGTCGCGCGGTTCAACCAGGTCTTCGGCTTAGCGGTGAACACCGTGTCGACGGCAACAGAGTGCCCTGAACGATCGTTGCGACCCGTCATCGAAAAGGAAGGTCCTGCTGCCGCCCGAACCCACCCTGAGCATCCGCTAAGGAGTGAGGCGACGCCGAGCCATACAACGCGTTTCAAACGTCACCATAAATGTTACGAATGCACGTCAATGGCACGAGCCGGAACCTTTGTCGGTAAAGGTCGAGGGAGCAACAGCGATGAATTCCCAATCGTAGGACTCGGCCTTGAGGGTGAGCTTAAGGATACCGTATGAACTCGCTTGGCGAACGACACTGTTGGGTTTCGCGTTGCCGAGATCGTAGAAGCCGATGCCGCCGGTGCCAACGATGAACTCACGAATGCCCCTTTGTGCGTCAGGTTCGCCCGAAGGTGTTTGGGGGTCGAACCGCTCGTAGATGTGCTCATGCCCGTTGAGAACAACGTCAGCGTTGGCGGCGTACAGCGCCTCCCACAGGCCAATCGCGCCTCTAAAGTTGCCGTGCTGTGAACCGGAGTTGAAGAGGGGATGGTGCCAAAACGCCAACGTGCACTTCTTCTTGCTCCGCGCGAGATCAGCTTTGAGCCACGCGACTTGCTCCGATGATGCATCGCAGGCGACCGACTTGCACCCGCTGTTGGTGTTGAGCGCGATGAGATGCCAGGAGGCCAGATCAAAGCTGTAGTAGCCTTTGCCCGGTTCACCCGCTTGCGATCCGAAGTACTCGAAGTACCCCGCAGCCGACGGCGTATAATAGTCGTGGTTGCCTGGCGTTGGACGGAGGAGCGACTTGAAGCGGCCCCAAGTGGGCGCGAAGTAGGACTTGTAGTCCCCTGCTGCTCCCCTCAGGTATTGATTATCCCCTAGTAGCAGAACCGCATGGAACGCCTTGTTGTAGACGAGGTCGGAAGTTCGCTTTTGCATTCCTATTTCGGTGTCCGAGATGTCCCCAGCCGCCGCGATGGTCGCAGGCTCGCGTTCTGGCAGTTGGGCGGGCATGGGGTAGGGCCTCTCAACACCGGGCCCAGCAGACGGAGCGACGGCAAGGGCGCTCTCACGTGGCGCATTCGCATCGACGCTTGCGGCAGGCGTCACTTTGGGTGTGTTGCATCCGAGAAGGAGTAGGGCCACGCCGAGGTGTCGCGTCGTCATCGACGAGGAGGATAGAGCGACGTTCCTCCGATGCGCACATCGTTTTGGTTTCGTGCCGATCGAGCTTTCCGACGGTGTGTTAACGCGTGATAGGCTGGGGCCAGTGAAGCCGATCAAGGACAAGCGGAAGGAGCCGCGCCTGCCGTGCAGGCTATCCGTCGCTCTCGTGCGCGGGCGCGTGGCGACGGCGAGCGGTGTCCTGCTCTACATGCGCGCTGCGGGCGAAGTGACCGAGCAAGTGACCCACCTCTTGACCGAAGACATTTCGCTCTCGGGCATGTTCCTACGGACAGATGCGCCGCCGAACTTGCGTCAGATCGTGAAACTTCAGCTGACGATTCCCGGGACTGATCACGAGATGAGCTCGATGGGACAGGTTGCGCATGTTGTAACGGTGGACGATCGATTTCAGCGCGTGCCAGGGTGCGGAATCCTCTTCTTTCCGCTTGACCATGGGACGCAACGCGTTTGGGCGGGTTTCATCGAGAGCCTCGTGCAGTCGACCTCGCTGGGCCGTCCGAGCGAAATGAAGCAACTGCCGGAGCCAATTCGTCGCCGCGCGGAGCGGCATCCGACCGACATTGTGGTGAACGTGAAGTCACGCGACGATCAGCACTTCCTTTCAATCCGCGACATCTCCAAGGGAGGCATATTCATTCGGTCGGATGTCGATTTCGAAATCGGCGCGCCCCTTCACGTACGCTTTGTAAACCCGATCGCAAACGAAGAATTTGCCATCGAGGCCGTCGTGCGCCGGCGCTCGAGTGGCTCCGTTCGTGGCGTCGGTGTCGAGTTCGTTGGGCTCGAGGGCCGTGTTCGCGATGACCTCTTCCGGTTTATCGATGTTGCCTACGAAGACGTGGACCTTCCAATCGAAGATACGAAGCGAATGAAGCGGCTCGGTTTCGAAGCGCGGTAAGGCGCGCATCGTCTGGGTAGGCCCGTTTGGAGGTCCCTAACGCGGCGCAAACCAGAGCGGGCTTTCGTCGTCCGGATCACCGTTGTAGTTCACTGTGAGCGCCTCGCCTTCCGCAATGTCGCGGAGCGCGAAGAAGTGAAGTTCGCGTTTCTCGAGCACCCGGTAGTAGCGGGCGTTGGGTGAATACGAGTGGTTGAAAAGCGAGGCAAATCCGAGTGCGATCGCGGAGTCTTCTTCATCCCACAAGAAGCGATAGTCCGCGAGAATGGTCGTTTCGATTCTTGACCATTCTGCGCGCAGAATGACGATCACGTGCGAGCGCTCGATGAATTCGCCACTTTGAATGTTACGAATTGCGCGCACCCCTCGATCGCGCACGCCGTCGTCGAATACCTCGATCGGTGGCTCGACCGCTCCACCGGGAGACCGAATCGCGCGGCTCACTTCCATGCCGTCACCATGGCTGCAATGTAGCGGACCTCCTTATGTCTTCGATAGCCGCTGCTCC
>JAHFDY010000171.1 GCA_023248735.1 Myxococcales bacterium
GGTGCTGACGCTCGTGAATCGTCAGCTTGATCGCTTCCGCGTGAAGCAAGAAGTGACGGCAATGGTGGCGGACGAGGGACAACGTCAGCGCGAGGAAATCTTGCGCCAGCAGCTGAAGAATATTCGCGCCGAGCTCGGCGAAGAAGGCGAGGAGGACGAAATCGAGGAGTTGCGCGATCGCGTTCGCCGCTCGCATCCGCCCGACGAAGTGCTCAAGGCAGCGCGCAAGCAGCTTGCTCGCATGGTCAACATGCAAGCGCAGTCGTCTGAGTACAATGTGACGCGTACGTACGTCGAGTGGCTCGCCGACATGCCATGGAGCCTGGTCACGACTGACACGATCGATGTCGAAGGCACTCGCCGTTGTCTTGACGAAGATCACTTCGGTCTCGAAAAGGTCAAGAAGCGGATCATTGAGTACATGGCTGTTCGCAAACTGCGAGCCGACAAGAAGGGGCCGATTCTCTTGTTCGTTGGGCCACCTGGCGTAGGCAAAACCTCCCTCGGGCGCTCGATCGCTCGCGCAATGGGTCGCAGGTACCATCGCATCGCTCTTGGCGGCGTTCGCGATGAGGCCGAAATTCGTGGGCACCGCCGCACCTACGTCGGCGCGCTTCCCGGTCGCATCGTGCAAGGAATGAAGAAGGTTGGTGTCAAGAACCCCGTCATTGTGCTCGACGAGATCGACAAACTTGGCGTCGATTCCCACGGCGACCCCTCAGCGGCACTACTCGAGGTTCTCGACCCCGAGCAAAATGGAACGTTTCAAGATCACTATCTCGACCTACCGTTCGACCTGTCGCAGGTAACGTTTCTCGCCACAGCAAACAACCCAGACACAATCCCCAACGCACTTTGGGATCGCATGGAGGTCATCGAGGTGTCCGGCTACACCCGTGCGGAGAAGCGATCGATCGCGAGAGAGTTCCTCTGCCCCAAGCAGCTCTCGTCGCATGGTCTCACGCCCGACCGGCTCGAGTTTCTCGACGAAGGAATCGACAGTCTGATCGAAAGTTACACCCGCGAAGCCGGCGTGCGCGGTCTTGAGCGCGAGATCGGTTCGGTGTGTCGAAACGTTGCAATGCGCCTTGCCGAAGGAGAGGTCGACATCGCAGAAAAGACGACCTCAGCGTTTGTCGAGAAGGTTCTCGGAGCACCAAGGTACACGCCTGATCTCGCCGAGCGCACCAGTCACGCGGGCGTTGCGACCGGTCTTGCGTGGACCCCCTCAGGCGGCGACATCCTCTTTATCGAGGCCACACAAATGTCGGGCAAGGGGGAGGTCAAGGTGACCGGCAACCTCAAGAGCGTGATGAGCGAGAGCGCTGCTGCCGCTATGAGCTTTGTTCGTTCTCATGCGAAAGAACTCGGCCTCGATCCGGAGTTTCTCAAGACGACCGATATGCACCTCCACGTACCCAAAGGCGGAACACCGAAGGACGGGCCGAGTGCTGGCATCACGATGTTCTCTGCGATCGCCTCGCAGCTTCTCAAAGTACCGATCAAGCGCGACGTCGCAATGACGGGCGAGATTACCCTCCGCGGGGCGGTACTCCCGGTCGGTGGCATCAAAGAAAAATTGCTCGCCGCACATCGCGCCGGCATCAAGGAAATCGTGATGCCCAAGCGAAGCGCGCACAGTCTCGACGATGTGCCAAAGGACATTCTGGCGCAGCTCAAAGTGCACTTGGTCAGCAGAGTTGACGAAGTGTTGCCGCTCGTGCTCGAGCCGCCTGGCGAGGTTTCTCCCAATAGCGTTGACGCTGTCGAGTTGTGAGCCGCGTCTTCGTTGCATTTGTACGCTCGCGCGGCGTGCTGCTTTCGCTTGCAACCCTTGCGTTTGCGTTGCTCGGGTTCGTGCCGTTGTTTGGAGGTCCGGGCTACGAGTACGCGCTCGGTGCGGGGTTGCTCGTTTCGCCGATGGTGGCCGTCAGCACCGCTTTTCACGCTGCACGGGGTGAAAAGTCATGGTTTGACAAGATACTTGACGGTATTCGGGGGGCAGTCCTTGTGTCAGTGCTATGCGTCGCGCTGACGCTTGCCCACGGCTTTCGTGTCGGCATGTGCGACGCTCTCTCCGGGCTGTACGATGTGGCGTTGGGGCCGCTCTGCGGATTCTCGATGGCGGCCATCGGCGGCGCATCGATGGGCGCTGTCGTCTGTGGGCGAAAACGCGCGCGCTTCTTTGGGGTCCTGCTTGCAATCGCGATGGTGCTCGCGAGCGCAGGCAGTTCGCTCGCTCGATTTGTGACCTCGCCGATCATCTTCGCCTTCGATACCTTCATTGGTTACTTCTCGGGCACGCTCTACGACACGGTCATCGATACAGGGTCAAGTTGGTTGACGTTTCGTGTCGGTTCCCTTTGCACGGCGGTCGCGGTCCTTTCGTTTGCGCATTGGCGAAAGCACTCGAAGCGTGGTGCGCTCGGGCTAGGAGCTCTTGCGGCTATTGGCAGCGTAGCGATTGCCGCAAATGGTCCAAAGCTAGGGCACTTTCAGACGACGGATACCATACAGCGCGAACTTGGCGGCTTCGCTCGAGGAAGCCGCTGCGATGTGGTCTACCCGGCGGGCACGAGGCCAGACAAAGTCGACCTTCTCGTTCGCGATTGCGACGAAGAGGTTTTCGCGGTTGAACAGAAGTTTGGGGCGAAGGGGCCCGATCGCCTTACGGCGTTCTTCTTTACGGATACGGCTCAGAAAAAGCGCCTCATGGGCGCCGCCGATACGTACATCGCGAAGCCGTGGCGCCGCGAGGTGTATCTGCAGGTCGGCGATTATCCTCATCCGGTTCTGGGTCACGAGATCGCGCACGTTGTTGCAGGCGCGTACGCGCCTGGACCATTTCACGTTGCAGGCAAGCTCGGGGGCGCCCTCTCGAACCCCGGCCTGATTGAGGGCATGGCCGTTGCTGGATCGCCCGATGACGACGAGCTCACGGATGAACAGTGGGCGAAAGCGATGCTCGATCTGGGCATCTTGCCGCCGATGAAGTCGATCTTTTCGATGTCATTTTTGGGGCAAAATTCATCGAAGGCGTACACGCTCGCGGGAGCGTTCGTTTCATGGTCGATGAGCACATTTGGCAAAGACAAGGTGCGTGCTTGGTATGGCGGTGCCGACATCGAGGCGCTCACAGGTAAGAACTGGGACACGCTCGACGCTGCGTTTCGTGAGCACGTAAAGCGTCTTAAGGTTGTGCCGGCGGCGATGTCGCTTGCGAAGTCGAAGTTCGATCGCCCAGGCATCTTCGGTCGAAAGTGCCCTCATGTGATTGATGCCGTCCGGCGTGAGGCGGATCAGTGTCGCGAACGTTACGACGTCGACAAGGCAGAGGGGCTGTACGCGAAGGCTCTCGCACTCGATCCACATGACGTTGCGTCCGAATTGGCGCGCGCGACGATCCACTTGCGATTCAAGGATCGCGGGGTAGGCATCGTCGAACTCTCTTCATTGTCGACAAGGGAGCCTCTCCTCCCCATTTGGCACGAGCGCGCGAAGGACGCGCTTGCCGATGCTGCTGCGAGAAGTGGCGACGGCGAGAGCGCAAGCGCGCTCTACAAGGCACTCGCTGAAGGTACCGTCGACGAAGATCTCGGGCGAACGTACGAGGTGAAGGCCGAGCTCGCCCGGTCTGTTGACGGACGACGCGTTTTGCAACTGTTATTGATCGGCTTCGAGCGAAGGTACCCGGAAACGCCACTAGGCGCGCTGGGCGTGGCGCGATTTGCCGCACAAGGGTCCCCGCTCGGTCGCTATTTGCTGATGCGGCAACTCGTTTTGCAAGGCCTTTACGCAGACGCGCTCGCGGTCGACGTAAAGTCAACTGAGTTGACTGTGCGTATTCGGCGCGAGTACGTGCGACTTACAGCGGTAGCAGGCTGCGTTGGGCATGACGCGGCCGCCATCACACGTGCGAAAGCGATGCTGGTGGATTCTTCGGGTGCGTTCGCAGATAGCGCGGGCGGTCGTCGAGAGTCGCTCGAGAGCCTCCTTTCGCGGTGTGGACGGCCCCTGATGGTCGGGTACGCGTTCTGACGATTTCTCGTTCGGCGAGGGAACCCACGCCGCGTGCCGTCGTTTAACAGGGCATGAACACAATCGTGACGGATCATGCTGGCCGCACGTACGCTTAGCGGCGGCATGTCCAACGTCTCCTCGCTCGAACAACCCATGCTCGAGCGTTGCGTCAGGCAGGACCCGGAAGCATTTCGTTGGTTCGTTGGTCGCTACCAACGTGCCGTCTTCTCGCTTCTTGGCCGAATGCTCGGCCCAGGAGCGCAGGTTGAGGATCTCGCGCAGGAGGTCTTTCTTCGGGCTTATCGCGGCTTCGGAGCGTTTGATCCGAAAACGAACGCCATCACATGGCTCCTCACGATAGCAACACGGCTTGCGCTCGACGAACGCAAGCGGCGGAAGCTCTCGCTCGCACCGATCGAAGATGCGGATCGCGTGCCTGCGAGCGATAAGTGGAAAGCGCGCGAGCTCGGGCTTGCGATCGAAAAGGCGGCCAACGCGCTCTCTGACGATCAACGTGCGGCGTTTGTGTTGCTCGAGTTCCACGGGCTGTCGATCGCGGAAATAAGCCAAATTGTGGGTGCGCCTGAGAATACCGTCAAGACCCGGATCTTTCGCGCGAAGGAACATATGCGTGCCGCGTTGTCGAGTTTTGTAGAGGGGAGTGCGTCATGAAAGAGCCTTGGGCCGATTGGAAAGTTCATGAGCCAACACCGAACTTTGCCGACAAGGTGATGGATGCGATCGCGCGGGACAGGCCCCAAGCGAGGTCTTGGCGCGCACCCGCCATCGTGGCGTCGCTCGCGGTCGCTGCGGCGCTCGGTGGCATGTGGGTGTCGCAACGCCCAACATCTGGAGCCATCACAGCCGACGCGCGCAAGGAAGTGCAGCTGTCGTCCCACGTGGTCGCGGTGCTTGAGCCAGGCGCGTCGATTTCGTGGAAAGGCGCCCACATCGATCAACGTGCCGGCGACGTGTTCTATCGCGTGGACAAGGGCACGCCGCTTGAAGTGGAGACCGCGCTCGGAAGCGTGACTGTAGGGGGCACGTGTTTTCGCGTGCGCCTCGATTCTGAAGAAGCAAGGAAGGTTGAAGACATGAAGTACACATCCCAGGCAGCGAGTCTCGCAGTTGGCATCGCGCTGACGGCGATTGTCTACGAAGGGCGCGTTGCGCTCGCGTCGAAAAACGGCAAGAAAATTGACCTTGTCGCCGGCGAGGGTGCTCGCGCAAATGCCGCGGGCGACCTCGAAAGCGTATCTGAGGGTGCGGGAGCGAAGCTTTCGCGCGATCCGTCTCGCACGCCGGGTGCGCCGGGCTTCGATTGGGGCAAGGCTGTTGCGGGCTATCAGAAGGAACTGGCCGAGGTCGAAGAAAGGCAGGCCGAGGTAGAGCGCGAACTCGCCGAGGCGAAGAAGGCCCTTCTGAAAGCGGGCGGCGATGCGGGTAACGGCGATCGGCCCGAGTACGATCTCTCGAAGGACGATTGGCGCGAGATGCGCGAAAAGGGACAAGTGAAATACCAGGTGCCATGTGATCGCAAGGGCTGGAAGCCCTCGTCGAGCGATCTTGCGAAGCTCGCGCTCGCACCCGAGGATGGTGAGGCGATTGCGCAAGTCTATTCGCGCAGCAAGGACCGCCTTTGGAGCACCATTGGTCCGCTCTGTACCAAGGCGATCGGGAGCGCGTCTGCCGCGGAGATCTTGGGGTCCGATGCTTGTACGCATCTGATTTTGAACCAAGAGAACAGGCAAAGTGCGAGTGATGCGTTCGACCTTGTTGCGCGCATACGGGCAGGCGAGGTCGCAGAGCCCAACGGCAAAGAGCGAGAGCGCCTCAATCCGCTTGCGCAAACGTTTCTAGCTTTGACGGGAGAGGGCAAAGCGTTCGAGCGTGACCTCGCGGACAAGTTTGGTGCGGATGAAGCACATCGCCTCGCATTCGATAAGAACTTGTGCATGGGTAAGAGCACGTTTGGTGGGCCCCGTTCGGAGAAGTGATGCATCGCGTGTGACAATCACGAATCGGCTTTGGGGCCGTTGCGTTTCGTTCATCGCCGCTAAGCCAGAAATAGTTGGTCTCCGGTGGCTCCTTGAGTAACCTCGGCTCGCACATTCGTGGGTCATTTGCCGAGGAGTCGAGGATGCTTCGTTTCGAGAGCGTGTGGAGAGCAAGAGCTACGAAGGCCGTGAGCAGCGCGCTTTTGGTCTCGATCGTGAGCACGGGCTTCATTCCTGTCGCGATCGCGGGCCCAGTCGCTCCGGTCGCAGATGGTGGTCACGACGAAAAGAAGGCGCCAACCCCGAAAGAGCTTGCCGCCGCAAAGAAGCACTTTGGTGAGGGCGAAAAGGCCTACGCCAAAGGCGAGTTCAAGGATGCACTTGAGCATTTTCGCGCAGCCGAGGCGATCAAGGCAGCGCCTCAAGCGACACGTTACATTGCGATGTGTCTCGATCGCTTAGGACAGTTCCGGGAGTCGGCGATTGCGTTCGAGCACTTTGTGAGCGAGGCGCACGCACTCAAGAAGCCGCCAAAGAATCTCCCGAAGCAAATTGAAGAAGCCGAAGAGCGCCTCGCAGAGCAGAAGAGGTTGCCCGCGAAACTTCACGTGTCGGCGACCCCCGAGGGAACCGTCTTCAAACTTGACGATCAACCTGCTGAAGCAAAAGTGCCGGCTGACGTTGAAGTCAAACCGGGCAAGCATGTTGTCCACTTCGAGGCGCCCGACCACGAGCCGAAGTCAGTCGATGTCGAAGCGTCGTTCGCCGAATCGAAGGATGTGAGCGCAACGCTCGAGAAGAAACCCGAGCCACCGCCACCACCGCCAGTTGTCGTGAAGCCGCCAGAGCCGCCACCTCCGCCGCCGGCGCCACCCGAGCCGCGCAGCAAGATTCCCGCTTATGTAACCGGCGCAATCGCAATCGCGAGCGCGGGTGTAGGAACCGCGTTCGGCATTCTCGCACTGAACGACAAGAGCGATTTCGACAAGAATCTGAACAATCCGACGCTCGCCGAAGAGATCGCCAACCGCGGTGACAATCGTGCGCTCGTCGCGGACATGGCCTTTGCTGCTGCCTTGACGCTCGGCGTAACGAGCATCGTGCTCTTCCTCACGAAGGACGAGACCGTGGTCGACTCGAAGATCGGTCGCGCGCACGTCACGAAGAAGTCGGCCAAGAAGATTCCCGTGATTGTGCCCATTGCGACTCCAAACGGCGGTGGTGCGGGCGCCGTGTTTCAGTTCTGAGTCTGAGGAGCGATTTGAGCCATGCGTAAAATTATACTTCCAATGATCGCTTTCGCCGCCCTGGCGGCAGGTTGCTCCCTCCTCGTCGACATTGATCGCAGCAAGATCATCGACACGGTGGATGCAACGTCCACGTCCGACGGTGCTACTCAGGATGGCGGAAAGCCTGACGCTCTCGCCGATGCGGTGGCGGACGCGTCGCCCGATGTTGTGGACGCCACCCCGGACGCAGTCCTGGATGTTGCGGTGATACCCGATGCGACTCCGGACGTTGTTCTTGCGGACGTGACGCCTGACGTTGCGCCTCCCGACGTCGGAACAGATGCTGGTGACGCAGGCGTAGCGGACGCGGCCGCTGATGCAGCGAGCGACTAACGTCAAGTTACCTTGCGAATGCAGCGGGGCTCTGGGGGTCCTTCGGGCCGTTGGCCCTCAGGATGACACGCCGGATTCCAACGCTGCGGCCACTTGTTCCACGTCCGCTGGCATCACCACGGGGCGATTCGCTCTGTGCGCTGGCACCGCGAGGGAAGCTTCGTGGTAGCCGAGCTTGAACTCGGTGAACTTGAGGCCGCTTGCGGTCGAGATCACGACGACTCGCTCATCGCGTGAAATAGTACCGCGTTCGATCAATTTGAACATGCAAGCGAGGGCTACGCCGGTGTGCGGGCAGGTGTAGAGCCCCGTTCTATCTGCGCGCGCCGCCGCATCGGCAAGTTCTTCCTCGCTTGCTTGCTCAACGACACCGCGCATCGCCTTGAGGGCAGCTACGGCGCGTGGCGCACTTACCGGATTTCCAATTTGAATCGCGCTTGCGAGGCTCTTCTTGGCTGCAACGGCGGTCACGATCTCACGCCCCTCAACGTAAGCGCGGTACATCGGGTTCGCGTTCTCGGCTTGGGCGACGCACAGGCGAGGCATTTTTGAGATGACCCCGAGATCGCACATCATGCGAAAGCCGGCGTGCAATGCCGCCGCGTTGCCCAGATTGCCGCTCGGCAAAATGATCCAGTCAGGCGGGTTCCAATCGAGCTGTTGTGTAACTTCGATAGCGACCGTCTTTTGGCCTTCGATCCGAAGGGGGTTCATCGAGTTTGCGAGGTAGACAAGGCCTCGCGCCGCGAGTTCGCGAATGACGGCCATGCATCCGTCGAAGTCGGTGTCGAGCGCGATGACCTTGGCGCCGTGTGCGAGCGGCTGCACGAGCTGTGCGGTCGACACCAGACCGTTCGGGAGAAGGACGACCACCGGAAGGCCTGCAATAGCGCCATAGGCCGCGAGAGCAGCGGAGGTGTCGCCGGTGCTCGCGCATGCAATCGCTCGCACGGAAAGGTCACCTTTCTTGACGGCGTGGTTCACCATGCTCACGAGCGCCGTCATGCCGAGATCTTTGAAGGAACCTGTGTGCGAGTCGCCGCACAGCTTCAGCCACAAGTGCTTCATGCCGAGCTCATTGGCTAAGCGCTTCGCGGGGAAGAGATTCGAGCCGCCTTCGTTGGTCGTTACGATCGACTCGTCAGGCACCTGCGGCATCACCCACTCGCGCTTGCCCCACACACCCGATGAGTAAGGAAATTGACTTTTCTTGTAGCGGGTCTCGAACAGGTTCTTCCAAGCCTCTCCGGAGCGCTGACCTAGCGCCTCAAGATCGTGGCTCACCTCAAGAAGGCCGTCACACTTTGGGCAGCGATAGATCGCTTGCGTCAGAGGAAATTCGCCAGAGCAGCCCGCAAAACATCGGAATACCGCACGCATCGGTTTCATGGGAAACCGATGATAACAGCACAATCGCTACGGTGGTTGGCAGCGCAGCACGCGACCCACCGACGGAATAAGGGTCGACTTGCACTTCCAGCCTGAAGCTTCAGCGCAATCGGCGTCAGTGCCGCACACGTCGATGCATCGTTGTCCGAGCGTTGTGCTGTTGCATCGGTAGCTTGAACATTCAGACGAGCCGGTGCAGGCCTCACCGATTTTCTTCTTTCCCCTGTCAAACGCCTGGTAGTTGCAGACCGACACAACCGAAGCTGCGTCGATGCGAATGTTGTTGCAGCTAAGATCGGTGGCACAAGAAGCGGCTGAGCGGCAAGGTGCCAGGCAGTAGTCCCAACTGGGGTCCCCTACATAGGCCGCGCAGAATCCGCCCTTGCAGTCTTCGTCGCTCACGCACGAACCATTGTCCGCGGTCTTGGTGCTTGCGCGCGCCACGCAACGAAATGCGCGCACATTGCCGGAAGTACCGAGTGCGCACGTGGTCGCGTTTGGGCAGTCGCTCTTTGCGCAGCACGCATCAACGCAAACGGTGCCGCCGCAAAGTGCGGAGCGGCAGTCGCCTCCCGTGCCGCAGCC
>JAHFDY010000250.1 GCA_023248735.1 Myxococcales bacterium
AGAATAAACCCGCGCTTCACAGGGCTTGCGTAGACCTTCGTCCAGGCCGCCCATGCACCCCAGTGATTGCCTGACGCAGGGAAGGACTCCCAGTCCTTTGCGTCGGTGCCCACGCGGATGTGCGTATGGTTCACGTTGGGTGATCGGCGTGATATCCATGCTCGGCAAGAGCGCGTCGTCGCGAGTCTTGCCGTCTTGATCGAACAGCTTGCCGCAACGCCGCCGACGCTCGTCACGAGAATTGTGTGGGTGCCCGCGGGCATCTTGCCGGTCCAGGCCCAGCGACCCGCGCTGGTCTGCGTGTCGTTGAACCTTACGCTCGCGCCGCTGATGCGAAAGACCGGACCGACGACATCGGGGTTTGCAGGGGGACGACAGTCGATCGAAAGCGAAACGTCAGCTTCTTGGGTAAGCTTGACTGAGAACTTGGTCGCTCCCGCACTTGGAAGGGCGATCGTCTTCGTCGTCGCGGCCTCCGAAACCTCAATGGGCTCGTCTTCATCGGCGACGGCGCCTCCGCAAGCCGCAAGAATCACTGGAAAACCAACACCTAGGAGTACGAATTTTGGGCGGTTCATTGCCGCCGTCTATGGCACCGATCTGTAAACACGCAAGCGCCCTAGCAACCGATTCGCATGGGTCGTGAAGTAGCTCATTCATGCGCACGTTCGTCTGAGGAGCAGGCCGCGCGTTCAGGCTCATCGTTTGTCCCGATCCAAACTCGGCATGAGCAAGATTGCGGCCGGATGAAGGAGGAATACGATCGTCCTTGCGAATGTCGAAATGCCGGTTTCGAGTGCGTCGTTCTTGTCAAATGTCGGTTCGATAGTCGCACCTGGCGCGATTGTGGAGACAACCGCTCCCGGTGACCGCAGGTAGCAATTACTGGGCAAGCGGGAGCACGCCTCAAGCAACGTGCTCAGCTTGGTTCCGACAAGGCGCCCCAGCGAGCCGTTCGCGTTTGGGATGACGGGGTCGATGTAGTAAACGCTGGTGTCGCGAGAGAGCCATTGTTCGCGCCCGGCTTCGTCGCGAACGATGATGGCTCGGAATCCATCGGGGAAGCGCGTAGCGAGCAGCGAGCCGCCGCGAAAAGCGGATTCTTCGTGTGCGCATCCCGACGTCAGCGCAGCGAGACAAAGCAACGCGCTCGCCTGGCCTCTTCTGCGCCGACTGAAGCTGATCGTTGGCGAGTGGTCCACGGGCTTGTGCCTCCGATAAGTGAGACACATCGCGCGGCGTTGTCGCGCGCCTCTGCCTTGCGTTGCGGAAACTTAATGTGTGCCGTTGCGTACGAGGCGCCAGACGCTTAGCTCTCGCCCTCTTCAATGAACCCAAGCGCCGCGGCGAGTGCGTCCTTCGCTCTTTCGAGCGATTCTCGACTGCGGCTCGCCTGATTGCGCAACTGTTCGGTCTGACTTTTGGTCGTGCCCAACTCGTTTCGCGTCTCGGATAACGCCGCCTTCGCGCCTGCGAGCGATACTTCGTGCTGCGCGAGCTCGTTCGTCAAGCTGATTTCCCGTTCCTCAAGTGAGGATTTCGCTGTTGTGAGGTGCTCGACTTGAGCTGCTAGCGCGTCAAGTTCCGTTCGACTCGCAGCGTGCGCCTTGGCACTCTCGGCTTCATGCAACGCGAGGCGTTCGCGCGCTTCTTGGGCGGCGCGCTCCAGCTCGGCGATGGTGTCGTGCAAGCGAGTCTCCTCTTCGCTTGCTCCTTTTCGAACATCGTCGACGTTGCGCGCAGCCGTCGCCTCGATAGAAGCGATGCGTGAGTCGCGATCGTTTGCGAGGGTCGCGATGGCTTCCTGGTGTTCGCTTCCGAGGCGCTGCACTTCGTCGTTGCGATCTTGTCGAAGTGCGCGCTCGCTTTCGGCCCGGGCGTCCGCGGCCTCGAGCATCTGTCTTTCGTGATCGCGCACCATCGAAGACAAACGCTCGTCGCGATCTTCTTCGAGCGACCGCACCTTGCGTGCGAGTTCGTCGCGTAATTTTGATAGTTCCGAAGCTTGACTTGTTTCAAGCGTTGCGACCTTTGCATCGTGTGCGTCCCGCAGTGACGTGACCTCCGACTCGTAACGCGTGATGAGCTCGCGTTCGCGCGCTTCGAGCTTGGTCCGACCCTCCGTCTCTGCGGCCGCCACTTCGGCCACTCGGCGTTCTTCCTCTTGAGCAAGGGTTCGCGCTTGTCGCGTTTGAAAATCGACGATCGCTGCTTCGTGGCCTTCTTGCAAGTCGGCGACGGCGCCGTTGTGCGTACGTTCTTGGGTCTCGCGGTCAGCGTCGTGTTCAGCGCGAAGACGAGCAACTTCGTCCTCGCTTGTCGTCTGTCTTTGGCGCAGCGTCTCCTCGTGAGAGCGATGCAAGGCTGCGAGTGTTGCCTCGCGGTCAGCGCGCAGTTCGGTCTCTCGAGCGAGCACCGCGGAGGCTCGCGTTTGCTCGGCGAGTTCAGCTTTCCGCACCGCGTCGGAGTCGTGCTCCAGACGCAAGTGATCCATCGCTTGAGCGTGGTCGTCCGCCTGGCGCGCAAGTTCCGCAGCATGCGCGTCGTTCAGCGCAAGGACACTCGTTTCGTTGACGGACTTGACGCGACTAAGCTCGACTTCGAGATCGCTCTTCTGCGCCGCCTTTGAGGCTTCCAGCGCTGCGAGCTCTTCTGCGTGGCGCGACTTCTGTTCACTCACTTCGCGGAGTTTTGCGTCGAGTTCACTCTTCGCGCGCTCGTGACGATGCTTCAAATCGTCAACGACCTTGCGACTTAGCTCTTTGTCGGCCGCGAGGCTGTCAACGCGATCGCGGGAGTCAGCGAGCTCGCGCTCAATACCGATGACGCGATCATCGAGATCGGCCTTCGCGCGTTCAAGCAAGAGTCCTCGATCTTGCGCTTCGACAATTTCCTTGTCTTTGCGAGAGAGAGACTCGCGCAGTGAGAGGATCTCCTTGTCCTTCTTGTTGAGCGCTTCACG
>JAHFDY010000019.1 GCA_023248735.1 Myxococcales bacterium
CGATCATGAACGGAATTTGGGCGTCGTCGAGCGCCTTTCGAAACCGTGCAAGGACGTCTGCGATGCCGCCTAGCGCGGCTGACATGATGCGATCACTTGCGAAACGAATTGCCGCTTCGCTTGCGCTTCGGTCAGTTCAGGATTTCGTCGTCGGATGCCTTCGATCGCCATTGCGCGAGCGGCTTCGCTCATTTCGACGGCTACGCGCAAACGGCCTTCAGGACCCAGGCGGCGAATGGCGGCGGTCTGTGCGGCGAGGGCTTCTGGTGTCGTGTCGCTCGGCATGGGCTTTTTATGTATACGTCGGGGCCTTCTGCGGCGCAAAAACTACGATAGATCCTGTCTATATTGTCAACTTAGTTGACTAATGGACCCGCTTCGAAAGAAGCGGGGTTTTTTTGCGCGGCGGTCGCCATTAACATGACTAAGCCGCTTTCGCTCGTCGTGCGCGTCCCTTTTCGGAACTGCGGCGACAGCAGCGGCTGCGAGCAAGCGTAGCGCTTTGTTGATCAACTTCTCATCGGGAAACGAAGCCCAGACGTCGTCATCGATCGCGACCACGTGTCCTTTGCGGAGCTTTCCGGCGAAGCGGCCACGTGTCGCGCGGCTCCAATCGTATCGATCGAGAGATGTTTCGGGGGCGTTTGTTTAGCGGTTTTCTTCATTAGTTTTCCCGAGAGCCTTCGGTGCTTTTCTTGCGCTGATGATCCGGAGACGATGGCCCACGCGTTCAGCATAGACGACGAACAGAACTCGTTCCTGCGCTGAGAGACCAATGATGACAAAGTGACCTTCGTTGTAAAGATCGGGTGCGTCGATCGCGCGTGGATCGTCGAAAACGTCGGTGGCTTCAAGAGTTAGTTGGGAACGCACTCTTCTTTTTCCTTCGTTCCGGTTGTGCACCCCGCGGTGCTGCGCTGAATGCACTTGCAAGGTAACTGTTGCGACCAGGTACCGGGGCAATAGAGCGTCGTCGTCGATATCGTTCGACATTTTGTCCGGCCACCCCCAGCGCTGACACGCCATGGGGACCATTGGGTTGAGATCACTTCACTGGACACACAGGCTTGACCTGCAAGTGTGCACTGATCGGAATCGTCTCGATCGCCAAACCGAACGCGCCCCGACCCGCCCGAAAGACCCGGCGAAAAAAGCTCCGTGTCGACGTTGGCTTCTAGTTGAGGTGTTTCGGGTTCGGCGGCTGAGCTGCAGGCAACAGTCGCAAGGGAAAACAAAACGAGTGTGTAGGCATTTCTCACGGGGGGTCTCCGAAGTGGCTGGGTCTACCGGTGCCATACGAAGTCCTGCAGCGAACCTTCCTCGCGACTCGTGTTCTCGTTGCGTCTCGCGGTTGCGCTTGTCCATCCGTTGATGAGTCGATTGATTTCGACCCTCCGCTGGCAAGATGGGCGGCGTCCCGAGCCGGAGAATCAATTCGCCGCCTTCCCATTTCGTAACACTATGAGCTGTCTTTCGGACGTGCTCGCGGGTGGTGAAGCGCGCGGTGAGATCGACACGGGTCCGCTTCGATGGACTGCCTCCCGCGTCAGATGAGGTCGTAGACCACGTAATCGTCGAGCGGCTGCTGAAGCCGAGCCGCGGCAGCGCCAAGGTGGTCAACGGAGTGTCCTGACGGACGATCAGTGATCGACGACAACGCAAGGTGCTGCGATCGAATTATTGGCGAGGAGAGAACATAGAGACGCTCGCCTCATTTCCTTCTCGTCAGCAGCATGCTGGCGTGGCGCGATGCAAACGAAGACGCTCGCTCTTTGCGCGTTCTCACTTCACCTCCTGCTTGCTTGCGGCGGCGCCGTTTCAGGCACGACCGACGGCAGCGCGGCCGACGCTGGCGACGCCGCGGCGATAATCAGCGGACCCGCTGATGCTGGCGACAGCGGCGCCGAGACAATCGCTCCGGCTCAAAAAATCGCTATCAAGTTTGTGCTCATCAAGAGCGCCTCTTCGGCGGATTCAAGGGCATGGATCAACTACGGCTCGAACCTCGACGGTCTCGTCACAACCAAAGACTCGCAGGATGTTTGCAAAAGGGCTAGCGGTGCGCCGAGCACCAATCAGGAGGATGGCACGGACGGCATCGACATTTCATGGGGCCGCAATGTGATGCCGGTCTTCTACACCCTTGGCCCAATCGCCGACACGGCTGGCTATCTTGTCGCAGACGAAAGCGGTACGGGCGTTCTACGCCTAGTAGGCAAAGGTGCATTGGAAGGTGCGTTGCTCGAAGTGCCGGTGGTCCACGCCAAGATCGACATGAATGGAACGACCGCTAAGTTGTCCGCGTTGGTTCCCGTGCAGGTCTTCATCGGATCATTCAACAGGTACGCAGGCCGATTGAGCTCGAGCCTTTGTGGCGGGAGCACGATTGCGAGCATCCTTGATCAGTTCACACAGTCTGCCGATAGCCTCTCGACGGGGCTCCAGTCAGCGTCGGTCACGTGCGACGCGATTTCGCTCGGTGCCGAACTCACCGGTGTCGCAAACGAGCCCAACCAGCCGATCGCTGGGGGCGTCGATCCTTGCGGAAATCGATAGAGCCACTCGAGAGGGCAAGTTCGCTATCAGGGGTGCGCAAAAAAACGGATCCACGTGCATCTTGGAAATGCGTCTGCTAACGCCGGTGCGATGCGAGTCATTGCTGGGTCTATGTTTGCTTTGATGATGTTCGGCTGCTCACGCGTCACACCGACGCCTGACGGAACGAAACTCGATCACTGGGACTACCCTACGAGTGCAATCGCGAGCGCAATCCCGGTGACTGGCGCAGTCGCGAAAAGCTGGCTCGTGACCTTCAACGAGGGAACCACCGTTCGCGTATCCGCGCAGATCGGCACCATCGAGAGCGACGGCAAGAAGATCCGTTGGCCGCAATCCGTTGATGCGGTTCTTGTGTCCAACGGAGGCGCGCAAATTACCGTCAAGCACGGCAACCCAATTCATGTCGCAGGAGAAGGCGGCACGCAACCCTTTACCTTCCAACTCGTCAAGTCAACGCTGACGAGCACTCACCTGAATGGCGTGGAGCTAGCGTTGCAAGGGGACAAGCTCGTCCCTGCCGTCGGTGCCACCGGCGTCAAGTCGATCGTCAGCGAGTAACGTGTGCGCGTTGCATCCAAAGGGCGATGAACAAAGACACGGTCTTCCGCACGCGCCGCGTGCGTGCTTGACTGGAACTCAATGCAACCCAGCCCTTTCGCCCTAGCCCTCATTGCCTTCAACGCCTTCGCGTGCGGAGGTTCGGTCACCATCTCGAATGAAGGTGGCGTTTCAAAGCCGACGGGCGACGCTGCAGTCGTCAGCGCAAGTGATGCCGGTGACAGTGCAGTGCCGCAGCAGAGAATTGCGATCAAATTTGCGACCTTCAAGAGCAGCTCTTCGACCGATGCAAGCGCGTGGGCGAACTACGGTTCGAATATCGATGGTCTCACCACGAACAAAGACTCGCAGGACGTCTGCAAGAGGTTTGGTGGTGCATCGAGCTCCGTTCAATCGGACGGCACCGGCGGAATCGACAATTCATGGGGCCACAACGTCATGCCCATGTTCTACAGCGTCGGATGGGCCTTCGAGGGGGTTGGCTATCTTGTCATCGACGAAACCGGTAACGGTAGTTTGCGTTTGCCAGGCAAGGGCGCGACGATGGTGATTCCCGTTGTCCTTGCACGACTCGATACGGTGGGAACGACGTCGACGTTCTCCGCCGTGATTCCTGTTGAGGAGCTTGTCTCCGTATTCAAGAGTGTGGCGGGTCGAATCAGTCTGAGCTTGTGCGGAGGAAGTGCGCTCGAGACCATTTCCGATCAGATAAGGACGTCGGCTGACATTCCTTCGACAGGGCTTCAATCGCCCTCCGTCACGTGCAATGCGATTTCGATCGGGGCCGAACTGACAGGCGTGGTCGACGAGCAAGGTCCGTCTGTCGTCGTCGAGCCGGATCCATGCGGTCACTGACGTTCAACGTGACCTGACGACCGATACGCTCTTTTTTGAACGTCAATTGACCCCATCAGGTAGCTTTAGGCGAAGTGGAACTTACGGTTCTTGGCTGTCATGGTGGCGAAACGCCGAAGCATCGAACGAGCGCATTCTTGCTCGATCGCAGGATTGCCATCGATGCGGGCGCACTGACCAGCGCGCTCAACATTCCTTCGCAGTGTGCGCTTGAAGCGGTGTTGATTAGCCACGCGCATCTCGATCACATTCGCGATCTATCGACCATCGCGGATAACCGGGTTCAGAACGGTGCACCGCCGCTGAAGGTGTGTGCCACCGCCGAGACGCTGCGGGCATTGCGCAACCACTTTTTCAACGACCAGCTCTGGCCGGATTTCACAAAGATCCCAACGGAGCAGGGAAGCACGATCGAACTGATCGAGCTCGCTTCAGACACGTTCAACGTCATCCAGGGCTATCGCGTTCGGCCCATACCCGTGTCGCACACCATCGACTGTTCGGGTTTCCTCGTCGATGACGGCACGAGCGCCATTGCCTACAGCGGCGACACAGCCGCAACCGATGGGTTGTGGAACGTGCTCAACGCGGTGACAAATCTGCGCGCTCTCTTGCTCGAAGTCAGTTTTCCTGAGTCTCATCGAGAGTTGGCCATCCGTAGCGGTCACCACACGCCTTCGAGTCTCAGCGCGGATCTAAGAAAATATAAGGCGCCTAAGGACTTGCCCACGCTCCTCTATCACATGAAGCCGACATTTCAGGACGCGATAGAGCGCGAGTGCGCGCAGCTTGTTGGTCTGAACCTAACGCCGCTCGCCCTTGGCGACGAGTTTGTCTTGTGAAGCATCAACGCTAGTGTCGGCGCATTTCCCGTTGCCGCCAAGGCAAGAGCGGTGCATCACCATAAGCTTCCATGAGCCAAAGGGCGGACCCAATCGAAGTCGCAGGCCTTGACGACGACGCCGAAGGACAGCGCATCGTTCGCGAGGAGCTCAAGCTGCTTGCGACGGTAACGCACGCCATCGAAACCGCTGCCGTTGCGCCCGTCACGAAGGCTGGCGACGACGCGCGCATGCTCGAACTTCGAGAGGAGATCGCGTGTGCAAAACCCGAAGACCTTCCCGCATTGTTCGAACAGATGCACCACATCGGCGCTCTTCGGGCCCAACGTGGCAAGAGCGTCGTCGGCTCACTCGATCGCAACGCGCCTTACTTCGGCCATCTGCGCCTAGAGGAAGAGGGTAAGCGCCGCGATATCTTGATTGGGTCACGCTCCTACGTTGACCCGAGCGCGGGCATTCGCATTGTCGATTGGCGCAACGCTCCCGTCAGCAGCATTTACTATCGCTACGGCGAGGGCGACGACTACGAGGAGGCGATGGGCGATCGCATCGCGGAAGGAATCGTTCGCCTCAAGCGCAGCGTCGCGATTAAGAAAGGTGAACTCGTGCGGGTCGCCGCTCCTCAAGGCACCTTCATTCGCACGCGCGACGGTGCATGGAAGCGGATCGACACGCGTTCGGCGAAGCTCGTCACTGAGCGAAAATCTGGCGACGGAGCGGTAGCTGGCACTCGTCTCGGCGTCGGCGCCAACGGCGAAATTCGCCAAGACAAAATGTTGCCTGAGATTGCATCGTTGCTCGATCAGAAGCAGTTCGAGCTCATTGCGAAGCCGAGCGCCGGCCTCGTTGCGATTCAAGGTAGCGCAGGCAGCGGAAAGACCACCGTAGGCTTGCATCGCGTTGCGTACCTTGGCTTTACCGACCCGAATCGGTTTGCGCCCGATCGCATGATGGTCGTCGTTCCAAATGACGCCCTCATTCACTACGTCTCGCGCGTGCTTCCGTCCCTTGGTGTCCCTGGCGTACCCGTGACGACGTTCGGCCGCTTCGCAAGACGAATGGTCAACTTGCTTTTCCAAAAGCTCCCAACTTCAATTAGTGACGAAACTCCTCCAATCGTTATGCGTGCAAAATCGCACGGGCGGATGCTCGACTCGATCGATCACGTCGTCGATCGTATCGCGCGCGAGGTAGAAGGTAAGTTAGTTGACAATATGCGCAAGTGGGAGGGCGGGGAAGTGGTGGTTGCCGCCTGGCGTGCGACGGTCGATCAGCCGCTCGACGTGCGGGTGTCACTGCTCGCTGGTTGGCTTGCTGGCAAGAGAACGCTTACCGGTGTCGAGCCGGCGTCTCGATTGCCAGAGGTTACGCGAGGTGCCGTTGAGCGGCTCGGCAACGAGCTTCGTGTGATGTCTCGCGCAGTCACCGCCGTTTGGGATGAGGTTCTGACGTCGCGAGAACGACTCAACGCGACGTTCAAAGATGAGCCCGCGTTTGGTCCTGGCAGGCTCGACCAATTGCACGAGTGGTGCCTCAAACAGGCGCGCGTCCGTGCGGAGGGCGATCGCGACGGTGATCAGCCGCGGCTCGACGCCGAGGACCACGCGCTGCTGCTGCGCATATGGCAGAAGCTCCGTGGACCGCTTGTCGACGTCGACAACACGCCGATTCGGATCGCCCATTTGTTCGTTGATGAGGTTCAGGACGCTGGTCCGATCGAGCTTCGTGTCATGATCGACCTTACTGGCAAAGAGCGCTGCGTCACGCTTGCTGGCGACGTTGCACAGCGCATGCTCGACGAAGACGACGACACCCGTGGCGAATTCCACTGGAGCGAACTGCTCGAATCGCTTGGCGTGACGCAAGCCAACATCGAGCCCTTGCAGGTCAGCTACCGTTCGACCGCGGAGATTACGGACTTTGCGCGCAAGGTGCTCGGGCCGCTCGCGCACGATGCCGAACCCGTCGCTCCACGAAATGGACCCGCGGTTGAACTGTTTGGCTTCACATCGGTCGGCGAAGCGGTGGGATTCATCGGCGACGCACTCAAACAACTATTTTTCGACGAGCCCGATGCAAACGTCGCTCTCGTAGCGCGATTTCCTCAGCAAGCCGACGCCTACTACGAGGGCCTCGTTCGCGCGGAGGTGCCGAATCTGCGTCGCGTCGCGAAGCAAGACTTCACTTGGGAGCCTGGCGTTGATGTCACCGACATTCGTCAAACGAAGGGTCTCGAATTCGACGAGGTCATCCTGCTTGACACCAACGCATCGGCGTTTCCGGTCACCGACCAGGCGCGCCATGCTCTGTATGTCGCGGCCACGCGCGCGTCGCATCAATTGTGGTGCGTTGCGAGTGAAAAACCATCAGATCTAGTTACAAATGCGCTGGGGCTGCCGAACAGCTAGCGAACCGTTAGGCTCGTTTTCGTGGATCGGGCAATTTGCTGAGCTGATCGCCGCGTGATACGGCCACACAGTGAGTATGGGAAACGACCGAAACTTGCCTAGCCACGTTGGCATCATCATGGATGGCAACGGCCGTTGGGCGACGAATCGCGGGCTCGATCGAACGATCGGGCATCGTGAGGGCGCCTCCGCTGTGCGGAGAGCCGTTCGAGCATCGCGTGAGAAGGGAATCCGCGCGCTGACGCTCTATGCCTTTAGTGAGCAGAACTGGGGCAGACCGGGCAGTGAGGTTCACGCCCTCATGGGGCTCCTGCAGGAATTCCTTGTTGGCGAACGCGACGAAATTTTGGGAAACGGCATTCGCTTGCGCGCGATCGGAAATACCAATCGGTTGCCGACGATTGTGAGGGCGCTGCTCGATGGCTTGATGGCATCAAGCAAGGGCAACAGCGGCATGACGCTGACGCTTGCACTCAGCTACGGCGGGCAAGAAGAGATCGCAGAAGCATGCCGAGTTCTTGCGTCACGAGTGGTTGCAAAAGAGATCAACGTCGAAGACATTTCGACAGGAGCTCTGCGGAGCGCGATGCCAAGTCTCGAGGTCGGCGATCCCGACTTGATCGTGCGCACGGGTGGAGACCATCGCATTTCGAACTTTCTGTTGTTTGGTCTTGCCTATGCCGAGCTTCACTTCACCGAGGTGCTGTGGCCCGATTTTGGCGAGGCGGATCTGCACGATGCAATCACGGCGTACCAACAACGTGAGCGCCGTTTCGGCACGCTCTAACGGTCCCGTCTTTTCAGATCGCGTTGAGTTCACATGTGTACGCCCAGCGCACTCAATTGAGTGGATGAGGTAAGGAATCAACGAGCGCAAGAGACGCAGGTCGACCACACTGACTGGAAATCGACTCATTTCCACCGGAAGAGGTAGGAAGCCATGCTCGCTCGTCCATTTTCGATCTGTATTTTGTTGGCTTCGGGCTGTGGCGCACCGTTCGTGCCCGGTTCGAGCGACGGCTCAGAAGACCAGGTAACGCTGTCCGATCACGATGTCGCGACAAACTCGTCTGCGGCGGACGGCACCACTGCCGTTGTCAGATCGCTCGACTTCGCGCGTACGCTCGGCGTCGTTTCGCAGCGCACGCGGCTGAGCGCAACAGAGGTCCTGAGCGAGATTGAAAGCCGTGCAGGCGCACTTGGTTGTGCATCTTGGGGTCGAAGCGCAAACACGATCGTGATCACTCTTGCGAGCAAGGGCTGCAAGCTTCCTAGTGGAGCTATCGCCGTCGGCACGATGACGGCTACGGCTCAAATGACAACGCCGATCATGCTTGAGGCATCGTTGCGCTTCGAGAGCGCCTCAATCAACGGAAAGACGCTCGAGGGGATGGTTCGAACTGCGATCAGTCGCGATGGAACGGTTGTCCTCGATGCGCAGCTGACCTCCGATGGGGCCTCCGTATCCGTCGATGCGACGATAAGGGTCACCCCAGCAACCGTTGAGCTCACGGGCACAGGTAGCGGCGAGCGCGATGGCCAAGCGGTATCGTTTACTTACGCCGATCTGCGCTATGCGTACGGCACGTGCTACCCCGATTTTGGGCTCGTCGATGTGGCGACTCGAACCGTCGCCGGGAGGGTCGCGTTTGACGCGCTGACTCCAAAAACCGGCGCCGTGACCGTCACGATTGGGACCCAATCGAAGCCCGCAACGCTTTCATCGTACGGCAGTTGTCCGCCCGTGCCCTAAGCGCTTCGAGTTTACATAATGCATCTTATGCGACAAATGTCAGGCACCTGGGCGATGGTCGCGAAACCTCGCCGCATGCGGCAAATCCTATCGTCCGGGCGGATTCACTTGCACCGCGAACAGCGTCCCTGCGTTGCTCAGTGCGTACGCCATTCGTCCAAATGTAACTGGCGGCGAGGAGAATCCGAGTCCGGGATCGATTCCGTCAATTCCCTTGCCGTTCAGCGGTGAGATCAAATGCAACCCGTGCATTGTCGACCCGACGAGAAGCGCGCCGGCGAAAGGCACCGTTGCGGTTACGCCGCCTTCGGGCACGCGCACTCGCCATTGCATTTCGCCGGTGAGAGGATCAAGTGCCCACAGACCCGTCGAGCCGCTCGACGCGAGCAATAGTGGCGCTGTTGCGATTGCGGGTGCGTCGTCGGGCATGCCTTCTGGACGATGCGGTGGCTCGCTCCAATACGTGACGTCGGCGACGCCGAGAGCGCGCTCGTTTCGCCAAAGGATCGTGCCGGTAGCTGCCGCGACAGCAAAGACACCCGTAGAGTATGCGGCGACGTAGATCACGCGGCCATGCTGCGGATGCGGAGCGACCGCGGGGGTCGTGTCAACGTCAAGGTACCTGGCGGTTTCGGTGTTCGCGTCGGCGCCTGCGAGAAGATCGAGTTGCTCGGGCCACGCATCGGCTCCCGAATCGGTGTTGAAGGCGGCGACGTGGCCGTCCGAGAATGCAGCGAACACGCGATTTTGATCGAGCGCGACGCCAGCGTGCCCCGCAATCTCCATACCCATCGCAGGCGTTCGGTGCGCTTGCCAGATTGTTTTTCCGGAGCGGCGATCGATCGCAAAGACGTAGTCACTCGCATTCGAAAAGAAGAGACGCTCGCCGCTCAATACAGGCTGACGGCCCACCGCGGAGCCCGTGTTGTAGCGCCAGACGAGCTCGCCCGTGGACGCGTGAACGGCGTACAGCGCACCGTCATGTGAGCCGAAGTACACAACGTCAAGTTCGTTGTCGAATAGAGGCTCCGACATCACGGGGCCGGCCGTTTGGAAGCGCCAAATCGTGCTCAGGTCACCTGCACGAAGCGCGTAGAGGCCTCGATCGCTTGTCCCGACAAACACGCGGCCGTTCGTCGTGTCGAGAGCGGGAACGCTTCGCTCAGAAACGGGCCGCCGGTTATTGAACTCACGGACGTCGCCGATGCGGCGCGAGTCAGCGGCTAGCACGCGTCGTGCGGTTACGGACAGCGCGCCACCCGGCCTGGTGAACCAAAGCGGCATGTCTGGCGCAGTGCGATCGGAACCTTCAAAGCGCGCGCAGCTCGAGAGCGCAAACGCGGCGGTGACGATCGCAAGCGCCGTCCGACTCACTTCTTTCCCCCACCCATTTGCTTCTTGAGCTGCTCAAGGACTTCGGGCGAGATTTCGCCACCCCCCTGAAGCTGCTTCAACAATTCGGGCGTGAGGCCATTGGCACCCTGTTTTGGCTCCGGAGGAACCGCAGCTGGATCGAGCAGCCGAAGCCGATCGGTGACCATGCCTTTCAGGTAGACGTAGGGCTCGCCAGGCTTCTTCATTTTCTCGTAGATGCCCTTGAGCAATTCGGTGGCCTTTGCCTTGTCGCCCTTTGATTCGAGCACGCGTGCTTGGTGGTACTGACCGACCTCTTTGAACCCCTCGACGCCTTCGAGCGCGCGATAGAGATCGAGCGCATCGGTCAGATTCTTATCTTTGGTTGCCGGATCTTTTTCGGCGCGAAGTTCGCACACGAAACCGAGGCCTTCAATCGATCGCGCGCGCACGAGCGGATCGGCTTGGCCGAGTGCCGACGTCCTCACCTCGGTAAACGCTGCAGCTGCGGTGTCGGGCTCACGCTTGTCGAGCGCCACGGAACCTTCGGAAAGCCGCGCAAGGATCGCGGCGCCGGTGCCGGGAAACTTTGATTGCACGTCCTTGTACTTTTGTGACGCAGCGGCGAGTCGGTCTTCCTTCGTTTTGAAGACCGGATGTGGATCTTTGAACACGTCTCCTTCGGCGGCTTCGCCGATGCGACCACGCTCGCTGAGGATGCCCTCGCTCAGAAGGTAGGATGCTTCACCTTCCTTCTTTTGCTTCAGATATTGGCTTCCGACGTATCCTCCGCCACCCAGTAGGCCAAGAGCGACAACCGCTGCAACGAGCTTGCCATTGTTCTTGAGGAAGGCTGAAAATTGCCCCGCGCGATCGAGCAAGACGTCGCCGTCTGCGTCGCGAGCCGTCGATGTACGCTTAATGTCGTCGATGTCGATGTCGGCTTCGCGTCGCTTCTTCTCGCCGATGCGTTCAAGCTTCTTAGACGCTGCAGCCTGGAGGCCCTTCTTCGCTTTTTTTGCCTCTCTGCGACGTTCTGCAAGCTTCTCTTCCTCTTCGCGAGCAATGCGATCAGCCTCCGTCTCGTCGCCCCCGATACCAGCAACGCGCTTGAGCAAGTTGTCCTGCCGCAGACCGGCTTCGCCATCGCGATCGGACTCAGAGTGAGGCTCGGCGTCGTCGTGATCACCCGCGGCGGCTTCGATCGCTTCCAGTTCGGCGGCGGGTGCGCTTGCACCATCGGAAGTTACATTTGCGGCGGGTTCATTGGCCGATTTTTCTGGGCGTTTTTCGTCGGACACAGGAGGTACTCCTTCGGACGCACCTTACGTTCGTGTGGGGTCGAGGGTCAATCTGCTTCCCTTTTTAGTGGACCCCTCATGGGAAGTCAGTCGTCGTCGCTCACCCCGCCGTCCCATGGTTCGGGCGGTGGCGGCGGCAGCTCGTCAACCAGTGGAACTATCCAGGCCGCCGCGATTCCTGCCTCTCCGCCCTCACAACTGAGCTCCACGTGGCCGCCTCTTTGCGAAGCTGGGAGCTCAACATACGCTACGGATGTCGGAAGCTCAGTCACGGTGGCGCCCACTCTCACGGACGTGAGGCAGCTCGCCGATCGCCACAAACGCGTTGGACCGTCAGTTGGCATTGCGAGCGTGATGCGCGATGCAACCCTCGCAGGTTCGCTTGGCCACCCGGCTCCGCAGAACCCAGAACGCGCGGGTTCCAGAATCTTGGCTCGAGCAGCGTACACGAGCACGTCCTCCATGGGCTCCGGCGTGCCCGCGAAACGGGACAGCACCGTGCGCAGCTCTTTGGTCGCGCCGAGCGTGATGAGCGCGTCCGCTAATGCGCGACGGTTTGGAATATACCGCTCGGTTTGCAAGAGCTCGAGGAGTCTCGGTCGCGCCTGCTTGTCACCGATTGCCGCAAGTGCATTTGCAGAGGAAGCACGCAGAGTCACATTGTCAAGTTTATTGACAAGTAAGGAAACTGATTCTCGATCGCGGACCGCGGACAACCCGGCGATGAGTTCCTTCTGAAGGTCGAGGTCGACGCCGGGTTCGGTGAGCCAATTTCGAAACTCGGCGGAACCTCTCGGACCCGTCTGAGGCCCTAAAGCTATCGCCGCGCGCCTTCGCCACGCGCGCTCGTCGTCGCTCAACAGTGCTTGCGCCTCGGGTCGCGCATCGCCCATTCGCACAAGTGCCAACGCTGCGAACCGCCGTGTGGTCTCGTCGTTCTCATGTGTGAGCACGCGCTCAAGATGCGGCTTCAACGAGGAATCGTGCAGCACGAACGACGCTTCGGCGGCCTTTCGACGAATTTCGATGTTGGCATCATCGAGTAGTGCCGCAACTTCGATCGCCGAGTCTTGGTCTCCCTGTAACGCGCGTCGAAGTGCGTCGGGCAGGGCTTGGGTCAATTCGAATCGACCATGGCTTGCCTCGACCGACGCCAGTGCTCCCTTGAGCGCTCGGACGCGCTCGGGCCTTTCGTTGCTCTGATCGCGGCGTTGCTGAGGATCGGTCTTTACGTCAAAAAGACTACACGCACGGAGCCTGCGCTCGCAGACGAGTCGATCGGTGCCGCGTGCAATAAGAGTCATGTGTTCGGCTTCGGAGTACGCAAGACCTTCGTCAACTTCCTTACCTGTTAGCACGGCGCCCAAATCACGACCACGTATGCGTGCTGGCCTAGGGGCTCCCCAAGCAGCGAGGAGCGTTGGGAGCAAATCGATCGTTTGCACGACCGTCTTGCTGCGCACTCCCCGGGTTACTGCGGGTCCGACCAAGACGAGTGGGACCCTCACCTGCTCTTCGTAGACAGACGTGCCGTGGTAACGGCCGCCATGATCGCCAAATTCTTCACCGTGATCGGCGGTGACGATGACTACGGCGTTTGGACGCTCTTTGCGGAACGCTCGAACAAGGTCACCCATGCCCGCGTCAGCAGCACGAATTTCGCTGTCGTAGTCGTCCATAGGCGTGTTGGTCGTGGCCATCGCATGATCGGGGTGCCTGACGTAAGGCTCGTGTGGTTCAAAAAGATGCACCCACGCGAAGAGTGGCTTGTGGGAAGCGCGAGCCAAGTAGCGCTCAAGTTGCTCCGCGCGTTTGTGCGCGTCGGCAAACTCGACCTTCGCGTATTCGAATCCGAGCCTCGTGTCTTGGAACGCCACAAATCGCTGTGAATCGATGAAGAAGACCGCGGGAGGATAGAACGCCGCAGTTCGGTATCCATAATGGCGCGCGAGCGTTGCCCACGTCTCCGAGTCGGTCCCGGCGCCGAGCGTGACGAGCGGCCGCATGTACTTGCCAGTCATCAGCGACGTGATCGAATACGACGTATGCGGTGTTGGGGCGTACGCATATTCGAAGGTCATGCCCTCGGCTGCGAGCCTTTCTAGCTCGGGCGTCGTCGCGCGATTGTAACCGTAGAGCGACGAATGGTCGGCGCGCAATGCGTCGACGGAGATGAGCAAGAGGTCGCGGCCGCTCCAATCGAGCGATCGGCCGGCTTCCCGAGGCGCAACGTCGACGGTCGCCTCGTTGCGATCGATGTTCCCGCTCGCGAGCGACAATGCGAGCACGGCCTTGCCGAGGAGCGGTGCGCGCTCGACGAGCATCATCCGCAGATTTGTCTCGTGTCGCAAATTGGCTGTCGCGCTTACCGCTCTTGAGAGAGTGAGAAGGAGAAGCGCGAAGACGACGGCGGAAGCGGCATGACTTGCGACTTTCGGCAGCCGAAAATTCGTGACCGTCGCGCCGGCGCTCATCAATGTGATCGCGGCAAGTGACCAATGGAATGCCGGGTAAAGGCGGGGCAGCACGAGCCCATCAGATAGCCAGGCGCCGACGCCAATGACGATAGCGAGGACGACGCGGGCTCGCAGAGGCAGCCTTGCGACTCGCGGCCAGACGAAACATAGAGTGGCTGTAGCGAAGGCAACGGTCGCGCCGACGAACCCCGCACGTAGCGCGACGTTCTCAAAGTGCCTTCCGGTCGAAAGAAGCCACGCAACACTTCCCGAGGACGCTGCAGCAGCAAGTGCCAAGCCGATGAGGTATCTGCGATCGGTAAGCGACCGCTGCGCCGTCAGAAACACACCCTTGCACACGGGTACGAACGGCAAGATCAATACCCACGCAAGGGGAATCACGTTGTAACGAAGGGCCTTCACTTCCCACGTGCCCGCGATCAAATCGCGAAATACGACCGTCACGACAAACGACTCAAGAGCCAGCAGCCCAAGCCAGAGAAGCGCAATGTTCATGCGCCTTGCTCCAGCTGGATGAGAGCCAGCTCGCGGGCTACGGCGTGAGCGAGGACCCCTTCCAGGCCTTTGGTGACTTGGTCCGTCGCTGCAGCATCGAGCACTCCGTCAACTGGTGTTCGAATGTCGTAAATATTATTGACGAAGCCGGACTGTGCGACGCCGCGCGGGTCACCCGGACCCCTTTGAGCGAGATCAAGTTCGGCGACCTCAAGCCCCGAAGTGGTCATTGCAAATCGCTTGAGCTGCGCGACGCGGGAGGGATCTGCCGATGCGCGATGAAACAGAACCGCGTGGCCCGGTCGCGTGCCTCTTCCGACTCTTCCCCTGAGCTGGTGGAGTTGAGCCAAGCCGAATCGATCGGCCTCATCGATGAGCATCAGGGTCGCGTCAGGAACGTCGAGACCCACTTCAACTACGGTGGTTGCGACGAGTGTCGTCAGGTCGCCCTTTCGAAACTGGTCGAGAACATTTCTTTGTTCACGTTCGTGTAACCCACCGTGAAGAAGTCCAACACGAAGGTTTGGAGCGTGCGTCTCCAGCCACGCCATTCGCGTCATCGCGCTACCAGCGCCTTGAGTCAGCCGCGGACAGACGATGAATGCGCGCTCTTGTTCGAGGCGAATCGCCCACTCTGACCACGATGATTCGGGCAACGTGACTACGGTAGATAGGGTGCGCAAAAGAGGTCGCTTGTTGAGTGTGCTCATGGCGACATCCTGAGGACGATGAGATAGCAGATGAGCCAACGTTCTCGGGATTGGCGTAGCGGTGACCGAAAGCAGATGCACACTCCGACCCTTGCCCAAGAGCGCGAGACGCTGCAAAACGCCAAGACGATGTTGTTCGTCGATGATGACAAGCGCGAGACGCGCGAAGTCGAGGTGCAGCAGCGCGTGTGTTCCGATCACGAAGGGCACCTCGCCCGCGGCGATCTCCTCACGTTTTCGTTTCAGGTCCTTCGTGTCGCCCGTCAGTAGCATCGGTGCACCAAGTCCCAGCTGAGTCGCCGCCTCGTACACTTGCGCGGCAAGCAATCCTGTTGGGCACAGGTAGGCCACCTGGCCACCCGCATGCAGGACCGCAGAAGCTGCAGCCAGCGCCACCCACGTTTTCCCCGTACCCACGTCGCCTGTGAGCACTCGGCGCATCGCCTCGCCCTTCTGCAGGTCGGCCACGATCTCGGCGAGTGCCTGCGTTTGATCCGCGGTCGGCGTCATGATCGGCCTCAGTGGGCAATCTTGTTGACCAACGATCACCGCGTCCTGTCGACGCTCGCTACGCAGATCGACGACGCGTGCGCACGCTCGGACGAATGCTAAGCGCGTGGACAGTTCGCCATGCACGTCCGACGAAGGTGATGTCTCGTGCGCTTTCCGAAGTATCGATTCAAGGCGCGAAGTTCCTGTTCTCATCGCTTGGGGTAGTGGATCGCACGCGTCGAGGTCGACGTGCTCGAGCGCCCATGCAAGGAGCTTGCGAAATTGCTCTGGCCCTATCGAGCGGGCGTAACGCGGTTCGGTCCCCTGCCCGATCGAGCGAAGGTCGGGGTGAATTGCGCTTGGAGGTCGCGCACCCCTGGCCTTCAACTTTCCGCGCATCAAGAACGTCGCATTTTCGACGAGCTTCGCCTCGATGCCGTGCGCTGCGAACATCCACGTACCGTCAAGACGCTTACCCGTTTCGACCTCTTCAAACGACGCAACCAGTCTGCGGCGGCCTCCGAAATACGCCCACCGCTTGCTCTGAAGTTTAACCTCGAGCACGCATGGCATGTCGGCATGAGCAAGCGCATCGTCGAGCGAGCCTGTGACGCTCCACTCTTCGTAAGCGACTGGCAGGTGCCAGACCACGTCGTAAAGCGTCGTGATGCCGCACGTCTCGAGCTTCTTGCGGAGTTTCGGTCCGATCCCTCCGGCAACCGCCACGGACGTGAGCGGCGGCCGCTTATTTGAATGCGATGGCGACGACTTCGTAATGGCGCTCACCACCGGGCATGCGAACCGTTACCTCGTCGCCCACTTCCTTGCCGAGCAACGAACGCGCAAGCGGACTGGTGACGCTTATCGAGCCCTGGCTAAGATCGGCCTCGTCGGCACCGAGAATGCGATAGATAACTTCTTCCTCGGTGTCGGTGTTGTTAAGCGTCACGTTCGCTCCAAACGCGATGCGCGAGCTCTGTACCTTCGACGGATCGATCACTTCTGCGCGGGAGAGATTCTCTTCGAGAGTCTTGACGCGGCCTTCGATGAACGACTGCTTTTCGCGCGCGGCGTGATACTCGGCATTCTCTTTGAGGTCGCCGTGTTCACGCGCGACCGCGATCTGCACGATGATGGCTGGCCGCGCGACCGTGCGAAGGTGATGCAGTTCTTCGCGGAGGCGTGCGTACCCCTCGGGCGTAATGGGATTCTTCTCGACCATGACAGGCAGGGGCTTTAGCACTGTTCGGTTGTTGCGTACAATGCACCACCTTGAGCATCATTGGACCCCATCCCACCTCCGGCTTTCGTCTCGATCTCCTGCGAGAAACCGATCTTTCCCCGTGGCGCTACAGTGGGCAGCTCGTGACGCCGCTGCTTCAAGTGCCTCTAACCGTGGACATTGAGGCTAACGGCGACGTCGTGATCGCAGCGGAGATCGAGGCGACACTGGCGGAGCGTGTGCGACTTCTCGTGAGACAGGTTATCAAGCACGCGCTTAGCGAGGGACAGACCCCTCCGCGTCGCATTCAGCGATGGCGCCCATAAGCCGAAGCGGCGTGCTGAGCGGGGTAACTAGGCGTATATTTGGGGAATGAAGGTGGCGTTAGACCAAGGCGAGATCGTTCTCGCACGCTATCGCCTCGAGGAGAAGCTGGGGGAAGGCGGCATGGGTGTCGTCTGGTCGGCATCCCACGTGGTTACCCATAAGGTGGTGGCGCTGAAGATTCTCAAGGTGAAGACCGACGAGAACGTCTGGCGGTTCTTTCGCGAGGCGCGCATCGCCGGCGAACTTCGTCATCCACGTTTGGTCGATGTGTCGGACCTTCTGCGCCTGCCTGACGGCACGCCGGTGATGGTGATGGAGCTGCTTCGCGGAGAGTCGCTCGGCGCGCTCATCGCGCGTGGTGCACTCGATCCTTCGCGGCTCGCGACGATCCTCGCCGACGTTGCCGACACGCTTGCAGACGTGCACGCGCGCGGTGTGGTCCATCGTGACCTCAAACCAGAAAATGTGTTTATCGAGGACGCCGGCACAGTTAAGATACTTGACTTTGGCGTCGCAAAGCTGAGTCAAGAGCAGGTCACCGAAACGATCGGTGGCATGACGCAAACCGGCTCAGTCGTCGGAACACCCGCGTACATGGCGCCGGAGCAGGTGTTTGGGGAAAAAGACGTCGACGCTCGGGCGGATGCGTGGTCGTTTGGCGCGATCGCATTTGAGGCGTTCGTGGGGCGTAGGCTCGTGCTTGCCGAGAACTTTGGTCAAGCGTTCAAAGCGATCACCATGGCAGACATCCCACGGGTTCGTGACCTCTTGCCAAGTTGTTCTCCAACGATTGCGGAGCTTGTTGACGGTCTGCTCGTTCGTGATCGAACGCACCGGTTCGTTGACCTACGAGCCGCTGCCTTGCGGTTGCGTGCCGTCGCGAGCGGCGTCGAGGTGCCAACTTCGGTGGAGGCGAGACGTCCTACGCGCTGGGTTCCGGCGGTCGGCGTTTCGCTCGCATTCGCGGGTGGACTGGGGGTTGCAATCGCGTCGCGTCAGCCTGTGCCGCACGTTGCGCTTGAGCATCCCGATCGGATCGCGATGCCAGCGCGACCGACTGCTCAGCCTTTGCCGATCGCGTCTCCGCAGCTACCTGTGACGCCGCCGACGCAGGGTAGCGCCCGCATTGACAAGCGCGTCCCGCTCGGGCTTTCGCAAGTGACGAGCGTTTCCGGGGGCGCGGGGAAAGTGCCCGTAGTCCCGCCGGGCCCTGATTCACAGAAAGGTGGAATCAACCCCGAGTCGCCCTATATTCCGAGGTGATGAACATTCGCGCAACGCTCGCGTGCCTTGCCGTGGCGGCGCAGGCGACTGCGAGCGATGCGCCGCGCGGCGACGCCGAAGCGCAAAGGAAGGCGGGCGAAGCCTACGTCCGTGGCGTCAAGCTGAAGGACGCGGAACATTGGGGTGACGCTCTTGCTGCATTCGAACTCGCCGACTCGCTTGTTCACCACCCGCGCAGCACCTATGCCATTGGCGCATGCGAGCTCCTCATGGCCCACCACACGCGCGCGCGCGAGGCGTTCGCGCGGGCGCTCGAAGATCATCGCACTCGGAAGTTTGGAACGCTTCTGCCGCAAGATGAGAGACAAGCGCTCATCTTCGTGGCGCAAAGTGAACGCGCGTTAGCGCACGTATCGCTTCGCTTGTCGCCGGCCTTCGCGGCGGTCATGGTGGACGGCCGACCGCTCGCGAAGCGCAAGACCACGACGGGCTCGGAGTGGATCGCGAACATTGAGGCGCCTGGTGTCGGTAAGCCTCTTGACGACAAAGAGGTCAGTCTCGTTCTCGACCCAGGACTGCACGTCTTTACTTTCTCGCGAAAAGGATATCGCGACGTAGTCCGCGCCGAGACCTTTTCGACCGGGCAAGAGGCTACACGAAGTTACGAACTGGAGCGTTTGCCAGCGGTGATGCACATATCGTCCGATCGGCTCAATGCGGTCGTTACTGTTGATGGTCTCGACGTGGGCACGGCGCCAGTATCAATCGAACGTCCCGCGGGACATCATCGCGTCTTGGTCCGAAGTCGTGGGCACGTTCCGTATCAGGTGTCGGTTACGCTCGGGCCGGGCGAACAGTCGAACCTGCGAGCGGCCCTTCCCGAAGAGAAGCCGAACACTCTAACGCGCTGGTGGTTTTGGGTAACCGCTGGTGCGGTGGTTGCGGGAGTGACTGCCGCGACCTATGCGGTAACGCGGCCCGCTCCAAGCCAAGCGCCGATCAATTGCGGCAACACCGGATGGTGCGCGTCGCTCCCGTGACCGCTTCTAAAGCTCGCCGATAGCTTCGCGAGCAGACCTGCGATAGGTACGACACCTATGCGCCTTCGATGGCTCTTTTTCCTATACGCTATCGCAGTTACGGTTGCGAATGCCGGTTGTGATACGCCACCACCGCCGTCGTCTCCGCTCACGTATTCCGTCGACGCAAAGCGCGCGTTCGATGCGGCTCAAGCACTCTATGACGCACACGAGTGGTTGCTCGCGGAGGGGCGGATGCGTGAGGTGATGCGCAAGTATCGCTACACGCAGTACGGAACTTTGGCCGAGCTTCGCATTGCCGATATCGCGTTCGAACAGGACAAATTCTCGGAGGCGATCGTCCTCTATCGCAAGTTCATTGAGACGCATCGAACACAAGAAAACGAAGTCGTCTACGCACGATCGCGCATCACCGAGTCGGAGTTTCGCCAAGTCCCCGACTCGTTCATCCTCTCAACAGCCGAGGAGCGAGACCAAGGCGGTGCGCTCGATGCATACCGTGAGGCGCGCAGCTTTCTCGAAGATTATCCCCGCGCAAAAGAGTGCGAGAAGGTTCGCGAACTTTATCAAGCACTGACAGACCGATTGATTCGGCATGAACTGTACGTCGCAAAGTTCTATTTGGATCGCGAAAACTACGATGCTGCGGTCTCTCGCGTGAAGTACGCGATCGGCAATTATGGGGGATCGGCGAACAGCACTTCGGGATCAAGAGTACTGCTTGCGACAGGGGGAACGCTCGAAGCCGAGTCGCTTGTGCTTTTGGGAGAAGTCTATCTTCGCATGCACAAGTACGAAGAAGCTCGTCGGGCATTTGAAACTGTTATCGATCGATTTCAGTCGACCGGGCACGTGATTGCAGCGCGCACGCATCTCGCCCGCATGACAAAGCAGCGGTTATGAGCCAGCCAACTGAAGCTCCCCCGCCGAGGTCGACCGTCCTTGTCGTCGATGACGAGCGGAATATTCGGCGAACCCTCGAACTTATTCTCTCGGACGAAGGGCTTCACGTTCTTCAGGCCGAAAATGGGGAACAGGCACTCGACGTGTTGGCCGCACCGAACATGCCTGTCGACATCGTCATTCTCGACGTAAAATTACCAGGAATTTCGGGGTTAGAAGTGCTCGCGCGATTGCGTCGCGACGAGGCGACGCATCTCCTTCCCGTGATCGTGGTGAGTGGTCATGCGTCGGTCAACGACGCGGTGCTCGCAACCAAACTAGGGGCGGCGGACTTTGTCGAGAAGCCGCTGAGTCGTGAGCGCGTCCTCGTCAGCGTACGCAACGCTCTCGAGTCGGCACGCGTGAAACTGAAGCTCGAGGTTGTCGAGCAGGCAGAGGTCTCTAGGCACGAGATGATCGGCACGAGCGCGCCAATGGAGCGCTTGTTTCGAGATATCGAGAAGGTGGCACCAACACGGGCGTCGGTGCTCATCACCGGTGAAAGTGGAACCGGCAAGGAGTTAATCTCGCGCGCCGTCCACCGAATGAGCACGCGCAAGGACGGCCCGTTCGTCAAAGTGAACTGCGCTGCGATTCCACGTGAGCTCATCGAGTCCGAGCTGTTCGGTCACGAACGCGGCTCGTTCACCGGTGCTATCGCCCGCAAGCGAGGCGTCTTCGAGCAGGCACACGGCGGTACGATCTTCCTCGACGAAATTGGCGACATGGATCTCTTGGCGCAAGCGAAGCTATTGCGTGCGCTCCAGTCGGGGGAGATCTCGAGAGTCGGTAGCGAGCACACCATGGTGGTCGACGTACGCGTGCTAGCCGCAACGAATAAGGATCTATCGCGCGCCGTTGAAACCGGCTTGTTTAGAGAAGACCTATTTTTTCGCCTCAACGTTTTTCCGCTTCGCACGCCAAGTTTGCGCGAGCGGGCCGAGGACATTCCGTTGCTCGTTAAGGCGTTTTGCCAGACGTTCTCGCGCGACCATGGCATGATCGACAAGCCCGTTGACGATGCTGTGCTCACCGCCTTGATGGGGAGGCCGTGGCCGGGGAACGTGCGCGAGCTGAAGAACGTTGTAGAGCGCATGGTCATTCTCGCAGGCGAGCGTCTGACGATCGCAGAGTTGCCCGAGGATCCGCACGCGAACCCATTTGACGACGACGACGTCGAGCCAGTTGCAGTTCCCGCGACAGCGAGCGATGGGCCGCTCACCTTACGCATGGTGCGTGAGCAGGCGGAGCGAGGTTACATCGTGGAGACACTTCGTAACACGCAGTGGAATATTTCGCGCGCTGCGGTTATTTTGGGCGTCGAGCGCACGAATCTGCACAAGAAGATTCGCGCATTTCGCATCAAACGCGAGATTCCGGCGTAGCCCCCTCAAACGTATCGCTTCACTTTCGCCCAAAATACGTCGAACGGCTCCTTCAGCCCACGACACACGTAGATCGGTAAGTGTCGCTCATAGGGCATCGCATAGACGTGGTCGGAGAGGCCCACGAGTTCCACCTTGTCGAAGTACTGTTCCAACTGTGTGCTCTTGCCACCAACGACGATGAATGCGCGCGAGCCCAGTTGTTCTGTACCTTGACGATGCGCTTCCGCTCGCGTCCACATCCAGTAGGCGTTGTGAGGGCTCCACGTGCGAGGTAGGCCGTGGGCCGCGCCGAAGTAGTCGAGCGCTGAAGCCTCGCCGTAGTTCGTCGCCATCACAATTGCGCTTGTCTGCTCCGCTTGTGGCAGGTCGTGGTGCACTTGTGCGACAGCCAGCGCGAGTTCCCGCCACCCGAACATGTCGGCGTAGATTTGATCGAGCGGTCCTTGCTCATGCCTCTCGCCGGACTGGCGGTGAATACCGCGTGTGTACTTTGTGAGCGTCTGTGGCGCGAGGATCGGGACTGAGAGCGGGGCCGAAAGGGCGCCGGTTGCGAGCACGAGGGAAAGCACGGTCCGCATCACCAGTGGGCGAAACCGTTCTGTGATCGCGCACAACGAAACTCCGCCGGTTGCAAATAGCGTCGGGTAAATGGGCGCAAGATAATAGGGCTTTGCACGCGTCACGAGCATGATCACGAGCAACACACCGTATGTAATACCGATCAATTGTAGTTCAGTTTTGACCCGGCGCCGAAACGCGAAGAGCGTCCCACTCACCCACACGACCACGGTTAGTGGCTGCATGAGAATCACCTGCTCGCGTAGAAAGGCTAGTGGCGATAGTGCCACGTTCTTCTCTGCACGCGCATGGGCCATGAATTCGAGTGTCGGAAAAGCAGCCTTGTATTGCCAAATCAGATTGGGCAGAAACAACGCGATAGCGATAGCAAGTGCAAGCCACGGCCAACGGGTAAGGAGCGATCGGCGCATCGATGTGAGTACTATTGCGACGAACAGCCCGAATCCGAGAAACAAGGTGGAGTGTTTGTTAAGCAAGCCAACGCCAACGAGCGCGCCAAACGCGAGCCATCGCGATGGTGCAACTTCGCCCTGGGCGATTCGTACAAGCATGTAGACTGCAAGCGTCCACAAGAGTGGCTCAAACGCATTCATCGTGAACAGATGTGACGTTGCGAGGAAGTATGGCGACACAAGCACGCATGCGCTGGCAAGGGTTTGCGCCAAGGCGTTGCCCCCAAGCCTCCTGCAAAGGTGAGCGGTTAGTAGAAGCGTGAGGACGCCGGCGATCGCCGAAGTCGATCGAAGCGCGAATAACGAATCGCCGAAGAGTTCGCGAATGATGCGCGCGATCCACGCGATCATTGGCGGGTGATCGACGTAGCCGAAGTCGAGATGTTCACCGCACGCGATGTAATAGAGCTCGTCGCGAAAGATGCCGTAGCGGGTCGCGAAGCTCACGTGAAGCAAGAGCTTGCCTGAAGCTAGCGCGAAGACGAATGGAGACTCGCGCAGCCATGTGCGGAGAAAGGATCGAAGGTCGATAAGCACCGTCAAGTCGTCAATCGAGTTTACTTTGCGCTGCTCGCGGGCACGCCGTCTTGCGCGTGTTGCCTCTCATCGAGCGCCTTCTCGCGGAACACGACGAACGTTGCAAGGCCAAGCAAGAGAGCGATCGCAACGATAAGAAACAGGTTTCCCTTCCACTCGCTACGAACGGGTTCTTTTCGAGCGGCAGGGTGATCAGACTGTCGCGCGGGTGGCGAGAACGAGATGCGCCTGCTCGAGGGCGCGTGCCTTGAAAGGTCTTGCACGCTCTGCGAAGGCACCGGGGCTGACGCATCCTCGAGCTTCGGCCTTCGGCCCGCCATGACGCGTCGCACGTCCCCAAGGAATGCATACGCGCTTTCGTACCTCTGCGCGGCGTCGTACGAGAGTGAATGTGCGACCACTCTGCAAAAATCCTCGCTCAGGGTGGGCTGCAACGCGAGCAGCGCCGCCTCGATGGTGCGTGCGGCAGCTTGCGCACTGCGATGCGTCGCCGGCGACTTGCCGGTAGTCGCAAAATAGAGGCAGCCACCGATCGCGTAAATGTCGCTCGCCTCGGTCGCAGGAAGCCCAGGAGAGTGCACGCGTTCGGGGCACGAGTAATCGTCGAGGCGGAGTGGGGCCAAAACGTCTTCATCCGTCCGTGCGATATTCAAACCAGGTGCGCTTGCAAAGTCGACCAGCCGAATGGACTGTCGCGCGGTGAGCAGAATGTTGCCAGGGTGGAGGGCGCCATGAAGGACGCCATTGGCGTGGGCCATCTCGACGATATCAAGAAGCTGTTCAGCGACGCGCAGGGCGTCTTGCTCGGAGAGTGGTGATTTTTCCACGGCAGTGACGAGCGGAGTGAGCTCGATCCAAGGTCGGAGTACGAACGGCGCGCCGCCTTCTTCAACTCCGTCAGCGGTCGTCAATACGACGCGAGAGTGCTTAAACCGATTGGCCGCGTATGAGGCGCGCATAAAGAGGCCGCGCGCCACTTCGTCTTGAGATGCTCTGCCAATCATGAGCCTCAAGACGGCGCGTTCCTTGGCGTCCTTCTCTCCGCGCACGACTTCATAAGCAGCCGTCACTGGACCGACGCCGAGCACTCGCAGAAGGCGCCAACCGCCAAGTGATTTGCCCACGCGTTCCTCGGCAAGCGCGACGCGTTGGCTATGCGTTTGTCCCCCTAGGGGCGCGTTCGAACGCCGCTTCATGCTCAGCGGCCCGTCGTCAAATCCTTCGCGCTGCCCCATCTTGGCCTCAAGGGTAACAAGAGATGTGTCGTGTCGTCATGTTGTTAACCTCGGTCCGTGGAGCCGTAGCCGCCCTCGCCCCGCGCGGTCCCATCAAGGGAACCGGATAGTTCGAGTCGCGCAATCGTAACCGGTGCGAATACAATTTGAGCGATACGGTCATGAGGCGAGAACGTGACGGGCTCTTGACCAAAGTTCGCAAGCAGTACCTTGACCTCACCGCGATAGTCGCTGTCGATCGTGCCTGGAGAGTTGAGGACCGTAACTCCGTGCTTTGCCGCGAGGCCTGAGCGAGGTCGTACCTGACCTTCGAAGCCTTCCGGAATCGCCATGCGGAGCCCCGTCGGTACTAACACCCGCGCGCCGGGCGCAATCGTTACGGGTGCCGTAATCGCAGCGTGAAGATCGACACCGGCTGCTCCCGCGGTTTGGTATTGAGGCAGCGGCACCTCCACGGAACCGGTGCGTTGCAGGCGCACAAGAGGTTGGGTCATGCCGTCCAACTAATCGCAAATCGCGTCGGGCTCCAAGCGCTTCGTGTGCACGGGCCATGTACGCGCATTCGAGCTCATGATATCCCCGCCCGCATGAGTCGGGCGCATGATTTGGTGGTCATTCTCGACTTCGGTTCGCAATACACCCAACTCATCGCGAGGCGCATTCGCGAGGCGTCCGTTTACTGCGAGATACATCCTTACAACGCTCCATTTGAAGCGATTGCGGCGCGTGGACCGAAGGCCGTGATCCTCTCTGGAGGCCCGTCAAGCGTCTATGACGAAGGCGCTCCGGCGCTCGATAGACGCTGGCTCGAGGTGGGAGTTCCCATTCTTGGGGTCTGTTATGGCCTCCAACTGATCGCGCACGTTCTCGGCGGAAAAGTCGAACCCGCTAACCATCATGAATACGGCGCGGCCGATCTGAGAGTGCTCTCGAACGAAGGTGTTCTCGCGCGCCTTGCTCCCCGCGAGACCACACGTGTTTGGATGAGTCACGCCGATCGATTGGTCAGCTTGCCTTCCGGTTTCAAAGTGATCGCTGAGAGTGACAATTGTCCTTTTGCGGCAGTTGCAAACGAGACGAAGCGCATTTGGGGTGTGCAGTTTCATCCCGAGGTCGAACATTCCGCGCAGGGACGCGACGTGCTCGCTGCGTTCCTATTCGACCTCGCGAAAGTGGATCCCACGTGGACTCCAGGTTCGTTTGTGAGTGAAGCGATCGAAGCGATTGCGAATCGCGTTCCAGCGGATGCACACGTCATATGTGGTCTTTCTGGTGGTGTTGATTCAACGGTCGCGGCGGTCCTCTGCCATCGTGCGCTCGGCAAGCGGCTAACCTGCATCTTCGTCGACAACGGTCTCTTGCGCCTTGGTGAGTTCGATCAAGTTCGTCGCTCCCTCGGTGACGAGATGGGCCTGCCGCTCATTGCGGTTGATGCGCGCGCGCGATTTCTAACGGCACTTTCAGGTGAGACCGACCCCGAGCGGAAGCGAAAGATCATTGGTCGGGTTTTCATTGAGGTCTTCGAGGCTGAGGCGCTCAAAATCAAGGGCGCGCGCTTCTTGGTGCAAGGCACGCTCTACCCAGACGTGATCGAGAGCGTCTCGCACAAGGGGCCGAGCGTCGTCATCAAGAGCCATCATAACGTTGGCGGTCTTCCCGAGCGCATGAACCTCCAGCTCATCGAGCCACTTCGGGAGCTCTTTAAGGACGAGGTACGAGCAGCGGGTAAGGCGCTTGACATCCCTGCTCCGCTTCTTGGGCGGCATCCTTTTCCCGGGCCAGGCCTTGGCATTCGCTGCCTTGGGGATCTGACTGAAACCAGGCTCGATGCGCTCCGCAAAGCCGATCACATTTTCATCGAAGAGCTCCGAACGAGCGGCCTCTACGATCAAGTCTGGCAAGCGTTTGCGGCGCTCCTTCCGGTGCGCAGCGTTGGCGTTATGGGCGATGGCCGCACATATGAAGAAACGGTTGCGCTTCGGGCCGTGACCTCGGTGGATGGCATGACTGCGGATTGGGCGAAGCTCCCGCACGACTTTCTTGCGCGTGTGTCGGGTCGTATCATCAGCGAGGTCCGAGGCGTGAATCGTGTCGTCTACGATATTTCCACAAAGCCGCCTGCGACGATCGAATGGGAGTGACGCGCGCTCTGCCGTACGCTTGCCTCCTGTGCATCGCCTGCGGGCCGCCCAGCATCGAGCAGCACGCGAAGATCGCAGAAACGACGCTCGTCATCAAGGTGGACGGTCAAGTTCCTGAACGATCGCGCGTCATTATCGACGATGAGGTGGTTTTTGCCCTCGACATCGTCGCGCTGCACGGCGTTCGGCTGCGCCAGGGCCAGCATCGCTTGACCGTAACGGCGCCTGGGTTCCTTTCTTTTGATGAGGGGTTCGCCTTGACGGGGAAGCGGTTCGTCATCGTCGTGAGCCTTCGTAGGAGGCCCGACTAGCCGCTTTTGCTTGCAATTTTCGCCAACTCTGGCATCTTCCGGCGCCCCGAGTGGCTCGTCCGCTCATGCGACCGAAATTCAGGAGAAATCATGGCGAATCGCGCGATCTGGAGCATGCGGAAACGACACGAGTGGCTGGCGACGCCGCTGAAGCCGAAGCGCGTTAAGCGTGGCACCCGTGTCCGCTGTGGTTTGCAGGACGTCCTCGATCGCAAGGCAGGCATCGTCAAGGAAGACTCCGAAGGGTGAGCGGTAGCGACGCCGTGGTTCATCTCGGGTGAGCGGCGGCGATTCGTTCAAAGACGGCGGGCCACGGTCCGCCTTTTTTTTGTGCCGCGGTCAGAGGACAAAATGATCTCCGAGATGGCATGGACGGTCGAACTTGAGCGAGCGTTGATGCGCGAACTCGTCGAGGCATACAAGACCCTCAACGGCACACATTTCAAGTTCAGACTCAAGCTGCCCTCCTTTGTGCTTGGGGACCACCGGTCGTTCCTTGGGCGATGGCATCGTGACACGGCGACGCTCGAGTTGTCCCGCCAGCTCGTGATCGAACGTCCGTGGGTCGAGACCGTCGAGGTCCTAAAACACGAGATGGCGCATCAATTTGTCTATGAGGGTTTACAGGTTACGGGCGAGCCGCCTCACGGTCCGACGTTTCAGAGCGTGTGCGAACGTCTTGGTATCGATGGACGAGCTGCGGGCTTGCCGCACGCTGAGGCCGCTGTACCAGGTATCGTCGATCGTATCGTCAAGTTACTTGCTTTATCGAATAGTGACAACCAGCACGAGGCCGAAGCTGCGATGCTTGCCGCTCAGCGACTCATGCTCAAGTACAACGTCGAGGCCGTCCAATCCGGTAAGACTCGGCACTACGACTTCGTGCATCTCGGTGAGCCGACGGGTCGGGTTTCTGAAAGTGATCGCATTCTTGCGATGATTCTCGCTCGTTACTTCTTCGTCGAGGTGATCTGGGTGAGCGTCTATCGCCCGCTCGAGCGAAAACGTGGCAGCGTGCTCGAGGTGTGCGGTTCGTCGGAGAACCGCGCCATGGCGGACTACGTTCACGCGTTCCTGCGCCGCACGGCCGAGACTCTTTGGCTCGACCACAGGCGTCAAACCGGCCTCGACTCCAACCGTGATCGCCAACGTTACCTTTCGGGCGTCATGGCTGGTTTCGCGGAGAAGCTTGCCGAACAGTCCAAGACCTCCCGAAAGGCTGGGATCGTGTGGGTCAAAGACGGCGAGCTCGGAGATTTCTTGCGCAAGCGCTATCCGTACGTGCGCAACGTCCGCCACTCGGGCAATGAGCGCAACGAAGCCTTCGCGAGCGGACGCGAGGCCGGAAAGAAAATCGTACTTCACAAGCCCGTCACGAGCACGGCGACGTCGCAGGGGCGACTTCTGGGGCCTAAGTCGTAGACGCGCTTGTCACGTAAACTCGACGCTTACGAAGCGCACGATGCGCTCGGCCAAATCGTGAGGGTGCTCGACTTGCGGCACGTGTCCGTACCGCTCCGGAAACTCGAACACGGTATGCTTTGGCAAGTGCTCTAAGAAGAAATCACGGTGCTTGTTCGGCAGGAGTCGCTCGCCCTTTCCCCAAATGAAGAGCAAAGGCGCAGCAATGCGTTTTAGCGCTCCGGGATCGAGTAGGTCGTTCGCACTCGCCGCCTGAAGGAATTCCAAAATGGGCTGACGGCGCAAGAGACCGCCGATGAAGGCCGCCGACACCGGAAGGTGCCACGGAGGCGTGTCGTAGAGGCGCCGCGCAAACGTGATCGCTTCCCGGTGTGTCGTCGCCCGAAAACTACCGAGCAGTTCTCGAAACTCCTCGTGCGAAGTTGTCGCCCCTCCTGGCGAACATGCGATGGCAGCGCGCAGTCTTTGCGGCTGGGTTGTCGCAAACCGCAACGTTGCCGCGCCCCCAAGCGAAGTCCCAAACAAAACGAATCGCTCCGGGACGACTTGGTCAAGCGCTTGTACGAACCCTTCGTAGAAGCGATCGGGCGTGAGCCCCGCTTGTGGCGCCTCACTGAGGCCGTGCCCCGGCGCTTCGATCATCACGACGCGTTCGAACGCCATCGCGAGCGATTGCGCAAGCTGAGCGAACGCCGCGCCCGAACTCGCGATGCCGTGCTGAAGGACGATCGTGCCGCGCGGCCCAGTTCCCGTGAGTTCGTAATAATGTAACTTGCCGAGCGTTGTCTCAACGAAGCGACTCTTGATGCCTCTGCGGTTGAGCATTCGTGCAATTGCGCGTTGGGCATGATCAATCCACATGAAGGCGTGATCTATCACGCTTGCGCCGCCCTTCCCCTTAGACCAACATTGGTGAGATGCGTCGGCGCGCGATTTTCTTGGTGGGCGCCTTGTCCGCTTGCAGTGAGTCGCCCGTCGAACGCGTGTTTCCGATGACGCCCGGGCCAGTGGCCGATGCGGCCCGCGCGAGTGTCGACGCAGCGCCACCCATCGATGCGAATGGTGCCGATGGGCATGCGGCATGCCCCCTCGAGATGGCGATCCTCGGAACCTTCTGTATGGATCGCTTCGAGGCCTACGTGGTCGAGCTCGATTCCGAAGGGGGCGAACACGAGCACTCGCCCTTTTTGCGAGTCGACGGATTGCGCGTGCGTGCGAAGGTCGCGCCGAAACATGTTCCTCAAGGTTACGTTTCGCAAGTCGAGTCAACCAACGCTTGCAGGGAAGCAGGCAAGCGTCTTTGCTCAAAGTCCGAGTTCGCAAGGGCGTGCCGCGGCGTGGATGGTCAACGCTATTACCCATATGGGGGCACATCGAAGAAGCAAGGCGTTTGCAACGAAGGAAAGGGCAGCACCGTTGCGCGCCTCTTCGGCAGTGATGCGTCTGCTTGGACGTACGACAACTTCAACGACCCCCGCCTCAATCAACTGAGCAACACTCTCGCGGCGAGTGGCGACTACGCAGGGTGCGTTACCGACGAGGCTGTGTACGATCTTGTCGGCAGCCTCCACGAGTGGGGCGACGACGCTGCGGACTCGAAAGGACACGGTCGGTTTCGCGGCGGCTTCTACGGCGACGCTGAGGTCAACGGCCACGGTTGCCTCTATGAGACGAGCGCCCACGAACTTAGCTATCACGACTATTCGACTGGGTTTCGCTGCTGTCAGGACGCTGTTCAGCCATGACTCGCACGCTTCTGCGCGATCATTAATTGACCAGGACTCGGGCGTGCCTCACAATTTGCGCTCGCCGATGAAATGTCGCTTCGGTCTCGCTTACTTTTTTTGGATCGGAGCCTGTGGAACGGGCGTCGTCGGCGATCTTCCAAGTGATTCTGCGGCAGACGGCGACGCTCATCAACCCGATGCGTCGGTCGACGCCAGCATCGCGGACGCTAAGCCGGCCGTGGACGATGCTCCGGCAGACTCGGTGGTCGCCGATGTTGGAGGCACTTGCTACGACCGCCTCACCGCGCACGGGATCAACTATAAGAAGACGACTGCGCGCGGGGTCGTCGATGCTGTCAACGTGACCGATGCGGTAATCAATGGCGTCGGCTTTCACGCGACGACGACGTCGAATCCACTCACCGATCCGATCGCGTGCGAATTTGTTCTGACGCTTTACGATCTGGCTGCGGTGCTCAAGAAGCACAATGTCGTCAGCGTCGGCTCGCTTGGCTCGTACTGCTACCGATGCTGTTGCGCCTGGAGCGAAACCAATTTCTGCCGCGGCCTCAACGACCCCGAGCCCGATTGTACGAAAGATGGTTACTCAACGCACTCTTGGGGCCGCGCCATTGATATTCGATACATCAAGTTTGTTGACGGTACGTCAGCCGATATCAACACGACAACCGACTGGGTCCAGTCGACAGACGCGACGTGCGACGTCGCAATGGCCAAACAAACCGGCATGAGCGCGAAGCTGTACAGCATTCTGTGTGAAGCCGCTTCGATCAAGATTTTCGAGAATTTGCTCACGCCAAACTACAACAGCGCGCACCGAAATCACTGGCACCTCGACACCGACAAGTCCGGCCCGGTGACCAGCACATTCGTCAAGGGTCTGAACAATGCGCCGCTGATGTCCCAGCCCGCGCGGGTCGATACGGGCGACCAGCAGGGCAGCTGCGGCGACGAGTAACGCGGCGTCTGGCCCTCCCACGCAAAAAAAAACGCGGCATCCGAATGAAGCCGCGTCTTCGCGTCGATTGAAGTGCGCCGCGATTACTTTGTGGCGACTTCTTTCGTGGCGTTCTTCACACGCCAAGCGGCGAGCTTCTTCGTGCGGCGAATTTTTTGCTTGCGGCGAACGCCGGGGTCTTGCGGGGTGCTCATGGTGCGCGAACCTACCACTTTGCAGTGCTACTGCGAAACAGTAGAACGACAATGTTTGTAACTATCCGTAATTACTGATGAACTTACGTTCGACGCCGCCGCTTTGCGCCGCTCATGCGCCCGACACGACGACGCGCGATATCGACATCGGCTAACCCATCTGCCCGCGTTTTGGCGCCCCCATCTGTGACGACGGTGCCTCCTCGTCGAGCTGAGCTAACCAGTCCTTCAAACGCAAGGCGGCGTCGCCCTTCCAACCGAGCGTCGCCATCCGTGTGAGTAGCTGCGGCGTATGATCACCCGTTCGGTTCGTGTCACCGAAACATAACCTAGCATGATCAATTTCGGCGGCTGCGTCGGCTGCGCGACCTTCAGCGTGTGCAAGCCAAGCCGCCGCGAGGTGTCGGTGTTGGCGAGGTTCCGCGTCGTCGAGTTCAATCTCAAGACTGGCTTGAACCAACGTTGCCGCGTTTGTCGCGTCTTCTGCGAGTGCTACGTGCGCAAGCAACACAGTGGACTCGCATCGTCCCCACGGGTCGTGAAGACGTTCGTAGATGCGCAGTGCAACCTGCGCGTGTGCCCGAGCGGCTTCAAAGTCGTCGCTGTCAAACGCAATCATCGAGAGCAAACGCTCGCAGCCTGCCTCGCCGCGCGGGTTCTGAAGTTCACGGAAGGCCGTTCGAGCGCTGAGGGCCCGCGTGCGCGCACGCGCAAAATCGAGCGCTCGGTGATCAGTATGAGCCAGCGCGATGTCGCACTGAGAGATGCCAAGACGATAACCGATGGCATCGAACTCTCCTCTCGCCCCTAGGAGCAACTCACGTCCACGAGGCGATCGACCGAGCGAGAGCTCAATCAGTGCGAGCAAGATGAAACACTGCGCGCGACCGAGAGCATCGCCGACTTTGGTGCAACGGTCGACGGCGTCCTTTAGGAAGTTGCGTGCGGTTACGTGGTCGCCTAGGAGGTAGTCGATCTCGCCGAGAACGATCTCAGATTGCGCCTGTCCGCGTTCGTCGCCGAGCTTCTTGAATCGCGCGTGTGCAAGCAGCAATTGCGATCGGGCGATGCCTAGTGTGCCGAGATCGGACGCGATGTGACCGAGCAATCGGAGTGCATGTGCTTCACGCGCGTCGTCACCCACAGCTGCGAACGCCGCGCGGGCGGACTCTGCCTGATCGCGTGCTTCTTCGAGGCGGCCGATGTGTCGCAATGCCTCAGAGCGCCAAAGCGAATATTCTGCTGCTGCCGTCCCGGTGACGCGGCCTTTGAGCATCTCAAGATCGCGGAGTGTTGCGGCAGTGTCGCGACCGCGTGCCCAAGACGCTCGAATGAATTCAAACATCAGGCGCGCGGCGGGCTCGTCGTCGCCCGCTTTGAGAAAATTGGTTACGCGGTGCTTCATAATACGACGCGACCAAACAGCTGGGTGCTTCGAGAGCGCTGTCGCTGCGAGGCGATAAATGGCGGGTGCGTCGTTGCGTTCGTTGAGTCGCTCGAGCAAGTGCTCTTGCAAAAGTGCGTGTGGCCAGCGGAACTGATCGTGCTGCGCGGCCAAGAGAATCTGCGAGCGCGTTAGCGCGATCAACGCATCGTTCACGTCCATTCCGAGCGACGCGATGAGCGCACGAAGCACCTCCCCGCGCACGTCGTCACCGAGCGCAGCCGTTGCGTATGCCGCAAGTCGCAGATCGATCGGAATGCCACGAATGCGCTCGTCCCAAAGTTCCGCCGTTGTGATCGCGCGACCCTGAAGGGCATCCGCGGGAACGCGGTAACGGCCGTCTTCGAGCTTGAGATACCCGCCGCCTGCCCACGCATGGAGCAGCTGCAGCGCGAACAGCGGATTTCCTCGTGTTTGCTCGACGGCGCGTCTCACCGCGTCGTCGGCAAGCGGCAAAGTCGAGCGAAGAAGCATCTCGGTTTCCTCGTTGCCGAGTGGTTCGAGATCCATCACGGTACCCGACCACTCGTTGCGCAATGTCTCCATGCGCAACGATGCATCGAGGTCAGTGGAAAGCGTTTCACTGCGCGCCGTGATCAACATGAGCATCGGCACTTCAGGTGCTGAGAGACGCAGGCGAGAGATCATCTCGAACGTGTTTTGGGATGCCAAATGAAGATCGTCGAGCCAAAGAAGCACGGGGCGATCTTTGGTGAGGCGTTGCATGAGGCGTCTTACAACGACCCATCGAAGCTCTGGACGATCGAGGACGAAGCGCTTACCTGTTGGCCCGATGGCTTGCGATTCACCGGCCGAGCTGGGACGCAGCCACTCGGCCGTTGCGGCAACCCAAGTGAGAGCTTCGTCATCGTCCTTGGTGACTTCCCACCGGCTCATTAGCGTTTGTTCGACCATGATGCGGTCTGCGCTCTCGAGGCCGTAATAGGTGCTGATCGCGCCCGTGACGCCGTCAAGCGGTGTGGGGATACGGCCATATCGTGCCCGTAGCGGTAACATTTTGCCGGTCTCGTGGACGTGTTCGCAGAGCCACTCTGCAAGGCGGCTTTTTCCGACACCCGCTTCGCCGGTCATGACGACCATCGTTTGCTTTGTGCGACCCACGATGATGTCGTCGAGCATCCGCAAGAGTTCGGCTCGCTCGTGCTGACGCGCGACGAGTGGCGCTGCACGGAGCGATAGCAATCCGGGCGCGAGGGCCTTCACGCGTTCTGTGCTCACGCTGCGCGTTGTCACGAGATCTTCGAGTGGCTTAGCGCCAGCAGGACGCACTGCGGCCCAAGCGCGCCGCGCATCCGCCGCGAATTCGTAACGCGCCCAAGGTCTCTTCTCGAGCAGCTGCAAAATGTAGGTCCCAACTTCCGGCGGAATTCCCTCGGCAAGTTTTGGAAGCGGAACGGGCGATCGTTTGTGCGCGCGCAGCACCTCTTGTGCGGTTCCTTCGAAGACCTCTTTGCCCGAGAGCACGCGATACATGATGCAACCGAGCGCGTAGAAATCGGTTGGCGCGCCGACGAAGGGTGCGAGCTTGCGAATCTGCTCCGGCGCAACCCAGCCGACCGTGCCCGCGCCGGCGTGCTGTGCAACTTCTGGGGCCTGCGTTCCATCGAGGCGTGGGTCGTGTCGGTACTGACGAAGCCACGCGAGGCCGAGATCGAGAACGTACGCGCGAGGTCCAGATGGATTCGACATGTCGAGCATGACATTCGACGGCTTTAGGTCCCCGTGAATGATCCCGCGGGCGTGGGCGTGTCCAAGACCCGCGAGCACCTGATCGACCATCATCCAAATGACGGGCCACGCCATCTGCGTGGTGTGCATCCACTCGTGGATGCTTCGACCTGGCAACAAGTCCATGACGAGATAGGGCGAGTTGTCCGGCAACATGCCGAAGTCACGCGCGCGTACGATTGCCGGGTGGTCGAGCGTCGCAACCGCGCGGGCTTCTTGATGAAACCACCAATACTCCTCGGGTCGATGCGGCCCGCCGTCGGGATGCTTCAGGCGCTTAAGCGCGACGCGATCGCCCGTCACAAGGTCGCGGCACAGGTACACCATGCCCATGCCGCCCTTGCCCAGCTCGCGCAACACTTCGTAGCGCTGCACGAGCACATGGCCGATCTCGGATGGTGGGGGCGTGCTGGGCGAAGCCATCGCCTCGAAAGAGTACCGAACTTTCGGTCAATGGTGACTCAAAGTGGCGAAACGTGCGAAACGTCCGAGGCCCCTTGCGCTTTCACAGGATCGATGCCTCTCCGCTTTCTTGGCATCGTGTTGAAGATGAGATCCCAAAGCGGGGATGATACGCCAAAACCGCCCTCCGAATCGGCGTGGTGGTGGATCATGTGATGCTTGCGGAGGTACTTTCCGACGCGCGTCGTCGGCCGGAAGTAGTGCACGTAGTAGTGCGTTCCGTCGTAGGCGAGATAACCGATCGCGAACCCGGCAAAGAATGCGTGCGCTGCTGCGTGGCCCATCACCAGAGCAAAAAGCGCATAGAAAATGGCTGCGAGCGGCACGCTCGTCGGTAGCGGCATGACAAGGCGATCTTTGTCATGTGGATAGTCGTGATGAACGCCGTGAAGGAGGAAGTGAATGCGCTTTCCTGCCCTCGTGCCGTTGGTCCAATGAAAGACCCAGCGATGGAGAATGTACTCAGCGAAAGTCCACGTCAGCGTGCCAATCGCGAAGTACCCGGCGATCGAGAGCAGCGGCAACCCGTAATGGATGCGACCCCGAAAGAGCGCCCCCGCAATTACGGGAAGCCACGCAACAAAAATGGTTGCCGGATGAATGCGTGAAAACCACTCGATCAGATCGTTGTTGAACATACGCGTCGAGTTTGTTCCCGCGATCGGCTCGCCGGGCATCGTCTTAGTCGTCATCACATCTGCCTCCGAAGGCCGTGACGCTAAAGCGCTAGCGTCGGGTGAGCAATTGTAGGGTCGTGTGAAAAATCCTTCGCGCGCACACAATTTCCCATATTTTCCACGTTGAGGGTTCCTCGCAAACGGCGCACTTGAAGTTACCTATCTGAGCCGATCTCTGCCCTAGCACAAGATTCTCGTACACACGAAATCAGTGCCGACGTCGAAGCGCACTTGACTCGGAGACGAAAGTTGAAGAGTACAGACAACTCCCATGGCCGACCACGAAAGGTTCGCTCGCGTCGCGACTGTGCTCTCGCGCAGTTTCGGTCGCATCAGTCGTGACGCTGCGCGTTCTGGCGACGTTACCCCACAACAGGCTGACACGTTGCTTGTCATCGCTGAGCGCGGCGCTATGTCGACTTCCGCGATCGCGGAGGTGCTTGGCATCGATCCCTCGACGGCAAGTCGCAACCTGGCCGGTCTCGAAAATCCGAGCGACCGCGATCGCAAGGGTGGTTTCATTACCCGAAGGAAAGACACCGAGGATGGTCGGCAGACCGACATCCGCCTGACCCCACGTGGCCGAAGAACCGTCGACGCGATCACCGAAAGTAACGAGAAGTTGTTTGGCGCAGTGCTTGAGCGGTTGCCGAAGAACGATCGCGTGAAGTTCTTCGACATGCTCGATCAAGTCGCAAAAGCACTCGGCTGAGGCAGACGTTGTTGACCGAGGCGCTATCGAAGGCAAGGCTTGAGGCCGAGCGACGTGTGGCAAGGCGTTTGTTCGCCTCACCCCTTGCTTGTCGGTTGCTCGCTGGATGGCGCGGGGATCCTATCGATGGAAGACGCGTGAGTGCGGACCTCGCGGCAATGCTGCGTCTCGCGGAGCTACAGGGCATGGCGCCAGTCTCGTCGCTAACGCCCGTGCAAGCACGTCGCGATCTCGCGCGCTCGGTCGCCCTATGCGCCGAGGCTCCGGCGTCGGATGTGGACACGAGCACCGTTTTTTTCGCCGGACCCGATTCGAAACTGCGGGTGAACGTTTATGTTCCAAGAGGATTGCCGCCGCTTTCGCCCGCGGTGCTCTATATCCACGGCGGCGGATGGGTGACGGGTGATGTTGACGTCTACAACGTCTTCGCCGGTCGTCTTGCATCGGCGACGCGCACCACGGTGTTCTCGCTCGACTATCGCCTCGCTCCCGAACACAAGTTTCCCTCGCAACCGGACGATTGTCTGGCAGCGTGGCGCTGGCTCAAGTCACAAGCAGGCCCCTTTCGTTTTGATCCTGCTCGGGTCGCGGTGAGTGGCGACAGCGCCGGGGGAAGCTTGTCGGCACTCGTCGCACAGGAGAGCGCGAACGATGCGTTTCGTCCGGCGTTGCAGGCGCTCATCTACCCAAGTCTCGACGCCACGTTCGCGCACCCCTCACATGAGAGTTTGCGCGAAGGGTTCTTTTTGACCCGCGAATCTATTGATTGGTACCTCGCGCATTACGCCGGGTCGAATCCCGATCGCCTTGATCCGAGGTTGTCTCCTCTCCTCGCGCCCGACCCCATGCCGAAGGTCCCGGCGCTCATTTTCACCGCAGGACTCGATCCGCTTCGCGACGAAGGGTTGGCGTATGCGATGCGGCTCCGCGCGACAGGTGCGGCCGTCTATCACCGGGAATTTGCCGACATGGTGCACGGTTTCGCGCTGATGGCAGGCGTTGCGCGGGGGCCGCTTCGCGCGACCGACGAAATGCGAAACGCGATTGGGCGAGTCCTTCACGCTCCCGACATTGCCGAGGCAGTGGCGTCGCATACGCAATAGAACCGCTACAGGTTACTTTTCAGAGAAAGGTAACCCCAACTGCGACATTTTCGACGGGTCGAGCGCTTTCGACTCTTCGGCGCTGAGCGCGGCTTGCTCGCGTGCGAGATCCGTTTCAACCAGAGCCTGATTGTCGAACGCAAACGACAGCGCGTCGAGCACGCGGGCGGGCCCCAAGGTTGGATAGCGTTTCAAGATCACTTCAACGCTCGATCCCTTCCGGAACCACGACCAGAGTCTACGAACGGGCACGCGCGAGCCCCGAATGAACGGGCTGCCCGATACGAGCTCGACGTGTGGATGCGCAACGACGACAGGTGGAAGCGGCTCCGTCATCATCGACTGAGCTTCTTCCACCTTTCGCCGTTGGGCAATATGCGTGTGTGTCTCTCCCAGACCCGCCACGCCGAGGAGGCCCTCATACGTTGACCGTGTGCGTTCACGCGGCCTCCGTACTTACGTCCCCGTCT
>JAHFDY010000251.1 GCA_023248735.1 Myxococcales bacterium
GCGTGAGGCGCCCACAAACGAAATAGGACCCCCGATCCATCCGCGTTCGCACCGAGCCTCGGAGCGCTCACCGTCGCGTCGACCTTCGCGGGTCCGCCGTCATTCGTCGGCCCCGAGCCACCCTCGATCCCGCCGTCTGCGCGCTGCATCGCCGGAGCCGCACACGCCGCGATCGCAGACAGCGCGATCCTCGAAATGGCCCTTCGATCCACGGCGGTTACAGCCCGCTCAGTCGATAGATCAGCCCTTCGTGCACCCTTTTGACATCACGCTCTTGGCTTGCGGCGACGAACGTGCCGACTTTGCCAACCGTAAAGTCGCTAAGCTGCACTTCGTGAAGGTCAAGTAACTTGCCCATCGGAATGTCTACGATGTGTTTCTTACCGTCCGATGACCATAAACTCACGACACGGGCGACGGCATCGAGGACGCAGATGCCACCCTTGCAAACCGACAGCGCCGTTACAGACGAGAAGTCTGCATGAGGGGAAGCTGGTCCGCTCCCGAGTCGGTAAACTTCCTTGCCTGCTTTTGTAAACGCCGCGACGGTCTTCTTTCCGGAATCCGCGAGCGAGCCGCCGACTACCGCAAGCTCACCGCTAAACGCTAGGGCATCGATACTCGAGAAGGGTCCTGCATGGTTGCCCGGATCGAGAAATGCCGATTCGCTTCGACAATCGCTTGCGCCGAAGTCGACGTTCGCGAGTGCGCCAGTCGCGGAGAATGCGAATCCCCAGCGTGCTGACGCGTGCGGGACGTAGTGTCCACCGGGTTCTGCGGAGCACTTGTAGTCGATCGAAAAGTCCTTCTTGAATCGCAGCATGCCGCTTCCGCTGCTGGTGCCGTAGAGGCGGCCTTGCGTGTCGGCGGAGAGTTTCTCAACGCTCTCGTGATTGAGCTTGATGGTTCCTGCGTCGCCAGCAGAAGTGTCGAGCGCAAGTGTGCATCCCGCTCCGCTCTCGACTTTGTAAACTTTGATTTGTGTCGGAGCACCGAAAAGGACCGCCACGCGATCGCCGACGACACGAATCGCCGAGTAGAGCTCGGTGCCATTCGGGCCAACAAGCTTCCCGTCCGCCACCGTGCACAGCTCGGCCGAGACCTTGACCTTGTCTGCCTCAAACGTGGTGGGCTTTGGAGCAAGTGGCTTGCTCTGCCCGAGCGCATCGGCGTAAAGCGAATCGGCCGTCTGCGTGCCCAGCACCGCAGGATGCAGGTGATCCTCATGCAATGCCACGGGGGCGCTGGCGTCGAGCGCGCCTCCGCCATTTTGGTCAACCTTTGGAACTTGTTGAATCGGGACGGCCGGACCGCAGCCGAGACCACACGCGAGCGCGACGAGCCAGCCGATCGACGAGTGTGCCATTCTCATAGGCATCGGTTGCTAGTCCCGATGCCGCCGCATGGCAATTTGCCAGTCGAGAGGGCAGGCCGTCCGATCGCGCTGGGCTGTCGCGCTAATCCGCTCGCGCCAAATCACTGAGCCCCTCGCGCAAGAACGTCAAGAGAACTCGTTTCTCTTCTGCAGTGAGCGCGAGAGGGCGAACGTCGGGATCCTGGTTGGGCACCTCGAGCCCGATCGCGCGGCCGCCTCCCTTGTCGTAAAACGTGAGAACCGACTCGAGGGTTGCGAAAGCGCCATGATGAAAATAGGGTGCCGTCGCCCGAACGTTGCGCAATGTCGGCGTACGAAACGCGCGCTTGTCGCCGGAGCGCTGCGTTACGGCAAAGCGACCAAGATCACCGTCGAAAACCTTGGTACTCGGTCGCAATGGGACGCCAAGCGCGGCGTAAATGGGAGCCGTAAAATCGGGCGGCCTAGCACCACCGAACGTTGGGGGCGTGTGGCAGCGCGCGCAGCGACCTTTTCCAGCGAACACACCAAGCCCTTTCTGTTGGTCGGCAGTGAGCGCCTCCGCATCGCCCAACGAATACCGATCGATCGGCGCATTGGCCGGAACAAGCACGGACGCTTCATACATGGCCAAGGCGCGACCAACGTTGCGCTCGGTCAGCCCGTCAGAAAACGCCTCCGCGAATTCACGTTCGTACGCTTCGCGAAGAACGCGCAACAGTTCGGTCGCCGGCAGTCCCATTTCTGCTTTGGCGTGAATGACATTGAGCGCCTGCGCGTCTGCGGTGCGGAAGCGCCCGTCCCAGTGAAGAACGGCGGCAATGGGCGAGTAGAGCAATGACGGCGTGTTACGTCCGAGAATGGTCGAAGGATCGAGCGAACGAGGGACAATGCGTCCATCGGCCCAAGCCATCGCCGGATCGTGACAAGCCGTGCACGCACGCACGCCGCCGCGGGAGAGCTTGCGATCGGCGAAGAGGCGCGCACCGATCGCAACGCCTTTGGGCTCGGGATCAAAGTGCGGCTTCGGTAGGGTAAGCGCGTTGACATTGTCGGTCGAGTGAAGCGCAGCGTACGGAGGCGACGCATCAACACCCGATGCTCGCCCGAGCGCACGAATCGCGGCGCCGAGTCTGCCCGTCGTAACGGCAAACGAACCGCGATCAAATGTCGAGCCCGGCGTCGTGGCAGGCGGCCCGAAGGACTCCCTTCCATCGTCCAGTTTCTTTACCAATTCGGCGACGCAAACTTCGGCGTCGCGACTCGGCAATTTCACGTCCACGCCGTACGCGCGAACCCCACGCGCGATCCCCTCAAGAGTGCCTTGAAGATCCGCGAGCACGGCGTCTGATCCCTCAGGCGTGCCCGCTGTCGACTCCAGCGCTTCGGCACCAAGATCGTACGCGGCATCCGACAAGCCATGAATGACGGCTCTTCGTGTCGGACCTTCGCGGGACAACTCAAAGTCGATTACCTCGAGCGCGCGTGTGATTTGGAAGACGTGGCCCGCCACTTCCCCGCACGCGTTCGCCGTGAGGGCACCGTCGAGCGCGGC
>JAHFDY010000020.1 GCA_023248735.1 Myxococcales bacterium
GACACGTCTTCCTTCATCATCGCTGCCCCCCGAAGCAGATTTGCCATTTTGGCACCATAAGTCAAACGACATTCCATGTCATAAGTTGTCAAAATGGCGTTCGGGAAAATTCTAAGTGATTTCAGACATTTGCAGTTCGCGCGGCCCTTCGCCTTTCCAGCTGAAGGCAGATGCTCTCGTCCCCACGGCGGGCGTCGCTTACGTAGCAATGAGCCTCACATCTCAAAAGTAAGTGCCCTCACGAAGCGGCGTCTGCTCAAAACTTGCCCCCTTGGACCCTAGCTTTGAACTCATTCGTTTGGTCAACTACGTTGACTTTGTTGATGTTCGACTTCACGCGGTCGCGGAACTTTGTGCGACGCGGCCAATCCGCATTGGGCCCACCGGCTACGTTTTGGCGCCATGTGAAAAACGCTTCCGCGCCAATCGAAAAGCGGCAGTCCGGCGCACCTTGACCGTACCCACATCGCGATCCAATCCCCTGCTCGTTCAAGCGAAGGAGCTCTCAAAACGGGGAGCTATGAACCGCTTGGGAAAACGTTGGATAGGAGTACGCAAGCAATGAACTTCATCAATTTCACGAAGGTGTTCGCGGTAACGTCGATTTCAGCCACGCTTGGCGCGTGTGGCGGATCCGCTGATGCCATCGGCGACAATGACGGGAACGAAGTCAGCGTTGAGGAAGCGATCAAGGCGAATGCGAAGCCTGGCTCCTTTAAGCTCTACGGAAGGCCCAACGTGACGCCGAACAGGGACTGCGACCTCTTCACTCAGCTCGACCTCAAGGCTGATTACTACTCCACGGCGACGCTCTCATCCGGTGTGGCAGGGGTTGCTTGTGAAATCGCCGCGGCAGACGACAAGCGTACTTACAGGCTCAAACTCGCCGAAACAGACTGCGGCACGAAGATCTACACGGGTAGCCGAACGGTGAAGGGCGAACGCAACGAAATCAAGATCACCGATAACCGTGCGCGCGTTTGCGAGGACGTCATCGCCGCGGTGCTTATCGTTGACGAGACGACGAGTAGCGGCACAGTGACGCGATACAGCCATGTAGACAGGCCAGTTACCGTGTGGCCGGCCGATGTGAGGACGCTGCTGGCTGAAAGTCACGGTTCGTTCAGGCGAGTCCCTTCGGGTTCAGAATGTCTCCCAGACCAAGCGAAATACTCGCTCGACATCGCGTCAAAGAAAGTTACCTGGGAAGTCTGCGAGCTCGTCAATCGATCAACTATATTTACCAAAAAATCCGGCGCGACAACGCTCTCAAAGACGATGCTCAAAAAGATCACAAGCGCCGCAAAGAACGTCGAAGTTTCCGGTCAAACGTTTTGCGGCAATGACAAGCCGGCGATGGATATCACGGTGACGTCATCGAGCTGGGGCGAGCAAAAGTTCTTCGATGCGTTTTACGCATGCCAAGGCGAGGGCACATATGTCAATGGAATTGACGAAGTGCTCGACGCGTTTCGCGAAGTCGTGGGCAAATAGACGGCACGACTCCGCGAGTGGGGCGATCCAACTTTCAAGTTGCGGTGTCGTTTGGTCACGGTCGGTGGGAGCTAGCGATCGACTTCGCCAGCGCGCCGACCGCCAGCCGTTGAGCGCAACCAGGTGCGAGATGGCGAGTTTTTTTCCGAAATTGATGCTGCAAGGACGTTGCCACCTAAGCTCTTATGAAACTCACTGGGGGTCGCGCATGCTCGAAGCTGAGTCACACGAAGCGTATCTGGCCGCACCGTTGGGCAAGTACTTTGTTGGACCGTGCTATCTCCACATCACGGAAGAGAATGCGTGTGCGACGTTCGTCTGGGGAACACCCGAAGTCGAAGCCGTTCCGCTGTTCACCAGGATCGTCAACGTTGAGCTGACGGCCGACGTGCCACCTCACGTCGCATTCGTCGACTTCAGCCGCCTGGTTGCGCTCACAGGTTCGGTGTTCGAGGAAGGAACCCGCTACCTCGCAGGTGCGCAAGATCCAAGCCGCGCGAGGATCCTCAAGCGCGCGATGGTTTTTGGTAAGGGGCTCTCGGGAACTCTCGCGGCCGGCATCTATCCCTCAGTCGGCAACGATCTGCCGTATCAAGGATTCACCGATTCGCTTGCCGCCGCTGCATGGCTCGGCATCGCGGACGAGCTGGTGGAGCGGTGGACCGCTCTGCGTGACGAAGTGATGCAGCGCAGCGACATTCTGCGCGAGATCCGCGCTAAGTTTCATGGACAGGGCGCGCCGGCGTCGGCGGAAGCCATCGCGCGCAGTTTCGGCATGTCGGCGCGAACGATGCAGCGCAAGCTCAAGGAAGCGGGCAGCTCGTTTCAAATCGAGTTGGATCGCTATCGCCTCGCGTTCGCGATGGATCATCTCTGCACGGCGACCAAGATCGCCACGATCGCGCGCGATCTCGGCTTCAAGACCTCCAATCACTTTTCGGCTTGGTTCAAGAAGCAGACCGGCGATTCGCCAGCGCAACATCGCGCCAACAAAAAAGCGCTCTAAACGAGAGTACTGGCTCCACCCGGATGGAGTTGGCGTCTGGGTTGCGCGTACATACGTCGAAAGGTGCTCGGGGTGCGAAGACTCGCCCGAAGGCACACATGACCTCAGGAAACGCGTGAGGCGCTGCCGCTTCGGCTTCATCCGCCGAGACGAGGAACCGTTTTTGTCGCGAGGGTTGGGGCTTTCTTCGTGGGGAAGACGTCCGACCGTTGCGAAATTTCTACGCGGGGGCAGTAGGCATGTACGGACGATATTCGACTTCACTGGCGGCATTTTGTTTTGCATTGGGTTCGGTCCCATCGTTTGCGGCGGTCTCCGGGACTTGGCCGGACGCTACGGAAACGACCCGACGCGCTTCGGGGGTCAAGTCTGCCCAGGACCGACTCAAGCAGATGGGGGCCAAGGGCTGGTGTGGAGGCATGACGCCCAACGACTTCAAGAACCGGCTAAGCGCGAAGCCGACGCGTCTCTTGATGCATCACCTTTACGTCGGGGAAGCGCTCTCGGTCATCATTCGCACCCCGTCTGGAAAGACGATTCTCTATGATGGTGGCATCGACTGGGCAGGGACTGACGTCATCTTCCCGACGCTGCGCGATTGCTACGGAACGACAAAGCTCGACTACATCGTTCTGAGCCATACGCATGAGGACCACTATGGCGGGTTGCCGAAGTTCATGTACCTGTGGGATGCAGAACCTGGCCACACGATTGGCAAGTTCTACTATCCGACGTTGGGAGTAGACGGCGGGAGAACCCTTTACGATCAGGTTCTTGCGGCCGCGGGTCCACGCGCCGCGATTCCCGAGTTGGGAAAGAACTCGTTCGGGCTCGACCCGACTTTAGATAAGGATCTCGAGATCAACGTTGTCGCTGTGGACGGCTTCGTCGGAGCGACCAAGACGACTCGCGTTGCTGAGCTGTACAAGCCGTTGGGTAGCGGGGGTAAGTCGTTCGCGGAGGACCCGTACCAAAAGGAAACGTTGAAGGACGCGAACGCGAGCTCGATCGCGCTGGCGATCACCTACAAGAAGTTCAAATATTATGTCGCGGGTGACGTGACCTCCAACAACGACTCGGATCACCTCGCTATCGAAGAAGCGGCAGCAACGTATTTGGAGAAGAGTGGCTTCAAGGCGGACGTGGTTGTTTCATCACATCACGGCTCGGATACAGCAAATAGCGCGATCATGCTCGACGCGCTTGATCCCCAAGTTGTGATCGTCAGCACCGGCTACTGCAACCCAGCGAGAACCGAAGCGACCTCGTGGGGTAGCAAGACCTCTTGCATGGGAAGCGGCAACGGCAAGGGAGATAGCAAGGGCGGATACCACCTTCCGGACAAGCCAGCCATCGACCGAATGCTCTGCTTGGGTGCCAGTGCGCCTGACAGCAGCGGCAAACGCAAGAACTGCAACGTCGACAACGTGTTCATGACTTCGCCCGGAAACGGTAAGATACAGTCTCCGTGGGTTGACGTTGCGACCAGCAGCTTCAAGCCTGCCGACCCTGTAAAGTGGCCGCAGTATGCGTCCAAGGTGGTTGCCTCGGTGCGCGGTGCTTCGGCGGAAGAACTCGCGGCAAACCCGAATATCTTGACGAACAACCCCGACTACACTGAAGGCGGCGACGTGTTGGTCGAATCGACCGGACTGAGCTACATCGTCACTTGGGGAGGCGAGCAAAAACCGAAGGGGTGGCAAAAAGCCGGCCCCGGTCGCGTTCGCCCCGCCGGAAAAGAAGCGCTCTTGAAGCTGATGACGAGATCGCTACCGTTCGCTCCACCAACGCTCAAGAAGTAATTGGCGGCTTGGAGGAGTCGACTCCAGCCGGCTGGAGCTGGGGTCTACGATCCTCCTGCAGCTCGAATCGTGAAACCTGGCGCGGACCGCAGATTGGCGTTCCGCGTCGCCTTCGTTTGTACGCCGTGGATGGGTACTCGCCAGCATGGGTTCGTTGTCGAACGCAGTGGCTCAGAATCCGAGGATTTTGACGATGAGGCGCTTGTCGCGTTGCCCGTCAAACTCGGCGTAGAACACGCGCTGCCAGGTGCCGAGGTCGAGCTGGCCTTTTGTAATGGGCACGGTAACTTCGTGGTGGATCATCAGCGACTTGAGGTGCGCGTCCCCGTTGTCCTCGCCTGTGTCGTGATGCTTGTAGTCTGCACGGAATGGAGCGAGCTTCTCGAGCCAATCCCAGATGTCTTCGTGTAGGCCACGTTCGTCGTCGTTGACGAAAACGCCAGCCGTGATGTGCATCGCAGACACCAGCATGAATCCTTCGTGGATGCCGGATGTCGTCAATATCGTTTCCAATTGTGGCGTGAGGTTGATGAGATCGCGTTTCTTTCTTGTGTGGAAGCTGAGGTACTCGGTGTGGGCTTTCATGGCCCAATCCTAGTTGCGGACGCTTCTGTGCGCTGACTTGCTTCCCGGCTGCGGCACACACACCTCTCCGCCGGGCTGTCCGCCCGGTTGAAATAGTTGCTACCGCACCAAAAGAGCCATTTTATTTTCAGTCATATTTAACGACGCACCCACAATTTGTTGGTGTTGGCATCACCATGCCCCGTCGATAGTCCCGCCCATCCACTGGTCCCAAAAACTGCAAACGCGCGCAGTTTCACACCGTGCAATTCGAGCGCCAACGCGCGGTCCCAGAAAATTCTGCGCGAGCGTCGTCGCTCACCTGTCGCGAACAACTTCGCGGCTGTCGTCGACATCTCTCAGGCCCCAGGCCTCTCCGGTCGGGTCTCCTCGCGCCAATAACCATTCCCAAAATGCTGTCGCCCACTTTGCCCCGCCGCGTTCGCTTGGATGAATCCCGTCGCTTGTTCGCTCGATGCCTGACACGCGTGCGTCGCTGTCGAAATAGATGCAAGGTGCACAGTTATCGCGGATGACGTCAAGAAACTCCGACCGCTCCTTCTTCCACGAAGGCGGACTCACCCAGACGCAAGCGGCCGACACCGCGGCGATCTTCTTCGCGATCGTCTTGATCGCGAACGCGTGCGCCGGCGGTGTCTTGTGGTCCATTTCGTTGGCGCCCAACGACACGATAACAAGCTTGGGACGCAAGTTGAGGAGACGCGTGAGTTCTGGATCCACAGACCACGACGTTGTGTACGACGGCGTCTTCGCTGAGACGTGGTACTTGACGCCCAGCGCGCGAAATCGAGGACGAAGGTTTTGTTGAAAGTGCGCGTGCGTGAACGAGTCGCCGATGTGCACGACGACCGTGTTTTTCAGCGTGTCGAGCCATGCCTCTTTCGCGGCGTCGATGGCGATGGCATCAGTGGCCGCTGCATCGATCGTCGATACGTGCGCGGCTGCATCATCGCTCGCGTCGGGGATCACCCGCACTTCTTTCCTCTCGGCCCTGCACGCGGAGCACAATCCGAGGGTGGCGAAGAGCCATGGGAGTTGTGCGCGATCGCGTAGCATCCGTTTCGACTTGCGTGAGACAATCGAGGGTACCTTGAGGCGCTCGACTGCCGTCATCGGCCTAAGCCTACTTTCTACCTGCGCGGGAAGTTCTCGAAAACAGACTCTCGAGGTCATGCCGTTGCCGGCGTCTTCGAACTCGCAAGCCGAGCCGTCGAGTGGACCTCCGGCCACCGTGGCAGCGAGTGCTGCTGAGTCTGCGCCACCTCTTGCTCCTGCGCCAACAATTGCGCCCCCAAAGCCTCCGAGCACAGAGCCCGTTGGATCCCTTGAGCAGCCTCAGTCGCTCGTGCATCTCTTTGAAGCGCTCTCGAAGCTTCAGGATGGGAGCGCGACGTCGGATGTGCGCTTTGTTCAGCATGGTGACTCGCACACCGCCGCCGACTTTGGAACTGGAGCCGTGCGACGGAGTCTACAGCTTAAGTTCGGCGACGGTGGGCGCGGGTTCGTCGCAATGGGCCAGCCTTGGAAGGGCTACGCGCAGAACGACATTTCCACGGGCATGACCGGCTTCGTTTCCGTGAAGACGAAGTACAGCAAAGGCAAGTTCAGCGGTGACGGCCTTTACGGTCTTGGTGGCGGCGGGATCGAAGGCAGCGGTATCGGCGCAAGCGCATGGACTCGCGTGCGCGTCGCGACGTCGCAGTTCGAGATCGCGTATCTCAAGCAGCCGAAAGGCGGCACCTTCGACGTCTTCGTTGACGGTTCGAGCGTAGGGCAGGTGACGACCGAAGGCGGCGATATCGAATCGGGCTTCTCTAGCTTCTCGACTGCCGAGGGGAGTCACAAGATCGAGGTGCGTCTTCAGGGCGACGGCACGGTGCGCATCTTCGGCGTCGCGTTGGACCGCGCAACGAATGGCGTGGTCCTCGACTCGCTCGGCATTAACGGCGCGCAGATCATCTCGGCATTGCGCTGGAAAGAAAGGCACCTGATCGAGCAAGTGAAGCACCGCGATCCCACCGCTTTCATCCTCGCGTACGGAACGAACGAGTCCACGGGTATGATGCCGTCGGAAGAATACGAGAGGAAGCTCAAGGAGCTGATCCGTCGATTCAAAAGTGCGTCGCCCGAGGCGTCTTGCGTCTTGCTTGGCCCTCCCGACCGTGCAGTGAAGCGCGCCCCCGGCGAATGGAAGACGGCGCCTCGCATTTTGGAAGTCGTCGAGTCACAGCGTAGCGTCGCAAAAGAAGTGGGATGCGCGTTCTATGATCAGCTGGCCGCAATGGGCGGTCCCGGATCGATTGCAAAGTGGGCGAACGAACAGAAGCCACGTGCGACGAGCGATCACGTGCACCTTACGAAGAGGGGCTATGTGCAGCTCGCCGAGTCATTTGTAACTGATTTAGTTACAGCATACGAGCAGTGGCGCACCCGGTGATTTCGTGCACGAAGCATGCGCACCCGTCTTCGTCACCGTGTCCGTGCCGCGCGCGCCTTCATCAGCGCCCGCATCAGCAGATCGCCGATCACCGCAGCGCCCGCAGGCGTTGGGTGCGTCAAATCGCTGCCCGCGAGTTTGGGCGACGTCTTTTGCCACCTTGCCATGCTGCCTTCGCCTCCCATGGCTTCGAAGGTGTTCCAAAAGCCGAGCCCGAGGTCGCGGGCGACCCGTTGTTGGGCTGCTGCGAGTTTCAAAATGATCGACTTTGTCTGAAGGCCCCCAGAAGGCGCGTTCTCTGCGCGATCGAGTGGCGCAAGAACGAGCACCGACGCATCTTTGGCGGCCTCTTTGAGGCGGCCGAGCACGAGCCGTAAGTTCAATTCGTACTCGACGATGTCCACTTTCCAGAGATCGCTTTCATTCGTGCCGAATTGCCAGACGATCAGCGATGGTTTGCGAAGGTCCATCTGTTCCTTCCAGTGGTTCGCGTCCATCTGTTTCCAGTACGCGGACATGCACGCATGGGCGCCGAGCGCGTCATAGACAACACCGGGGACGTCCCGCTCGAGGGCGACGCCAAAGGCGCGTGTATTGCCTCCGAGCCGGAGTTGCATGAGCGCTGCCCCATCGGCAACGGGCACGGAATGCACGCGTGACACTTTCGCTTCGCCGCGTGTGGAGATGCGCAGCGTTGGCTCGCCCTTGCGGACGATCTCGAGCTCGCCCCCTCCGGGTTGTTCCAAGTAGTAGATGTCGAAGCGCGACACGTTGCGTCCGTAGCTTCCGCGTTCGGAAGTTCCGAAATAGGCGACGCCCCCCGCGGTCGATCGAAACGACACACCGCCGACGCCGTACAATCCATCAAGTGTGATTGGTCCGGCGAGTCGCGACGCCTCCCATCCTGCCGAGTTGTAGTGCGTGACGTCGTTGTGGAAGTACCACTGCCACGCGTTCGCGATCAGAACAAATCCATGCCCCGCGTCCCCAAAGCGCTGCTGCAAACGACGCCGCATCGTTCCGGAGATGTAGTCACTAGCGATGACCGAATCACCGTAGTGAAGGACGCGCGTGACAGCCCCCGGCTCCTTGTTCTCCGTTCGGGCGAGTTGGGTGTAGAACGCATCGAGTGCGTGACCCGTAACGTCTTCGATTGCAACGTCGCGTGCACCCGCAAGCGCGAACATCTCGGCCTCGGCGACGCGCTCGCCGCCTTCCATGGGCAGCGCATTCGCAACCGTGGGATCGTTCACCGCGGCCGCGAGCTTTTGGGCGCCGACCGTAGGCGTGGGTGCGGGCCCGTTGCCGTCTTGCGGTGGGTCGTTTGACGTGGCGACTGCGCGCTCCCACGGCGCGGGATAGACGCGCAGTACCCTGAGTCTTGGCGACACGTACGGTAGCGAAAGCGCGCAAGCCATCACGCAGAGAACAAGCGAAGTTCGGCCAAGAAGCGGGTGGGACACGAGCGCGGCAGCACGTTAGCATTCGCGCGCGCTCCATGCTGTTCAACAGTTCCGCCTACGGCATCTTCCTCGTCGGATGCTTCATTGTCTTTTGGCTGCTCTACAAGCATCGCCTCCTGCGCGTCCTATTTCTGGTCATCGCCAGTTACGTTTTCTACTTCTACGGGACGTTCGACACCGCGCGAGAGCAACCCGTTCCACTGCCGCCGCTGTGGTGGGCGGCGCTGTGCCTCGGCATTATTTTTGTGGGTAGCACGCTCGATTTTTTCATCGGCCTTTGGCTCGATGAGACCGACGATCCGAAGAAGCGCAAGGCGTTGCTATTGGTTTCGATTGTCTACTACTTGGGGATCCTCGCTGTCTTCAAGTACTGGAATTTCGCGGCCGATTCGTTTTCGGCCGTCGCACACGCCGCTGGCTGGAACGTCAATCCGCTTCACCTTCGGCTCGTGCTGCCATTCGGAATCTCGTTTTTCACATTCGAGACAATGAGCTACACGATCGACGTCTACCGAAGACAGATTCGCGCAGCCTCGAGGTATCTTGACTATCTGCTCTTTGTTTCGTTCTTCCCACACCTTGTCGCCGGTCCCATTGTGCGGCCGAGCGAGATGCTCCCTCAGTTTTTGGAAACGCCGAAGGCTGATCCCGATGTGCAGTTGCTCGGCCTCATGCAGATTGCAACGGGCCTTGCAAAGAAGGTCGTCATTGGCGACTACCTTGCCGCGAATCTTGTCAACCGCGTCTTCGAAAATCCGGAACGCTACTCGTCAATCGAAACGCTCGTCGCCGTCTATGCGTACGCGGTGCAACTCTACGCGGACTTCTCGGGTTACACCGACATCGCGATTGGCAGTGCGCAGTTGTTTGGCTATCGATTGCCGCAGAATTTCAATGCGCCGTACGCTGCGCACAACTTGCAAGAGTTCTGGCACCGTTGGCACATGTCGCTCAGTCGATGGCTGCGCGACTACCTCTATGTACCGCTTGGCGGCTCGCGCGGAGGTGCGTTTGCAACCTATCGCAACTTGATGATCACGATGGTGCTTGGCGGCCTGTGGCATGGCGCGTCGTGGAACTTCGTCATCTGGGGCGCTCTTCATGGGGGAGCGTTGGCGCTCACGCGCATGTGGCAACGGGCTCGAGGTGAACGCGTGGTGACGGGGCTCGGCCGCGCATGGGGAACCCTCGCGACATTTCACTATGTGTGCTTTGCATGGGTATTTTTCCGTTCGCCGACGCTCGAGCATGCGCGACTGATTCTCGCGCGGATTGCATCGTGGACGTTCGGTGCGGACAACGTTTCTCTCCGTGCGGTTGTGCTCATCGTGGTGGGGCTCGCGATCCACTTTGTTCCGCGACGCGCGAGCTTCGTCATCTTGGAGAGAGCGAAGCGACTGCCTGTGATTGCGCTTGGGTTGCTCTTCGCGGCCGCAGCCATCGGTTTGCGCTTGGCTACAGGGACGAAGGCGGAGCCGTTTGTGTACGGGCAGTTTTGAGTTGTTGTTCGAGGAGGCGCACGCCCCGATGCACGTCTCACCGTCCGCAGCTGAGATGCACACCGCGCGCTGAAAATGTAACGCGACAGTTACGAAGCACATCCATCGCGAGCGCTCCATCGCGTGGGCATGACACATCATCACGCCCCACGACGGTCGCAACGTCGGTGCTCATCGAAAAGTTGCCGAGCCCCAATTGCGCGGTCTGTGTGCCCAAAACCGAAAGCGCACCGGTCGCCGTGAGGAAGCTTCGTGAGCGTCCCGTCGAAGGAAACAAAGTTGCCACCGGTGAGCTTGTCAGCAAGTCCGTGCGCGATGCCCCCGTGTCCACGAGCAAGCGCGTTGCGTGCCCATTCATGGTTGCCTGCAAGACGACTGAACCTTCGCATGTCGCGCTGCGCACGGTCGTTGCTTGTTCGACGTGCGGCTCAACACGCATCTCGCGTTTGGGAAAGTCGAACACGATGTCGCTACGTTCGCTCGCAAGTCGCTGCGGTGAGATGAAGCCCGCGATGCCAATCCGCTCGAACGCCTCGGGCAAATCGACGACCGGCCAGCTTTCTGGCACAACGTCGCCAAGGCCTCCAACCGAGGCCGCGACGCCACTTGTGTAACGCAACGCGATGGGTTTGCCCGTGTGGTCGACGCCAGGTCGTTTCCCGGCGTCCTGGGAATGCAGACCGAGGTCGCGTGCGAACCAGCCCGCGAGAATGTGTGTGCTCGCGCCGGAGTCGATCAAAAACCACTGCGACTTGCCCGCAATGGTTGTGCGCACGAGCGGAAGGTGACCGAGGGAATCGGCAAACGCGATCTGTGCGGTTGTCGAAACGGGCTGCGCAAAGGGAGCGGTTTCAGCAACGCTCGCGCGGAGCGCAACGGGGCTTGGGCCCACTTGTGCGCATCCACCGAGGATGACTGCTGCCGAAAAAATCGCTCTTCTCATGATCACTTTACGTCTCGTCTACTTCGCCGCTCGGTAGATTTCCATAACTGACCGAAGCAACTTGAGCGCCTCGTCGCGTGGGCGTTGGAATGCGTTGCGACCCATGATCGACCCGAAGCCCCCGCCACTGGCAATCTGCTTGACCTCTTCAAGCAGTTCGTCCGTGCCCTTCGCTTCGCCACCGCTGAAGATCACAATGCGCTTTCCCGCGAACGAGCTCTGCACAACGTGACGCGTGCGATCGGCAAGTGTCTTGACGACGATGCCGTGCTTCTCATAGGCCTTCTTCGCTTCGGCCTGCTCAATGTGCTCCTTCGAGGGCTTTACCTTGATGATATGGGCGCCGAGTTGCGCAGCGACATGCGCCGCGTATGCGGTGACATCGATCGCGGTTTCACCATCCTTTGAAAGCCCAGCGCCGCGTGGGTACGACCACACGACGCTTGGCAAGCCGACCGCCTTGGCCTCGGCGATCAGGTCTCTCAGGTCCTGGTACATCTGGTTTCTGTGACCGGAGCCCGGGTAAATCGTGTAGCCAATTGCCGAGCAACCGAGGCGGAGCGCGTCCTTGACCGACCCCGTCAAGGCACTGCACGGCTGCTCCATCTTGGCGAGCGAGTCGGAATTGTTGAGCTTCAAAATCATCGGCACTTGGCCGGCAAAGCGGTCGGCCGAAGCTTCGAGAAAGCCGAGTGGGGCGGCGTACGCGTTGCAGCCGGAGTCGATCGCGAGCTGAAAGTGGTAGTCCGGGTCGTAGCCACCCGTATTCGGCGCAAACGATCGCGCGGGGCCGTGCTCAAACCCTTGATCCACCGGCAGGATCACAAATTTGCCGGTTCCCGCTAGAGCCCCATGATTCATAAGGCGCGCGAGGTTTGTCCTAACGCCAACATTGTCGCTGCCGTACCAAGACAGAATCTCTTTAACGCGATCGGACCCGGCCATTCGTCACCCCAGTCATGTGCTCGCGAACGCGCGAAGCTGGGGTAAGGTACTTTTTCGCATCACCTCCTGCAAGCTGGGCCGCTGTGCTTGTAGGTGCGGGTCATCCGTTCAAGATCGCGCATAACGCGGTGTTTATCTCGGATGAGGTAGGGTTAGCTCGCACAAATGCGCCCCTTGCGAGCCGTCAATCAGACGCGGATCCGGGCGCTCATCACTCGAACCGGCGAAGTGCTGAACCGTCGATGATCGTATTTTCGGCAGCGGGATCGAGAGCGATCATGACAAGGTTATCCGCGAGGTGCTTGCCGTCCGTGGAGCGGTAGCGCTCGCGCAATTCTGCTGCGCCGAGCGCACCGACGAGGGTTACGGCCGCGTCCGTGATCTTCGCAAATAGCGTTTCGGTGGGCCTCACGTCGTCGCGATCGGATCCATGAATGAACGATGGCCGCGCGATGGTGTACGGAACGTTGCCTTCTGTCAGCTCGGCTTCGACGCGCCTTCGTACGTCGAGATACGCGTTGGAGGAAGGCTTCGAAGAGACGCCGACGCTCGACAAGTACATGAACCGCGGCTGGGTGCTCGCGGCGCGCACGGCGTTGAGGAGCATGACGGTTAGGCCGTAGTCGATCTTTTCGTAGCCATCCTCATCCGAGCCCGCTGCCTTCGACGCGCGCGTGCGCTTCTTCGTCGTGCCGAGGAGTGCGAAGACGAGGGTCGGACAAATTTTCGCGATACGTGCGTTCAGAGCGTCTTGTTCCCAAGGGGTGGTGTCCACCATGGCCCCGAATGTTCCGAATTCTTCTTTCCAACGGGCGAGCTCTTTCGAATCAGGCCGAACGTGCGCATGGGTCTCGATGCGCAGTTTGCGCAGCGACTCGACGACATGACGACCGGTGTAGCCTGTGGAGCCGGCCACGAATGCGACGTGTGCGGGTGGAATCGATCGAAACATTGATCGGACGTTATTGCACGGTGAGGCCGAGCGGGAGGCTGAATCGCGCTGCGCCACCCGTCACGTCGGCGGTGTAGCTGCCAGAGTAGGCAGGATTGACGTCAGTTACGTCGGCCCCCTTGAAGGTGACGAGTCCCGTGTTGCCCGTTGCCCAGGCCTTGAACACCGTCCGGAATTTGCAGCGCGAAGTGCTCGATTTGCACTCACCGAGTGAAGTGGCGTCAACGAGGGAGCGCTCGATGTCCATGCCGTACGTATCAGGAAGGCCTGCCGGCAAGAATTGGACGATCGATCCGCGCGGCGGCGCCGTTCCCGATGCGAACACGAACTCGGACGAGATGCGGTTCATGTTCAGATCCAGAATGGTGAACTTGTCGGTGACATAAGCGCCCTTGGCGACGACGATCGGCGTGTTCTCCCATGCGCTCGCGGCGAGCGACGGAAAGTCAGTGTAGAGAAGGCGCGCCTCGGTCCAGATGTTCTTGTTCACGTCCCACTTGCCGTTAGGTCCGTTCCATTGACCATCGGCCGATTCGTCGACGTAGAACTCACCCGCGTCCCAGACGCCATTGTCGTTGGAGTCAACGAACGGTTCGCCCTCATCAACGAACTGTTCACCCGTGTCCCAGGTGCCGTTGTTGTTCGTGTCGTCGAAATACTCTTCGCCACGTGTGTAAGCGATCAATGTCACAAGCCCGTCGCGCGGATTCCGAACGACGAGTCCGTCTTGGCGACTCGGCTCTACGGGTCGCGCGTTCGGGTACTGCGCAGCATCAGCGGTAAGTGGATCGGTCGCTTGCGGAGGGAAGGTGCCTTGCGTGCTAAATGTAACCGTCGCAGTTCCTTCATCGGTGTTCGTCGTGAGCGGGTCGTAGAGCTTGCTCCCCAGCGACGCAGGGATCGTGCCCGCTTCAGACTTGAAATTGACGGTGGTGCCTGTGCCGACAGGGTTATTAAACCGATCAACGACGCGTACTTTGCAGTCAACGCTCATCAAGCGTGGTGGGGCAGGGCTCCAGTAGGCAGCGATGTTAACGGGCGTGCAAACGAGGCTGAATCCCTTGTTCGTTGGCTTCGCGCCGCGCACCCCGATTGTTGGGCTGTCGACTTCGAGGATGACGTTACCCTTGATCGTGATGGACGCTTTGACGATGAACGCGCCGACCGATGTGCCCGATTGAACGGTCGCCGTCGCGATGCCCAGGGCATCGGTCAAGCCGCTTGCCGATACCGTTGTGCCCGTGGGTGGGTTGTCAATGCGAAACGAGACCGGAATTCCGCTGACCGGGTTGCCATTCGCATCGACGGCTTTGAACGACACGATCGCTTGCTCATTAAAGCCGGACGTCTTGAGACCCATGATGGAGCAGTTCGTTGCGCCGCAGCGGGTTGACACCCAACTGATCGTGTCTGCCTGGACGGCCGCTTCGGGTGCGGCATCGCTCGCGTCCGGTAACGTCACGATGGTATCCGCGACTCCGTCGCTCACGGCGTCGGCGTCGGCGTCAGCGGCAGCGTCCGCGTCAGTCTTGGCGTCGACCACGGTGGCGTCCTTGACCCCTGCCGCATCGAAGGTTGGAAGGTTGCCGAGTTCGCTGGGGCGCCCCGTCGTCGAACACGCTGGCACCACGAAAGGTAACAGGAGTAGTGACAATAATCCCGCGAAGGTCCACAAGCGGGCATGAGGCGCCATCATGAGAAAAGGAGACACCCCTGCTGCCTGTCGGTCAAGTTGGTAGCAGGAAAACCAACGTCACCGCACTTCGACGCCCATCACCAGCTTGGTCGGATGGGGCCTTACTCGGATGATCAGCTTGCTCCAGCGCCCATTACCCGAAAGCGCGTCGGCGCGAAGGAACTGCGCGACAAGTTCAAAGAGTTCGCGCGGGTTTTCGACGGACACGAGATCGCCCCTGCGATCGGATGCCACAATGCTCACGGCCATGCGGCTTTTGTCGTCGTAGGAGTCGACGACAACCGTCATCAGTACCTGCCCGAAGCCGCCGGGAAGGGCTCGATCAACCGCGCGCACGGCAATTTGTGCAAGCGGAGTTACAAGCTCGCGCTCTGGCTCGCGAATTGGACGCTCCGCGCCTGCCTGCGGCGGAGGCGAAATGCTCGGCACTTTTCGACTCGGTTCGGGCGGCTCCGATCGGTGGTCCCTCGAGGGTTCAGATCGCCGAATGGGCGACGATGGCGTTACCACGCGGGGGCGCTCGTCCTCGAAAGTTGATCGATCGAAACCAGGGATCCGTGGGGGCGAAATGCTCTGAATGTTTGGGTGAGTGGGAAAGGGGGAACCCGTGGCGGGTGGCAGGAGGCTATCGACGGCGGGCGGCGGAACGGTCCATTCGGTTCCGCGAGCGCTCCACCCGCTGACGCGACTGTCTTCAAGCGAATGCAGCGCATAGAACGCAACGTAAGGCCCTTCATGACGGCGCAGGACGCCCGAGGCCTTACGGAAGTGCGCGACAATGTCGCTCAGAAGTGCGGCGTCGGCTTCAGAGATCACCGACAGTTGCATTTCACCAAATTCGGGCGTTGACGCTCGTACGTTAGGCGGGAGCTGCATGACGGCGTCCGCAAACCACTCGAAGCACTCCGCGCTCAGGTGCAACCGGCCGAGGAGGATCGCGTGCCCCTGCCAAAGGTCGCGGCCGCGATATCGAAATGTAACGACCCCGAGATCGTGATCGAGATCGATTTCATCGTGAGGATTGGTGCGAGCAACCAGGGTGCCGCGCAAATGTTCGACCTCGATGCGATGCGCGTCGACAAGTTTATAGAAGCGTGGACTCAGGGGCACGGCATGCTCTCTATCGCACCCTGCAATCAGCCGCTAGCAAGCCGAAGGTCAATAGCCATAGCGGCCATCGCGGAAACTCGGATATTCCTTGCGTATGGTTGACACAAAGTCTTCGTTCCGCCCGCCATCGCTCGTAGGAACCACGCTCGAAGAGCACATTCTCCTGGGGATGCGTGGCGCACCTGGGGCGACGGGTGACTTTGCGTCGCTGCTTAACGCGTTGTCGCTGGCGGTTCGCATCATCAACGCGCGCGTTCGCGCGGCCGGACTCGCAGGCGTTTTCGGCTACACAGGCGAAACAAACGTGCATGGTGAACAGGTTCAGAAACTTGACGAGTATGCAAATGAAGTTCTCTGCACCGTGATCGAACGCAGCGGACGATGCGCTGTTATCGCGAGTGAAGAGCTTGCTGAGGCGCGCATGTGCAACCCTGACGGGAACTACATGGTGGCGTTCGACCCGCTCGATGGTTCGAGCAACATCGACGTCAACGTTTCGATCGGTACGATCTTCAGCATCTTCAGGGCTCCCGAGGGGGTTGTGTCCACCACTTCACTCCTGCGTCCTGGACGTGAGCTCATCGCGGCTGGTTACGCCGTGTACGGTTCCTCAACGACAATCGTCCTTTCCACGGGGCAGGGCGTGCACGAGTTCACGCTCGACCCAAGCGCGGGCGAGTTTTTCCTCTCGCGCCCGAATCTGCGATGTCCGACCCGTGGAAAGACTTACTCGATCAACGAGGGCAACTTTGCGTCGTGGTCAAAAGGTATCCAACGTTGGTCACAATTCGTGAAGAGCGAGGACAAAGCGCTCGGTTTGCCCATGGGCCACCGCTACGTCGGTTCGCTCGTCGCGGATGCGCACCGCACCCTTCTAAAGGGAGGGATTTTTGCGTACCCCGCAGACCGCAAGAACGCCGAGGGAAAGCTCCGGCTGCTCTACGAAGCTCAACCGATGGCGTTCTTGATGGAGCAGGCCGGCGGCTTGGCGACCGACGGCGTTCGCGACATTCTCGACATCGTACCGACGGACCCGCACGCGAAAGTCCCATTGATTTTGGGGTCGCACGACGACGTAAAGGTCTACAAAGAGTTCGCCGCAGGTTCTCCCACCTGAGCCGTGGCAGATTTCATGAATTTTCTTTGCGTTGGTTGAATACTCACCGGGTGGGCCACGTCTTTCACCTTGCAGAGCGGCGAAGCGGAGAGATTCGCAGGCGTTCGCGGTGCGAGAGTGGAGCTCGAAGCCCTGGGGAGGTCTTCGAGTTCAGCTCACCCTCACATACATGTTCGATCATGTGGCGCGTTCGGAGTCCTGGGGAGGCCTTCGAGTGCGCGTGAGCCTTTTGTCCTTTCGTTTTCGAGGGTGGTGGCGTCTTCATTGCGGCCGCGCATGAGCTCATCTGTTGCAAGACGTTGGATCGTCGGTGGCCTGGTACTCGTTGCCAGCGGCGCGATTGCGTCCGCTGCACTCCAAGCGCGGAAACCGTCGGCGTCTCCAGCCCCATCTCCGCCCTCGTCGGTTGTCTTCCAGGTGCCCGGACCGGACGTTGACGCGGGCAAGCCAGGCGATCTGATTCAAGAACAGCCGCCTTGCGACGACGTTGTGAGAAAGGTAACCGAGGCGCTACGAAGCGAAGCCGAGCTAAGCCGCGACGCCCAAAATAAGTTGTTTACGCTCGCGCTTCGAGGCGTCGCCGATGCGCCATGGCGGGAGAAGGACTGTCCGCTGCGATTGTTCGAAGCGCTCAAGAGAGAGATGACTTGCGGCCTGAGCACCCAGGTCGTGGCATCGGCTTTGTTCGCCGGCGACCGTTTTGAAGTCGCCTGGCAGGCGGAGTTACTCGAGCAAGCGACCCCAAACTGTCAGGAGCCGATGCTTGTTGCGTCGCAGACTTCTTCGAAAACGAGCCTGCAGATTGTCAACGCGCTCCTGAAGCTCGCGAAAAGCGCAAAGGCCGAAGATGGTCCCATGCTCGCGTGGCTTTCTTTGGGGGCCCACGAAGGGGTCGCGCGCAAGGCTTCGCAGAAAGACGTGGTCAACATTGTTGACAAATCGATCGCTTCTGAGCTTGCACGCGCGAAGGATCAACACCGGATCGATCTGCTCGAAGCGGCGGGCAACGGTCCGTGTATCGGTTGCCGTCCCCAGGTGTTGGTAGCGTCGACTGACCCGAGTCCGTATGTTCGTCGCGCAGCATTAGGGGCACTTCGCCTCTTTGAGGATGAGCCAGCCGTCGTTCGGATGTGCGTCGGTCTCGCGAAGGACAGGACGCCCCTCGTTCGCGAGCATCTCGCTTGGGCCCTTCGTTGGACCGAGACCCACATTGAGAAGCGGGTCGACTGTCTCGAGAAAGCAGCACGGCAGGACGACGAGTCATCCGTACGCATGAGCTCAACGGGATCGCTCACTTACCTCTCCGAAGATCTGCAGGATGCGTACGATGCGATACTTGAGTTGCGTGAAGACGGGCCGGAGGACGTCCAACGTGCTGTCGAGGATCACTTACGCGTGAGCGATGGGCCAGCCAAACCGGTGGCTCCTATCTTAGGGCTCGAAAAAGCCCGCGAAAGGCTGCGATGAAGCGTTTGGGACTGGCTGGAAAGTGGGTAAGCGGGCTCTCCCTCGTGTTTGCACTGGGTGTGGCAGAGGCCCCAGAGGCTTGGGCGAAGCGCAAGCTCAAGGTTCCCACGGAGCTGTCCGATCGATTGAAAGACCGCGCGGAGCACCTGACGCGAAAGGATGGACGTCAGGCAAGCACGCTCGAAGACGTTATCGACGATCTCGACGGTGACGAGTCGATCACGTTGCCGAACGGCAAAGTGATGACCACGCAGGAGTACACCGACATCGTCGGCGAAGCGCATCGTGCCCACAACCTGCGGCTACTTCGCGACGACGACGTCGACTCCGACACGGCCAAAAAAGTTAAGGAGCAAGAGGACGACTACGAGCCAAGCGTCCTTTTGCTCAAGAAGAAGCACCGCAAGTCTTCCGCGAAGGCTGAGCAGCGCAAGGCCGTTCGTGCGAAGCGCAAGGCTGAGCGGTCGGCAAAGCAGGAAGCTGCGAAAGAGAAGCACGACGACAAGAAGGAAAAAGGGAAGCAAGAACGCGAAAAAAAGCGCCTCGCGAAAGGAAAGAAGCGCGACGAAAAGAGTGGCCAGAATTTCAAGATGGGCGACAAGAGCCACAGCTCGGCCCTAGAGCAGATCGATGACACGCCAACGCCCGCAAATTGCACGGCCGAGACGTGCGATCCCGTTTCGGAAAAGAACGCGGTCAGCTGGAGCAAGGAGCTCGGCGACACGAAGATTCTTGCGGCTTACACTGGGTTCGACATCACTTCGCGGCACCCCGATGCTTACACGTCCGGTTGCGAGATGGCTTGGGACAACGGGCTCTACTTCTTCAAGAAGAAGCACTCCATTCTCAAGTTCTCCGTCGGCGGCGAGGCCAATACCTCAACCAACGGCGTCAAAGGAAGCGCCGGCCTCTACCTTCTCGGGAAGTCGGTTTGGTCAAAGTCAGGGAGCTTTCAGAAGGCGAACCTAAGCCGCACCATTCGCACGCCGAAGGTCGAGTTTACCTATTCGTTCTTCGGTGTGATCAATTTGACCGGTGCCATCGATGGTGGCGTCACCATCGGACTCCTTCCGACGAGCAGCCAAGAGAGTGATGACGATGGCGTTGAATGCAAGATCGTTGTGCGGCCTGGGCTGTCGACCGACGTAAATGGCACTCTTTCAGTTACAATTGGGATCAAGAAATTCATGGAGCTGATCCAAGCGGGAATTGGTGTCGATGTCGTTCCGTTTGAAATCAGCCTGCCGACGTCTCTCGGCGTGGAGGTCAACGACAAGCCTCTCGCGGCGGACCTGCTGTTCAAGAGTGATCTCGACGTCGAGTTTCTCAAGGGTCGCTTCTACGTCTACTACAAGGTCGGCGATATCTGTCTTGGCAAGAAGGACGCGAAAAGCGGAAAGCGTAAGGGCTGCCTTCTCGAGGACGTTTTCAAGATCAAGACTTACGGTGAGAAGACCTTCTACAAATCGAAGGCCGCGTATGTCTTCAAGCAAGAGCTCGCGAACATCGACCAGGCGCTGACATTTCGCAAAGAGAAGTAACTATCCCGTGAGTGCTGCTGCATTCGCCACGACAGCATGTGGAAGTCGCGTTTCGGCTTCGTCCAGAATGGTCAAGCAAGTGGATAAACTGTCTTCGACCAACAGGCGCTGCCTTAGAATGGCGGCGCCCGGTAGTCCTTTCAGATAGCCAGCGAGGTGCCGCCGCGTGACGCGCACGCCGTAGGGCTCGCCGCGCGCTTCTGCGTTGGCGACGAGATGTTCGCGGCACAATGCGATGCGCTCGAGGTGCGACGGCGGCGCGACCGCTTCGTTTCGATCGAGCAGTGCTCGCGCTTCGCGAAAAATCCATGGATGTTCAATGGCGCGTCGTCCCACCATGACCCCTTCGCACCCGGTCATCTCGATGGCGCGCTTGGCGTCTTCGGCAACCTTAACATCACCGTTTACAATGACAGGAATTTTGACGACTTCCTTTGCGCGCAATGCCCACGACCAGTCTGCCGCGCCGCTGTGTCCCATCTGCGCGGTCCGGCAGTGAATCGTGAGTGCTTGGATGCCGGCGTCTTCGAGGCGGCGTGCGAGGTCGACGATCGGCATGTCTGACTCGGGGCCGTAGCCGATTCGCGTTTTGACAGTGACGGGCACCGAGACGCTCTCGACGACCATTTTGGCCATGGCGACCATCGCGAGCGGATCACGAAGCCAGCCGGCACCCGCACCACGGCCCGCAATTTTCGGAACCCAGCATCCACAGTTAATGTCGAGGTAGAAGGGTTGCGCAGACTCGGCGAAGCGTGCGGCTTCGGCGAGCCTCGTCGGATCGGACCCGTAGATCTGGATCGCGGTGAGCTGGTCATCCTCCGCGAGCGCAATTTTGCGTTTCGCGTTGCGGCAGCCTCGCAAAAGTCCCTCGACGTTCACGAACTCTGTCACCGTGATGGTTGCGCCGTACTTGCGGCAAAGGCGTCGGAACACCAAGTCGCTGACGTCCTCGAGGGGAGCCAAAATGACCGGCTTTTTGCGGATGAGCTCCTGAAATAACGCCGCGTTCATCAACGTTCGCGCGGTCTAGCACGTTTCGCGCAGGAGGAACGGCAAGCGTTCGCGCCGCAGTCAGCGCCTGGTACCCATCGGCAGACCCATTTGAGCACGTCGACGCAATTGGTTAAGAACGTTGATGATGGGTGCAGGGTTTTGCGTTGCATCTTCAAATGGGATGTCGCCCGTCGCGCACTCAAAAACGAACGTACGCAATTCGTAACGAACGTTGCGCAAATTGTCCCATGCGATGAAGCGCTCATCTCCGCGACTTGAGAGCATGACACCGTCGGTTCGCGCGGCGATGTAGCTCTCGTCGCGTAGGAGAACGTGCATGCCGACGATCGCCGTCAGCGCGCCTCCAATCGTGCACCCAAAGCCAACGATCGCTGCTGCAACTTTTGCGTCGCGATTTTGATGGGTAAGAAAGCTGACGAATACGATCACCGTACCCATGGCAAGGATGCTCAGGGCAACACCGAGGACCCGCTTCATCGATCCCGCGGCATTGCGACGAAAAAATGCGAGAACAAGAGGGGGGCGATCCATCGTCGTGAACCCGTTAGTTCGACTGTGCCGAGGCCCCAGCTTTCCCCGAGTTCCCGCTCGATAGTCCACCGGTGCCGCCAGCGCCTGCCGTCACTTGTTGGCCCGTCAGGCTGACCGTCGTGCCGCCGCTCTTGTACACGCCGTACGAAGGGCCACCCGCCCCGCCTCCGCCAGCGCCACCTTTTCCGCCGCTTCCGCCGGAGCCGCCCTTGCCACCGCTGCCGAGTTCGGCGGAACATGCGCTTCCGCCGCTTCCGCCGCTTCCGGGCGAGCCGCTCTTTCCACCGATTGCACCGGCACCACCCACGCCGCCCTTGGCGCTGCCGATGACGGCTTGCTCAAACACGACGCCAGTGGAACTCACGAGAAACGCGCCAAACGATCCTCCGCCTGCGGCGCCTGCCTTGCCACCTGTGCCGCCGCATCCACCGCCACCACCACCACCGCCGCCGTTGCCGTAACCATCATTGCAGAAGGTGCAGGTTTGCGATCCGCCACCACCGCCACCGCCACCGCCGCCGCCGTTCGCACCGCTGCCGCCGATGACGCCGCCCGCGCCCTCCCAAAAGAATGTCGTCGCTGACACCTTGCCTCCGTCGCCGCCCGCGCCGTTCGCGCCGTCGGTCCCAGTTGCACCCGTCGCGCCACTCGCGCCGTTGCCGCTCGGGTCACCGCTCGATCCGCCGCCGCCACCGCTTGCGCCTCCCGTGCCGGAGCCTCCTGCGTTTCCGCTGTTTGATCCGGGTGAGTCGCCGCCGCGCCCGCCGGAGCCGCCAGAACGCGAGCAACTTGACGTGCCGCCGGTGCCGCCTGGGGCGCCCGTCCCGTTTACGTCGCAGCTTCCCGAGCTGCCTGATCCGCCGTTGTTTGCGTCAGCGCCGTCGGTGCCGACCGTGCCGATCGCGCCCGAACCTCCTTGGCCCGCAGAGATGGAGATGTAACGCATCGTGAGCGCCGTGCACTTGTAGCAGTGCAGTCCATACGTCGACACGGAGCTCTTCGATGCACCGTCAACTGTCTGGACGACCAGGCGCTCGACCGTCGTCGGGGTTGTAATGTTGACGCCGCGCATCGCGATGAGCGAGGTGTCGACGGCGACGTCTTGAATCACGATCGGAAACGTATCGGCCGTGCGCTTCCATCCCGGGTAAATGTAACCTCCGTAGAGCGATATACCGCCGATGAGTACGACCGTCTCTTTGTAGGTTCCTTGCGACACGTACACTTGGCTCTTATTGCTCGTCTTGGCAAGCGCGAGCGCGGCGCTGATGGTGAGCATCGGAGACGATGGAGTGCCAGCATTTGTGTCGTTTCCGGTCACGGCCACGAAGATTGCGTCGTTCGCGTTTCCGTCGACGCCGTCGCAATTTGAGTCGACGAAATTATCGTCCGGCATGTCGGTCGCAACGCATCCCCCGTCGGGAGGAATCACATCCGCGTTTACGTCGAGCGGGGCATCGATCTTCGCCGAGTCGCCACCGCCAGCGCCGTCCGCCAACGAGGTCGCGTCGCCACCTTTTGCGTCGCTCGTTGCATCGCCCATTGAAGTCGCATCTGATAAAGAATCTTGACCATCCGGTGGCTCCCACGTCTCGTTCGCTTCGGCGCATCCCCCTGCGGTTGACGCAAGCGAAGACGAAACGAGCATCAAGCAAGAGACCGTCGCACGGCGAGCAGCGAGGCGCATTGCGGAAGGATATCCCGCCGAAGCGCTTGGCGAAATGTCTGCCCTATTTTGAGGGCGCACTCAACAGGGCGCCGAGGTAGGCAACTTCCGGTCCGAGTAGTTCCTGAAGTGCAGTGAACGCGGCCTGGGGCGCCTTGTCGCGCGCGATGTAGGCGCACCGCGATGCTTCCTCGCCGTTGTACTTTGCGAGCTGGCAGTATTGATCGAAGTAGGCCGTACTCATCTTGTTCGCCAGCTCGACGACGAACGCGTCATTGTGCCTTCGTGCCCACGCCTCGCGCGCGGGAAATGTCGGGGAGGATGGGTACACGTCCGCTGCTGCGAACGTGACGTTGTGCCTATACCCGCTGATCATCTCGGCGCGGTTGAGTTCGTGCGTCATTTCGGCACCGCCGGTGACCAATTGCAAGCGCACGGCGACTCGATTTCCGTAGTTGTAGTCCTCTTGGCTCGCCTGGTACTGGAAGACCCGAGGAACGCTTCGGTATCGCGTGACCTTCCTTTGCTTGTCGCGATATTTGGTCACGGTGCGGTACTTGGTGACCGTGCGGTACTCCGTCCGGGGGACCCCGTTCGAATACGTCGTGTACGGTTCACTGTCAGAGTAAGGCTCGCTCTCAGTGTAGGCCTCCTGGTAAGTCTCGTACGCCGTGTAAGGCACTTGCTCGATCCAGTCTTTCGACAAGGTCACCGGGTGGGCGTTCCAGTTGATCGATGCGTTGCCTGACAGCACGCCGGCAGCCGCGTGGGGTGCGTTGGGCCAGTACCACACGCTCTTTTCGAAGGCCGCGCGGATCGCTTGCTTCAGCTGCTCGCTTTCGGCCGGCGTGGCCCCGTTGATTTCACCCGTAATGTTGAGGGCAGCGTGGGCGTGCGGCAGCGGCGGCAGGAACGCCAAATGAGCGCCCCAATGAGCGCAATAAGCTTCGACCATGTACGCGGTGTACGGCGTCGTTGTGAACGCACGTTTGCCGAGCGTGTTGCAGCGGGCGACGCCAATATCGTTAAACTTCTTGACCTTTTCGGCCTTCCACTCCGAGAAGGCAGCATAGTTCAGTAACTTGACATTCTTGCTGATCAGCTCCTCTGCGATCAGGGCTCCGGTTGCGAGCGAATCTTCGAATTGCTGATCGAGGTACTTTTTTGCCGCGGCGATTTCGGAGTCGACACTGTCCCTCAGCGCGCCTTCCAGCTTGTACTTCCACTTGTCGAGGCGGCTCACAAGGACGGCGAGCTCGTCGATCGCGGCCGGGTCCTCCTTGGCTTCGCGGTGTTTGCGAATGGCGGAGATCGACGTCACGATCGCGTTCTGTTGCGCGGCCGCGCGTAGGGTCTTGACCTCCTGGTCTTCGGGGCTCTCCGCCAGAATTTGGTCATAGAGAGCCACCGCATCCGCGTACCGACCCTGCTTGACGAAATCGGCAGCTCGGCTTCGCAGCGTGGCGCACGCGATGAGCACAGAGGATGCGACCGCGATCACCACCATGCGAAGAGAAGGGGAGGAGAGCAGGGCGGGTGACTGCGGTGACATCCGACCTGATAGACGAGTTTCGACGGCAAGTTCCTTCATGGACCGCGCATAATTGCGCCATCGTAATCCAGGCGCCAGCCCCTTCTGTCGCGTTTCACGACTTATGCGCAAGCTTAACGTCCCTTGGGTACCCACGGTCTCGGCTGCTCCACGGGTCGCCCAAGTGAACGCGCTACCTTTTCACGCAGTACCCCGAGTTGCTGCCGTAGAGGCACGATCCACTCTGCACTCACCGTGGCCTTGCGTTCCTTGTTCGCTCGTACGGTGTGCCACTTCGATAGCCCAAGGCGCGCTGCCGCGCGAATGAACTCTCGCCCCACGCCACCGCCATATCTAAATGTAGCCGTGAATGTTCCAAATGCAGACGTGGTCATGTCGAGTTCAAATGGCGTCATGTAGCCGAGGAGCACTTCGTCCTTCAAATTTTCGCGAATGATGCGGCCCTTGCGGCGCACCAGCAGAATGATGATCACTAAGAAAGTGAGCACGACGAGGATCCAAAGCGGCAACATCACGATCACGAGCATGTTCGAGATCGTCGCGGCGAAGTTCCAGACGAAGTGTAAGAACGCGGCCGCAAAGTAGCCACCAATGGGCCCAAGCCACTTCCACGCTCCCGAACGTTCACGCGCGAGCCCAAAGCCAATTCCGGTCATCGACGTGTAAAGCGGATGCCCCCAGGGTGAGAGGATGCCCCGCATGACGATTGTGGCGACGAGTACACCTTCTTGACGACCTTCATCCTGCCAAGCGCGCGCGTAGTAGACAATGTTCTCGATGGCTGCAAACCCCAGGGCCACAAAGGTCGCGTAGATGATTCCGTCGACCACGCCGTCGAACTCACGCTTCAAGAAATAGAACATGGCAAAGAGCGCGAGCCCTTTCCAAAACTCCTCCACGAGGGGCGCAGACACGCATGCTCCGATGAATCTGCCGAAGTTGCGTCCGCCGATCTCTGTGCCTACCGCACCCACGATCGTATTGATGAGCCCTGAAAAACCTATCGCGGCGATGCCGCCCCAAGCCAATACGAGCGCGAGCGCCCACCAGGGTTCCGGATCGTATCGATCGAGGATCCAAGGGATCCATAGATAGATCATCAACGGTGGCAAGGCGCAGACGGCGCCGATCCCCATGGCTTCAAGCTCGCCATGGGTGCCCGTAAGCGCCGGGATGATGAAGAGCAATAGGATAAGAACCGCACCACCAAGCATGAAGAGCGAGTAGAAACCGATGCCCACAACGCGACGTGTTTCTTCGCTGCTCCGCGCGCGGCTCTTCACCGGTTGTGCCGGCGGTTGGTACTGACTCGGATACGGCCCTTCTGGTGGTGGATACCCTTGCATCAAAAGTGCCCGTCGTGTCGCGACATTCTGCAGCTCGCCATTGTGATAGCGAGCGTATCAGCTGAGACTTTCTCGCAACATCGCTCTCTTGTTGGGCGAGCTCAGTGGTGCGACGCTCCGCTCATGGATCGGATGCCGCCCACGCGGAAGCCAACGCGAGCGAGACAAGGCACGCAGTCTTGGCGCCATTTGCTCTTTGTGCACTGGCCGGTGCCGCTCGCTGTTCTACGGCCGCTCGTGCCTGAGGCGCTGTCGATCGATACCTATGAGGGCGTCGCGTATGTTGGGCTCGTTCCGTTCGAGATGCACGACGTGAAGCCTTATCGATGGGCGCCCATGGTTCCGACGGCCAGAAACTTCCTGGAGACCAATGTGCGTACATACGTGCACATGGGCGGTGACAATCCAGGGGTGTGGTTCTTGAGCCTTGAGGCGGCGAGCTCGCTTGCGGTTTGGGCCGCGCGCGCGTTTTGGCACCTTCCCTACTTCCGAGCAAAGATGGTCGCCGCGTATGATGGCAACGTCGTTGACTATCAATCAACTAGACAATGGCCCGAACCCAAGGATGCGAGTCTTTCCCTGCGGTACGAAATCGGAACCGCATTGCCTGCTTCGGAGCCTGAAACGCTTCGGTTTTTCTTGGCCGAACGTTATTTGCTCTACTCAACGAATCCAAGAGGCGAGCTCTTTCGGGGGCAAGTCCATCACGCGCCTTATCCGCTGCACGAGGCCCGCATTGATTCACTGCATGAAACGCTTGTCGCGCGCGCGGGGATTGCGAGCCAGGGCGATCCGATTTCCGCATTGTACTCGCCGGGTGTGGACGTCGACATCTTTGCGCTTGAACGTGTGGGATAGGGTTGCTCTACAACTTGACGATTGAGTCCCAGGCCGACGCGATTTCGTCGGCCGTCCAGACACCACTATCAACCTCTTTGAAACGCCCCGAACTCTCCACGAACTTGAGCGCATACACGCGCGCGCCCGCCACCGCGAGGACGTGACCCGTGCGGTCGCGTGAAGCGTCACTCGCAAAAAACAGCACTGCCGGGGCAACGTGTTCGGGCGTGAGCGTATCGACTCCCTGAAACAGCGGCAGGCTCTCGGTCAGGCGCGTCTTCGCAAGCGGCGCGACAGCGTTCACCGTGATGCGGTGCTTCTGAAGTTCGATCGACGAGGTTCGCGTGAGCGCGTAAACGGCTGCGCTTGCCATCGCGAAACTCGCTTGGCCAAAGTGTCCGAGGAGACCACTTGCGCTCGTGGTGTTCACGATGCGTCCGCCTCCGCCTTGCGCGATCACTTGGCGTGCGAAGTGCTGCGTCGTATGCAGCGAGCCTTTCGCGTGTACGTCAAAGACCCGATCGACTGCCTCGTCGTCGAGCTTAAGGAGCGTCTTGTCGAGTACGAATCCAGCGTTGTTCACGAGCACATCGACGCGCCCAAACGTCTCGACCGTAGCGCTCACGAAGTTCTCTGCGCCCTTCGCGGTCGCGACCGATTCTCGATGCAAGAGCACCTTGTGCCCATCCTTGCGGAGCTCACTCCCGAGCGCGGAAAGACGAGCTTCATCGGTGCCGCGGCCTGATTCGTCGGCTCCGTTGTCGTTCAGAGCAAGCTCTGCGCCTTCGCACGCGAAGAGCCGAGCGTAAGCGCGACCGAGTCCCCCCGCCGCGCCAGTAATGAGAACGACTTTGCCGTCGAGCAAACCCATGCCAAGCGCTTTAGCAGCTCACGGTAGAGCTCCGCAGGAAAGTTAGAAGCGTCCGACAATCCCTGCGATACAATAGGAGGGGTAGCCAGAAGGGTACGCATGCCGAGTGAAAAGCCCGCTACGCGCGAAGAACTGGAGCCCAGCACGGCTTCGATACGGGCGCCGCTGGGCCTCGACTGGACCAATGAAGACACCGCTGTTACCCGCGCAACCGAGGTAAACGCCGTTCCCGTTGAGTTGCGCACGCGCGATCGCGCCACGCTGACCGTGATGAGTGGCGTCAATGCGGGCCAAGTCTTCGCGCTTGAGCAGGACGTTTGCATCGTCGGTCGCGACCGCGACGCGGAAGTTCGCATCGAGGACGCTGGCATCAGTCGCGTCCACGCGCGCGTCATCCGTACGAGTGCCGATCAGTACTTCGTCGAAGACCAGAACTCGACCAATGGCACCTTCATCGATGGCAGGCGCATCCAGCGCGCAGAACTTCGTTCAGGCGATCACATCCAGTTCGGCCCTAACGCGTCGCTCTCGTTTTCGCTCAAGGACGCGCGCGAGGAAGCGCTCGCTCGTCAACTTTATGAATCATCGACACGCGACCCGCTCACGGCCGCGTTCAACAGGCGCTACTTCAACGAGCGTCTCGCCGGAGAGGTCGCCTACGCCTCGCGACACCGCACGCATCTTGCGACCGTGCTGTTTGATCTCGACCACTTCAAGCAGATTAACGATCGCTACGGCCACCTCGCGGGCGACCAGGTCCTTCGATTCGTAGCAGTTCAAGTGACGAAGTCCATCCGCACCGAGGACGTTTTTGCGCGTTGGGGTGGCGAAGAATTCGTTGTCCTCGTGCGTGGCATCGATCATCAGAACGTGGCGCTCTTTGCCAACAGGCTCTGCCGCGCGGTCGAGCGGGGACGCATCGAGTGGGCCGGCGTGGCCCTCCGCCCGACGGTAAGTGCTGGTGTTGCGTCGATCGAGGAGTGCGAAAGTCCGACGCCGCTCACGCTCATGACCCTTGCCGATGAGCGCCTCTACCTCGCCAAGAACACGGGCCGCAACCGCGTGATTGCATAGTCCCTGACGGTGGCTATTGACGACGCAATTGGCGCGGTGCGACATTGTCGCTTCCAAAACGACTCAAGAGGTTGCTCGCTCGCGCCTCAACAACAGGAGACTTACGATGGCTGTAGACGTCAAGAAACTGTTCAACGAAGAACTCCCCGCCGGGCTCGCAAAGAACGCCGAAGATGCGAAGACCGTTGGGGCGAAGTTTCAAATCAACATCACTGGCGAAGGTCAGTGGCACATCGATGCGACCGCGAGCGGCCCCAGCGCCAAGGAGGGTACCGATACCGCCGACGTGACGATCACACTGGCTGCAGAGGACTTCCAAAAATTGATGGAGAACCCACAGGCCAACAGCATGCAGCTGTTCTTCGCGGGCAAGCTCAAGGTTGAGGGCAATCAGATGCTGGCCATGAAGCTGACGAAGCTCTTCAGCTTCAAGTAATCAACCTTCTTACCCATTGAACTTGCGGCGAGCCACACGGCTTTCCGCATGTTGCATTTTGTAGTCGCAATAGGGACACCCCCATCGCGATCTCTGGGATAGACAAGAGCACCATGCTGCCTCTACAGAATGTGCGCGTCTTAGACCTCAGCCGTCTGTTGCCCGGTCCATATGCGACGTTGGCGCTCGCCGATCTTGGTGCACAGGTCGACAAAGTCGAAGACCTGGAAGGTGGCGATTACCTCCGTCACATGCCGCCGCATCATGGACCCGATTCGGTCATGTTCGCGGCGCTCAATCGCAACAAGCGCAGTCTCGCGCTTGATCTCAAACAAGCCGAAGGTCAAGCCGCTTTCCTATCGATCCTCCAGCGATACGACGTCCTGATTGAGCAATTTCGACCTGGGGTGATGGATCGGCTCGGCATCGGCTACGGTATTCTGCACGAGCGCAATCCGCGTCTGATCATTTGTAGCTTAACGGGGTACGGACAGACGGGGCCTCTGAGACACGCGGCAGGGCACGACCTCAATTACCTCGCGCGGTCGGGCGTTCTCGGCTTGCAAGGGCCCGAGGACGGAACACCTCAAGTGCCGGCGTTTCAAATTGCAGATATTGGCGGCGCCATGTGGAGCGCGCTCGGGATCGTCACTGCACTCTACGAGCGCACGCAAACCAACAAAGGTAAGGTGCTTGACATTAGCATGCTCGAAGCCAACATGAGCTTCGCGGCGCTCGCGTTTGGCACCATCCTCACCGGACACGCCCCTTCTCGCGGTGGCGATACGCTGTCGGGTGGGTTGAGCCTTTACGGTGTTTACAGAGCGAAAGATGGCTTCGTTTCACTCGCAGCTCTCGAGCCGAAGTTCTGGCTGAAGTTTGCGGTCGCTTGTGGAATTGAAAGCGATCTGTCTGCCCTCATGCCTGGGCCCCATCAGGCGGCATTGCGCAAACGGCTCGTCACGGTCTTTGCGTCGCGTACCAAGAGCGAATGGGAGGCCTTCGGACGGCAGCACGACTGCTGCGTTGAACCGGTGCTCGAAGGCGACGAACTTCAGCGCGACGCGCAGCTCGTTGCGAGACAAGTCTTCACGACCGTCACAACCTCGGAGGGGCCACTCACACAAGTGAATACGCCACTCACGCCGCGCGATCGCGTTCACAAAGGCGCTCCCAAGAAGGGGGAGCACACGCGCGCGATCCTGCGTGAAGGAGGCCTCAGCGAAGACGCGATCGAAAGCCTCTTCGCACGCAAAATCGTTACGGAGTAGACGCGCGCTACCGTCTGCGCCACGCGGCAACGAAGTCGGCGTCTTCAAACGCGCCGCGTTTGAGAAGTACAGCCAGTAGCGTCGCCACAGCCGATTCCCACTTCGGGTTGCGACCCAAAATGTCGGTCGCATCGGCTCCAAGTGCGGACGCGCGCAGGGCGCTGATGATGTCGCGCGTTGAGAGGTCTTCCGAAGGCGGTGCGGGCGTGGGTAGCCTCGGCGGCGCCAGGGATGCAGAAAGCGAGAGCGCGTCGTTCATCGGCCCGTCGGCCGCAGCCGGCGCACTGTGCACAGGCACGGACGGTCGTGGCGGCGGGCGCATCGCGACTTCAAACGCGGTTGGTGTCGTCGCCAATTGCTCCGCTGCGAGCGGCGGAGGTGGCACAGTGTGTGGGCGTACCGCAGGAAGAGGTTCGCGTACGTCATAGTGGCCCAGTGCGACTTGGATGTCACTGCTGGACGCGATCATCGACTTGACAAGCATGTGCGCGGTCCTGCCGATCTCTGCGAGCGCATCGACATTCGTCGGATCGTCCGTTGCGACGTAGAGTGTTTCGCCCTTGTTGCGGATGTGGCGCACGAATATCGGAACGACCCCAAAGCGTCTTGCGACGTCGCGAGGAACGAGCGCAAGTAGCGAGGGTGAAAAATCGATGTGATGGAGCGCGACCCACGGCACCGCAAGTTGGCGGCTCAGGGTCTGCGTAAGCTGCGACTCTGTAAGCAATTGCTCATCGACGAGCACCTGCCCCAACTTGCGTCCGGAGGCTTGTTGCAGGACGAGCGCGCGCTCAAGCGCGAGCGCATCCAATGCCCCCGCTTCAACCAGCAGCTCGCCAAGTCGCTTCATCAGATGCCTGCGTCCTACGTTCGGCTACGGCACGCGACCGACGAAGGTTTAGGCCAACGTTTAGAGTCCCAGGTGCTGCTAGGGCTGATACGCTCGTAGACCTGATGCGCCTGTGTCCGCAATGCTCCGGTATCTGCGACAGCGCGCACAAGTTCTGCGCGACGTGCGGCTTTCCGATCAGCAAAATCGCTGAGCAGAGCGTTGATCCCGTGATTGGGCGAACGCTCCCGGGGGGTTACTGCATCCTCGAGCTTGTCGGCGTCGGTGGAATGGGGCGCGTGTATCGCGCTGAGCAAACGGCACTCGGTCGCACCGTCGCCGTGAAGATCATTCATCCCCACTTGGTTGGTGAGGAGAACGCCGCGGCGCGATTCATCACGGAAGCGCGCGCCGCGAGTCGTCTCAACCATCCGCATTCTGTATCGATCATCGACTTCGGCAAGACAGATGACGGTCAACTTTATTTAGTCATGGAGTTTCTGCGTGGCCGCGATCTGGCTCGTGTCGCTTTCGACGAGGGTCCCTTGCCATTGCGGCGCATCACATCGGTCATGGACCAGACGCTCGCAGCGCTTGCGGAAGCGCACCACCTTGAGATCATTCATCGCGACCTCAAGCCCGAGAACATCATTCTCGAGCCCGTGCGCAGCGGAGGAGATTTTGTCAAGGTAGTTGACTTTGGTCTCGCAAAAATGCGCGTCGAACAGACGCAGCCCTCCATCACGAGTCCTGGCATCGTCTGCGGAACGCCAGAATATATGAGTCCCGAGCAAGGCCGGGGCGATGTGCTCGATCCGCGGAGCGACCTCTATGCGGTCGGGATCATTCTTTACCAACTGCTCACAGGCAAGTTGCCGTTCGAAGGTGAATCGCCGACGCAAGTCGTCCTCGCCCACATGACCAAGGTTCCAGAAGACCCAAGGATCGTCGCGCCCCATCGCGCGATTCCCGAGGCGCTCACGGAAATCGTCCTGCGTGCACTCGCAAAAGATCCTGGAGCAAGGTTTCGCGACGCCGACGCATTTCGCCTTGCCCTTAGGACCAGCCTCGGCGACGAAGATAACGAGAGCTCCCGCAGTGGTCGACCCGCCAAGTGTTCAAGTTGCGGAATGACCAATGCGGCGGGTCAGAAGTTCTGCGGCGACTGCGGTGGCCCGCTCGTTTCGACGGCGCCAACAATGCCTCCGCCACTGTCGCATGAACGGGTTTTTGCGAGAGACATCCCACGCCAACGGGTCCGCGAAGTTCCACGCGTTCCCGCGCAGGGGAACTTACCAAGACTTCCTTTGCCTCTTGTCGGGCGCGACGAAGACCTCGCATGGCTCGACGAACGCAGAAGCGAAGCGCGTACAAGCGTGAAGGCGCTTCGTATTGTCGCCGATGCTGGGGTCGGCAAGACACGCTTGCTCGACGAATTTCTCATGGTGTGCGCCGCCGCCGGCGACACCGTTGTCCGAAGCGGCCCCGATCCTTATTGCGCCTCTGTTGGTTACTTTACGGTGACGGACATCGTGCGCAAGTTGTCGGGGTTCAACGAAGAACTTGCGGCGCTTTCGGACGATCTCCCACCGGACGTTCGCGCTGGCCTCGCCCAATTGTTCACGCTCAGTCGCGTGCGAATGTCTCAGCTCGACATGAGTCCCGAAGACCGCAGCCAATGGGTGAGCAGCGCCCTTCGTTGGGCCATCGAGCGCGCGCACGAGCGCCATGGTGGCAGGCGATTGGTCCTGGTAGTTGACGATCTTCAGGCGGTCGATTCGGCGTCACGTCGGGCTCTCGGGGACCTTGCAAACGCTGCACCGTCGCTCCCGGGCCTCCTCGTCGGAGCGCACACGGTAGGCTTCGATCCCAAGTGGAACGGGAGCGCTGTGCGGGCCCTTGCGGGGCTTAGCCCTGCACGCGTCGCGGAGCTCTTCTCGAATGGCAAACCGAGCGCGTCACGCTTTGACGACGGTGGCGTGATCCCACCGCTGTACGTGGAGCAGCTCGTGCGTTTCTCGCAGGAGCAAGGCGGCGCAGCGCCAAATCGGCTCGCAGACCTCTTGTCCCATCGCGTTGAGCGCCTCGAGGCCGGTGCGCGCCGCACGCTGCAGGCGATCGCGATTTGGGGCGACGTGGCGACCGAAGCCGTGCTCGTGCGGCTCATTCCCGACGAAGCTCAGATCGACCATGCGATCACCGCGCTGGCAGATAAGGGGATGGTCCTCCGCGACGGGCGTTTCGTGAAAACGTCACACCCACTATTGCGAGACATCGTCCTCGCCACAATCCCCGCGGCCGTCAAGAAAGAGCTCCACAGTGCGGCGGCTGAAGTTGCCCAAGAGTTCGGTGTTCCACTCGAGGCGCTCGCGGTTCATGAGTACGAGGCCGCGCATTCATTCCAAGCGCTGATCTTGCTCGAACGCGTCAGCTCTGAAGCCGAAGGGCGGAATGCGAGCGAGGACTCCATTCTCGCGTTGCGCCGATGTCTCGAACTCGCCCGCAAAGAGCTTTTCCGCGGCGAGCTCGACGATCCACTTCGGGCGGTGCTCATCTTCAGTCGTAAACTCGGCGAAGCACTCGCGCGCGCTGGCGCATTTGCCGACGCTGAAGGCGTCTTGCGCGAAGCACTGGACCTTGCAGCGCCAGAGAGCCCCGATCGCGCGCGGTTGCTCGCTTCGCTCGCACGAGTTGCGCGAGGCCGCGATCACATTCAAGACGCACGAAGTTACCTTTCAGAAGCGCTGGAGCTAGCGGCGCGTTCGGGCATGCACGAACTCGTCACCGCCCTCGAACCGCTCCGCCGCGCAATCAACCGGTAAGACCGTGAGTGCCGAAAAACGTATGTCGACAGCGCCGTTGCGGCTTCTGTACTCTACGTTCCGTGCGGCGCTCGCCCTTCGCTATTGCAACGGTTGCGTTTCTCGCGTGCCACACGCAGTCGCACACGCCCGCCGTGGGAGCGATACGGCCCGTCGATCGCTATATCGAGAGTGTCCACTCGTGCGCGCGCATTTCGAGCTGCGCACGCAAGAACGACCCTCAGCAATACCGAGAAGCTTCACAGTGCGTCGAGCGCTGGCTGGCTTGGAGCGAAGAAAACAACGTTGCGGTCCATTGCTTTGGGAGCGCCTTGTCATGCAGCGACGTCGACAAGTGCATGCACCGACGCAATGACGCTCGGGTCACGGCAATATGTAACAAACACAGTGGCGAATCGACTTTTTGCGACGGCGAGACGCTCTACCAATGTGACGACGAAAATGACGAGGAGTCGCGCGCTATCGCTTGCAATGAGGTGAAGGGCGAATGCAAGGAACACGCGACGCACGACAGCCTCTCGGCGAGAGCGTGCCTCTCTCCCGAGATGTGCCCACCGGGCGCGCCGGAGTCACGTTGCCTCGACACCGTGACCCTCCTGACTTGCGATAGCGGTGCCGCCGAACGTACGAGTTGCGACCCGGGCGAAACTTGTCAGAACGTTCGCGACGAGAACAGCGAACCCACCGCTTACTGCGCAAAGTCCGAGCAAAAGCAGTGCACTCGCATCGGCCAGCGCTATTGCGAGGGAAGCAAGCTCGTCAGGTGTACCCCCGCCGGCGCGAGGGGCGCCGCTGAAGTCCTCGATTGCGCGAGGTACGGCCTCGCGTGTGATGGATCAAGCGCCAGTCCTGCCTGCCGCGTGCCGGTGGAACTGATCGGCTGCCATGACTCCACCGCACGTTGCCGAGGTAGCGATCAGCTCGAGTTCTGTGCGCTTGGGCTCCGGGTCGCGGTTTCGTGCAAGGCGTTGGGCTTCGCGAGCTGTGACCCCGACGGTAACGGTCTCGAGGCCGCATGCGGAGGTTCTCCGTCAGCGCGCGCGGCGTCTCTGTGATGACCCTAAGTGCCAAAAATGGTGCTGCAACGCCAACTTCGATGCGAAAATGGTTTTCCCGAACGGCAGGAGTTTTCTTCCCAGGTGGCAAACCCGTCGCACATTGAAGTACCCATTTATGTGAACCTGATGCTTGGGGCTTGCGCAACCCCCGCCTCGTCTGCCAGTACAAGCCCATCGGTCACGTACAAGTGGCGACCGCGCACTTTTCCTACGTTTGCGCACCTTGCGTCTCCAAAGGAATAAGTTGCCTCAAAAAGTCGCTCAATGGCAGACCGCCCACTAATCTCGCGTTCAATAGGAGTACGTGATGAGCGCTTCACAAAATCGAAACAAACCAAGCACTTCACGGATCGCAGTCGGCGGAGCCAAGAAGACCCGCAAACAACAGTCGAACTCGCTCGCGCTCATCGAGCCCGAGGGTGAAGCGGCGGCCGCGTTTATCGACGCTTTCGAAGATATTTTGCGCGCGGAACGCCAAGGGTACTGAGCCGTAGGCGAGGGGCTCTACCCTCGTGTTCTCTCTGCGACTTCATTTCGCCCAGCCGACCGCACGGTACGCGTACCAGCCGACCGTTTCGCGGATGGCGTCCGTTGTATCGCTGAGCGCGCGCGCGCGCGGAAAGAGACCTGCTTGGTAGAAGCGACCCGCTGTGCGGTAGTCGACCGGGAGCAGAGCCGGTTCCATACCAACGGCCCGAAAGCAGCCCGCGGCGCGCTTCATGTGCATCGCCGACGTGATCAGAATGACGTTTTGGAAATTGCGCGCCCGGACGATGCCCTTTGAGTAGAGCGCGTTCTTGTGCGTGTTGACGCTTTGATCCTCCAGGATGAGCCGCGACTCGTCGATGCCCCAAGAGCGGAGTTGCCTCGCCAGCAACGCCGATTCCGATTCGCCGCGCCCGTCGATTCCGCTCGAGATGATGGCGAACTTCGCTTGATTCGTGCGCAGGACGTCGTACGTCACGAGAAGTCGCTCGACCGCATCGTTGTACGAAGGTGGGTTGGATCGTGCCTCCATGAGGCCGCCGAGCAGAATTACTGCATCGTAAGTTACATTTTCGCGCACCGTGAATTTGGCCTGTGCCTCGAGGCTGTGGGTGAGCAAGCTCGCAGTGCACCCCGTTGAGCATGCGTAGATAACGGTAAAGGCGTAGAGAATGGCGCGCTGTCCACGCTTTCGCTTTCTCTTGCGGAACTGAAGTAGCGCCCAGAGAAGCAAAAGCATGACCCACGTGTATGGGGCGATCATCACGTCGAGGGACTTCGATAGAACAAAGAACAGCATCGAATTCACGCCCCTGAAACCACAGCGTCATTTGCCGCGCGTTTCATTGTGCAAGTGCGATGCTACAGCCGTTCACTTTTCTTCGGCCCACAAAGCGTGCACGCTACGGAAGCGATGCTGCAGGACGCGCCTCATCTTACGCGCTGGGATCTCGACAAGACCTACCTGCGCACTGAATTTGCAACTGTGCGCGATCTATTAAGAACCGCGTTCGAACAGCCCTCTGACAAGCGTGCTTTCAGCGGCGCGACAACGCTCCTTCGCGAGATGCGCGCCGCCGGAACGAGCATTCACTTGCTGTCTGGGTCGCCAACACAGATGCGAAGGCGCATCGAGGCGAAACTGCGGATCGACGGTGTCGAGTGGGAAACCATGACGCTGAAGTCGAACCTGAAGAACCTGCTCAAGCTTCGCCTCCGCGCAATAAAGGATCAGGTCGGCTACAAGCTGCCGGCACTTCTAGAAGCGCGCGCGAAGCTTGAAGGCCACGGGGACGTATCCACCCTCGAAACGCTCATCGGCGACGACTCAGAGGCCGACGCGGTGGTCTACTCGCTCTATGCCGATCTACTCGCTGGCCTTGTCCAGCCTGAGGAGCTCGGCGCCATTCTTGAACGTGGACGCGTCTATGCCGATCACGCGTCTGGTGCGCTTGCCGCGGCACGCGCACTCTCTCACGGAGCAAGGGTCGAACGCATTCTCATCCACCTCGAGAGGCAGGCCCCACCGAGAGACTTCGACGTTTTCGGTCCACGCCTCGTGCCCTTTTACAACTACTTTCAAGCGGGCCTCGTGCTCCTCGAAGACGGGCGCGTTCCTCCTGACGCTACTTGGCGACTCGCCTCTGAGTTTGTGTTCGAGCATCACTTTGACGCCGACGCGCTCGTG